>JBGCGB010000007.1:0-125019 GCA_045110335.1 Woeseiaceae bacterium
GTCATGAAGCCACCATTCGGCGCCACATACCGAACCACTTGATCCGTCAGTTGAACCGGGATCGTCGGAGCGAGACGATTGGTAGCCTGCTCAGTCATCGGCGCCAGGTATGGAGACCGTCATACCCGCTTCTGTTTCGGAAATAACCGGCAAAATCTCTTCGATCGCCGATTTATCTATGCGCGCGGCACTGGCCATGACGGCTTCAACAGAGTCAAATTTCCCCAACCACCTCAAGTTCTCGATAGTCGGCGGGTGAAGTTTCATCTCTGCCGTTACTTCTGCGTCCAACGCTTCAATTGGGCAGACCCAACGGGACTCAACCGTTTCACGACCGTCGGCTGCTCCTTGTTGCCCCTCGGGCACCGCTGCCACAAAAAAACGAGTGGCATAGCGTCGTTTCATTAATATCGGTGTTGTCCAGAAACTAACGTATTCCATACCACTACAAAGCAAGGTTAGCGATTCGGATTCACACACTTGCAGCAGCGTCAGCGACCCGGACTCCAGCGCGCGCCGATAATCCAAAAACCGTTCGGCGTTTTCTGCTGCACCAGGCTGACAAAGTTCCCCGCGAAAATCACGCGCTAACAAATAACCGCTCTCTTCAAAGCACTCTCGAATCGCCGCGACCCACAAACCGAGACCGCCCGTATCAAGGTTCAGTTGGCGTGATGCCTCTGCATCATTCAACCCACAGCAAAAAGGCTCCAGCTGGCGCTCGAAGTCGGACTCGGCCGCCAAACCGCCGGGAAAAACAAACGCACTCGCGAAGTCCGCACGTGAATGCCGTCGCAACATAAAGACTTCAAGTCCGTCACCAACTTTGTCGCGCAACAACATGATGGTTGATGCATCGACGGGCTCACTAACTGTCTGCTCGCTCATTTTCTCGCCTTTGTGCGCTAGCCATCATCGGCCTGCCGAGCCTATCTGACGTTCTGTTGTGTTATACACTAGCGTAGTAGTAGATGCTGAAACTCTGGGAAATCTCATGCAACTGATCACCGCGATTATAAAACCGTTTCGTCTTGATGATGTTAGAAATGCCGTCGCAGAGCTTGGCGTGCAGGGAATGACAGTGACTGAAGTCAAGGGATTTGGCCGTCAACGAGGCCATACAGAGCTCTATCGTGGCGCCGAATACGTGGTCGACTTCCTGCCTAAGAGCAAGATTGAAATCGCCGCATCAGATGATCAAGCCGAAGCCATCGTAGAAGCGATTGTCACCGCGGCACGGACCGGCAAGGTCGGCGATGGCAAGATCTTCGTCACGCCGCTTCAGCAGGTCATCCGCATCCGTACCGGGGAATCGGGAGACCAAGCCGTCTGAGCCTTTTTTTGGGCCAAACCTGAAATGTTTCAGTACCTTGATCGGTCTGGTCTGGTGAACGATTTATTGAGACTGATCACTGCATGAAATCAACCAAAGACAACGCTTGCGTACTCGTGCTGATGTGCAAACGGCCAAGGCCGGGCGTCAGCAAACAACGCATTGCGGCAACCGCGGGCATTGATGCCGCTCATCGCTTGTCTTTGTTGCTGGTTGACTGCGCGCTGGAGGACCTTAACGCCTGGCAAGGCCCCCGTGTGATCGCCGTCGCCGAGGCGGACGACCTACCCTGGGCTGAATCTCTTCCGGTCGATGCCAAAATTATGCATCAAGCGCCGGGCAACCTGGGTGAACGTATCATGAGTATTGATACGACGATCGACGATGACGAAGCACCGCGCTTGTATATCGGCATTGATGCGCCGTCGCTAACGCCAGATTATCTCGCCAGTGCCGGAACGTCACTCAGAAGCCATGACGTTGTACTCGGTGCAGCTGAAGATGGCGGCGTCGTCGTGATGGGTTGCAATGGGCCGTGGCCAAATCTTCACAATCTACCCTGGTCTACGCCATTGTTGGGCAGTGCGTTGACCGCGCTTTGTTTGGACGAGAAACGCACTGTCGCGACACTGGCAACTCATGTAGATCTCGATCATGAAGCACAATTTAAACAGATTCGTGATCAGTTGGAGCCCGACAAACGACAATCCAGAGAGGCATTGTTGTCCTGGCTAAACGAATACATCACACAAACCCAACTTGATAGCAGTCGCGCAGGCTAGCGCGTAAGGAATTATCAACTCATGCAATCCAAAACCAAAATTCTGCTGCTGGTAGGCGCTATCGCTTTACTCGCTGTCGGCGCAACCCAGTTTCCCATTGCGGAATGGCTCACCAGCCTGGTTAGCTGGATCGATGCCAACAAACAAACCGCCTGGCTTGTTTTTATCGGCGTCTATGTTGCGGCTACCGTTCTGATGCTGCCGGGCTCCATCCTGACCTTAGCGGCGGGCTATGTCTTCGGCGTCATCTATGGAACCGCCCTCGTCTCTGTGTCTAGCGTCATCGGTGCGACAGCAGCGTTCCTGATCGGGCGATCACTCGGACGCGGTTGGGTTAAGGAAAAAATTGGTGCAGATGCGCGGCTTACCGCGATTGATAGCGCCACCGAAGAGCGCGGTTTTCTCGTCATGCTACTACTTCGGCTATCGCCCATTTTTCCGTTCAATGTCATGAACTACCTCATGAGCTTAACCGGCATGTCCTTGAAGAACTTTTTCTTCGGATCGTGGATCGGTATGTTTCCGGGCACCCTGTTGTATGTCTACATCGGCTCCGGTCTCAGTGATCTCACGGCCATCTTGGCCGGCGAGTATGAAGCCGGTCCATATGGCAAAGTCTTTTTCTTCGGCGGACTGATTGCTACTGCAGTCGTGACCGTGTTGATCGCACGCTTTGCCGCGAAGACCTTGAAAGAAACCATTGGCGTCACTGAAGCCACAGAATCCAAGGAGTCCTGAAATGTATCCCGGAGAGAATTTCGACAACGAGTGGCGCTCACTGGTTTTCCCGACAGATTATCAAAACCCGAAGCCAGACCCGGAAGGCTACAACCTGGTGGTTATTGGCGCAGGTCCCGCAGGACTCATTATCTCCATCGCGGCTGCGGGCCTTGGGGCCAAAGTGGCCCTCATTGAACGCCATGCTATGGGCGGCGATTGTCTCAACGTCGGCTGCGTGCCATCGAAAGCGATCATTGCAATGTCGACCCGAAAAGCCCTCGGCGGCGATATCGACTTTGCGGACAGTATGGCCTGGGTTCGGGAAGTCCGTGCGAAGATCTCGCATCATGACTCAGTCGCTCGATATAACGAAAATGGCGTCGATGTTTTTCTGGGCGAAGCCAAGTTCGTTAGTGACAAAGCCGTCCAGGTGGGCGACACGACGCTCACCGGTTCAAAAATCGTCGTGACAACGGGTGCTCGTGCTGCACTACCGCCCATTCCGGGCTTGAGTGAAGCCGAACCGCTCACCAATGAAAACGTGTTCGATCTGAAAGAACAACCCGAAAGACTGGGCGTGATTGGCGCAGGTCCGATTGGTTGTGAATTAGCCCAGTCGTTTGCCAAATTGGGCAGCGAGGTTCATCTCTTTGAAATGGCCGATCGACCGGTGCCGCTGGAAACACCTGCTGCCGGCGAGCTACTGAAGAAACAGCTCGAAAAAGATGGTGTCGTCCTCCATCTAAGTACCGCCGCCAAGGAAATCCGTAAAGTCGGCGACAAACGCGTCATTACAACCGAGAACGGCAAGATTGAAGTTGATCAAGTGCTGGTGGCGTTGGGACGCAAACCCAACGTTGAAGGTTTAAACCTCGAAGCCGCGGGTGTCGAGTACGACACAAGAAAAGGCATCGCTGTCAGCCCGCGACTACAAACTAGCAACAGCAACATCTATGCCGCCGGCGATGTTTGTTCCAAATATCAATTTACAAACAATGCCGACCATCAAGCCCGCATTATTGTGAGAAACACACTCTTCTTCGGTCGTGGCGAAGCGCAAACTAACAAGATCACGCGATGCACCTATACGCATCCGGAAATTGCTCATGTCGGCGCCGAAGAGTCAGAATTGACCGACTTCGATACTTACGAAATTGAATGGTCCGCATTGGATCGGTCGCAAACCGAGGGAGATACCGAAGGGTTTGTCCGGGTGCTGACCGAAAAAGGAAAAGACAAAATCCTTTCGGCAACCATTGTCGGTAGCGACGCAGGAGACCAGATTGCCACGCTCGCCGTCCTACTCGCCAATGGTCGTGGGCTGGGCGATCTCGATGCAGCCGTGCTCGCGTATCCTACGCGCTCGGAGTACTTACGCCGGTTGGCCGATGCTTACAATCGCACCAAGCTAACACCGTTCGTCGCCAAACTATTTCAGCGCGTACTGAAGTGGCGACGTAAGCCCGCGTAGTAGTTCACCGCGCCGGGAATAGATATCGGAACATGACAAGGGATGACTCGCCTCCGCTACTTGTGAGCATCATCATTCCGGTGAGTAACGACAATGTTGCCTTGGCAGCATTGTTAGCGCGCTTAACCGCTCCCGAATTCAATAGGCATGCAACTGAGATCATTGTTGCCGCTGCAGTTCCGGACGCACAGACTCGAGCACTTACAGAAGCTGCTGGTGCAACCCTAATCGACACACCGCTGGGTCGTGGCCAACAGCAGAACTTGGGCGCCGATGCTGCCAACGGCGATATCTACTGGTTCCTGCATGCAGACGCCATGCCGCCCGACAATAGCTTGGATATCATCAGATGCGCTACTAATGACGGTCAATTGGGTGGCTGGTTTCGGTTTGAGTTCGATAGAACATCATCAGTCGCCAAACGCGCGTTGGCCGGCCTCATTAATTGGCGAGCCAAGCACGGGGTTGCTTACGGCGATCAAGCGCTGTTCTTTACGCGACAAGCGTTTATCGACCACGGCGGGTTTGCAAATGCCCCGCTATTTGAAGAAAGCCGTTTAGTGCGAAGCTGCAAACAAACCGGTCGATTTGCCGCGGTCGATGCTACTACGATCGTCGATAGCCGACGTTGGGAACGAGACGGTTGGTGGAAGCGCACATTAAGCAATCGCGCATTAGCGCTCGCTCACCTTGCCGGTGTGCCGGCTGAAAAACTGGCCGCGTGGTATACGCGGCGGCGCTAACTCAATATTACGATGGGAAGAAGTCGATCGGCTTCGTTGTCGTGATCGCTTCAACGTCTTTCGAGTCGAACCGGAACAACTTAACGCGGGCAACCAACTTACGTTCGAGGTCAGCGTCATTCAAATCACTGGACTCCACTTCGCAGAAAGTCACGACGCCCTGCGGTGAAATCGTTAACTTGAGAACGACCTTCCCTTCCAGTCCGGGATCATTACGAAGCGCGCGCCGATACAATGCATCAATCGCACCAATGTTCTGGTTGAAGACAATTTCGATCTCTTCGCGCGAACGCGAACCACGATTACTGGAACCGCTACGTTGAACCGCATCGCGACCGCCGTTTCCGGCACCGACCGCCGCAACCGGCGCATCAACTCGCGTCGTTGAACGACCACTTAGACCAGTTCCACCGGTATTCCGGGAGAGCTCAGCGGTGTTGATGCCGCCACTGGCCGCACCCACATTGGACGTGATCAGGGAACGCTCATTGCGTTCCGAAGCGCCGACCGCACCGGTCAAAGGACGATTGCTCGCTACTTGATCAACGACAGAGTTATCACGTAAGGCCGCCAAATCATCAGCGAACGGCAGCAACCCCGCAACAGACGCTTTCTCACGTGCCACTTCTTCGCGCGACGGCTCCGGCACCGGCTCCGGTTGCACAACCGGCTCAGGCACAACTTCGGGCGGCGGCGTCACAGGATCAGGTTCTTGCGCGACCGGCTCAGGCTCGGGTTCCGGCTGCTCCACCTTCGGCGGTGGGGGCGGGACCGGTTCTTTCTCCAGAATCAGTTGAGCAAAACGTTGCTCAATTTCAACCGCTTCGTTCGGATCCCGTTCGGGTACCGGCAGGAACGGCCAGATCAAACCCAGCACCAAAAGTGTCGCGAGCGTAATCGTCAGAATTTTTCGGAACTTCGCCTCTTGATCGTCCGATATTGACCAAGGTAGCTGGTAGTCCCTATAGAATGCCTGGAAGGTATTCGGCACAGCGCGCGTATTCATCAATCAGCCCCCAAACCCTGCGCTGCCCGCGCTGGCTAGTTTATCGGAGCTCTTCTGCATCACAGCTAACGAAATCTGACCGTAGTCAGCATCCGTGCAAGTCGCCATGACTTTCTTCAACAAGCGATAGGAAATCTCCTTATCACCCATGATCGTCACTTCGCGTTGCGAAATATCCTGATTTGCGGCCTTTCGAAGCACGCGGTCGTTCTGTGCAACTAAAGCCTGCTTTAGTCCATTAATAATATTGCCTTTGGCTTCGGTCACTTCCCGCACGCTGGCGACAACTTCACCCTGAACCAAAATACTGTCGCCTGTGATCATCACGACCACAGTCTCACGAGACTTTTCCTCAGCAACCGATTCCGGCAACTGCATATCTTTGGCATTCGGCAACGTCTCAACGTCCGACGAATTGACCAACAAGAAAAAGACCAGAATCGTAAAGATGTCCATCAAAGACACCAGATTCAGACCGGGCACCTTGCCATTGCGCGAATGGCGGCGCTCCATTCGGTTTGCGCGTGAAGAATGACTCATGAGCTACGCGCCCCCACTTAGTGCGGTTGCATCGCCAATGGAAATTTCCGGGAACAACTCAAGCTTCTTAAGCTCGGTGCCCTCCAGCAATTCATAGATGCGAACCTTGTCCATGACCTGAACCAACACTTCGTAAGAAATATCGGATTCAAGCAATAGTGTGCAGTCCAGCTTATCCGGGTTGAGATACTTCACTTCACGTAGCTTCTCAGCCAAACGCTCCAGATCGTACTCACCGTCTACATTATCAATCACTGACAAAACGCCGCCGTTGCGATCACCCACTTCGATACGCGCCTGGCGTACCGTTATCTCCAACTGCAGCGTCTGCTCAGGTGTTTCTGCGGGCTCAGAGGAAGCACCCGGCAGATTCAACTCGAGAATCGCTAACCGCGAAAACACCGCGGTAATCAGCAGGAATGGCACCAGAATCACCATCAGATTCATGAATGCTGTGATGTTGAGCTCGGTCGCCTCTACTTGGCGACGCGCGCTTCGGCGGCGGTTAATCACGCAGCAGCCCCTTTCGCTTCGCCGTCACGTTCGGTGACCGCGTTAAGGAACTTAACGGATGCCATCTCAAGACTATCGACAATTTGATTCGTCTTGGTTTGAATCACGGTGTGCATGAGCAGCAATGGAATAGCGACCATCAAGCCTAAAGCCGTTGTGTTCATCGCGACCGAAATACTGCGCGACAACATGTCTGCTTTCTCGGCCGGGTTGGCACTGGCTACCGCGGTAAACGCAGCGATCAGACCCATAATGGTACCCAAAAGGCCAAGCAGAGTTGCGATGTTGGCGAATGTCGCCAGATAGTGTGTTCGCTTCTCTAGTCGCGGTAACACTTCCATCAGGCTTTCTTCCATCGCTTTCTCGATGTCGTCCCGACGGCGCGCCGAAGCGACCCGATACAAACCGTAAGTCATCACTTTGCCAATCGCTGATTTGGATTTGCTCGTGACACCAACTGCTTGTTGGAAGTTACCGGCCTTGAGATAAGGCACGACCTTTTTCCACATTGCGCGATTACTCGCACCGGTCATCGTTAAGAATGCATAGCGCTCGATCGCAATCGCGATACCGAGCCCGAATACAATCAGGATCGGATACATGAAGGTTCCGCCCTGTTGAAAAAATTGAATAATTGAAGTCACTGTATTTTCCTCTGCCTGTTCATTGATGGTGTTCTAACTAACCTGTCGATCTATTCGGACGAATCGGTGTCCTGTAGATCCTCGTAATATTGAATTTGTCGAACAAAAACCTCACGGTCCGCTGGTGCAAGCACCTCATCGAGTAAGGTATTCACCGGTCTCCCGACCAAATCGCCCAAGTCCGAAGACTTCCATGGAACGATGTACAAGACCTGCGGTAGTTCTTGGTTGCCGGTCACTTTAGTGCTTTCCAACTCCAGCGAATCCACTGTCCGGGGCGCCGCAACCGAACGTTGCGAATCCGGCGATGTTTCCACACCAGGAGACGGCTCTTCGGCTTCAGCGGCATCGATGGCCGCCGTGGTATCCACACCCGGCTCGATATCTGCTGTCTCGTCTTGAGCTACCGCTGTGCCGAAACACAATGCAGCGCAAGCAAGCGTCAGCATCCAAATTTTTAGCGTCTGATGTAAACCAAACATTTATTGCCCTACCTTGGCGGTGCGCGCGGATCGCTCCAAGCGACGGCTAATATCAGCGATCCAACGTCCTACCTGTTTGTCTTCACC
Source organism: Woeseiaceae bacterium (assembly GCA_045110335.1). Taxonomy (GTDB): domain Bacteria; phylum Pseudomonadota; class Gammaproteobacteria; order Steroidobacterales; family Woeseiaceae; genus CALBPI01. The sequence continues at coordinate 8,322 of JBGCGB010000007.1, forward strand.
CGGTGCCAGTTCCTGGTATCGCTCATAATGCGTCAACGCTTGTTCATGACGTCCCAGATACAGGTCCAGAAGAATGCCGAAGTTAAAGTGTGCCAAGGCATAGTCAGGCTTTACTGTGACGGCCTTCATATAAGCAGCTTCTGCTGCAGCGAAATCACCCGACTCTCTGTACAAAATGCCAACTTCGTTCAGTGCCGGCGCAAAATCCTCATGCGCGGCAAGCGTGGACTCGAGCAATCCTTGTGCTTGTTCGGTTAGCGCTAACTTGCGCCATGCAATCGCCAGTAAGGTCGATACGGCCGGATATTCGGGATAACTAACGGCGAGTGGCTGAAGAATTTCCGCCGCACCTTCGTAGTCCTCAACCGACATCAACGTTTGTGCATTGGAATAATCCCTTTGCAACTCTGGAGAGACATCGGTCGCCTCAACACGGGTCTTGGCAGGTGCCGATGACCGTTGCTCTGGCGCGCCGCCGACACAGCCGACGATCGCTAACAGCATCGACAAGCCCAGGAATCGCGAAACGGATTGTCTAGTTAAGTAGTGCAAGTGTGCTCTCACTTCGTTCTGCTTTTGCATATCGACCGGGCATCAGCGTCGCCAATGCCTCGAAACTTTGTTGTACCCATTCGTCATAGACGCCATCGGCAGCGCGTGCCGCATTCGCCTCAAATACTTCAATCGCTTGTTCCTCAAACGGAAAGGCCTGCTCTTCCAGCAAGATGTCGTACTGCTCAAGTGCGTCAGCATCCAAGCCTGCCGGTCGCTCACTGTCCATCAAGGAGCGGCTAAACAACTGGTACATCTCGGCAATGCGGAATGTCGATGCAGTCGTGACTTCGGCAACACCATAATCGGCTGCGCGACCATACGCGGCGAGCGCCTCCTCCATCATTTCCCGTTTTACCGACAAGCTCTGTTTGAGCGGAATCGTCAATTGCCATGCCGCAAACGAATCACGCAAAGGCTCGGTCAGTTCCAATGTCGCCGTCGCTGCGAGGTAACGGCTGCGATCGGTCCGAGCCGCACCCGCCGAGGCATCGGCGTTGATGATGTCCTGCAGCCAACGCTCTCTTGCTGCCGGATCTTGCTCAGCAGAAGCAATCTCCGAAAGTCTGAAACGGGCTTCCAAAGTTTGGTCGAAGGCAGCTGGGTAACGTTGAATGATGGAAGCCAGTGTCGCTTTCTCTTTCTCGAGCAGCGCACCCTTTTGATAAAGCTCCGCCGCCTTCCAAAGGGCCTCTTCTTGTTCAACCGGCGTCATCGCAGGATCGTTAGCAATCCGTTCAAACTCACCCGCCGCACGCAAACTGTCGCCGGTTTCGAGATAACCTGCAGCCAGGCTTCTTGACACCTGATCCGAAAGTTCGCTGTCTGGATAACGTTGCCGGAAAGACTCAAGAACCGGTGTCGCGCGTGCCCAGGCACCCATTGAAATCAGTGCCGCCGCTGCATCATATTCTGCGGTTTCACGGATCGGCGATTGCGGGACCGCGGTCGCGACGCGCAAGAAATGGCCAACGGCCGCTTCCAGATCGCCGGCATCACGAGACAGTTCGCCTTGCTTGTAAATTGACGATGCAATTCGTTCATCGATTTCACCTGCCAACTTCTGATCAACAGGGTCGATGTAACCTTGCAATTGATAATAGGACTGCTCTGCTTGATCGAAACGCTGCATATCAAAATGCGAATGCGCGATAACGGTCCATGCAGATTTTGTGAGCGCAGGCTCTGGCGGTGTCGGCAAGGAAACAACATTTTCTGCAACCCCGATCGCCAAGTCGAAGCGGCCCTGCGCGAACAAATCTTCGGCGGTCGCCGTCAGCACAGCGGCTGCCTCAGGATGCATCGGAAAGCGCTCCGCAAACTTAAGCGAGCTATCCAGATAACGTTCGTGCCACTCCATCTGCGGCGCCGCCTCCAGAGACTTCTCATGTTCCTGGTAGGCCAACAATGCGGCGTAACCCGCTTCAGCGGCGGCGTCATGCTGACCGTAGTCGTAAGCCGTACGCTCATATTCTTCGGTCGCTTCGAAGAAGGAATTGCTTTCAAACAGAATCTCAGCCAACAAGAAATTGGTGCCCGCACTGTCGGGTTGGCCCGGGAAGTAGGCTAGGTATTTGCGATACCAGCGAGCGGCGGCAACATAGTCGTCTTGAACGTTTGCAGCTAATCGGGTCGCCTTCACTTCCGCGCTCAGCTCACCAACGACGGGCTCGGGATTCTGTGCGCGCGCATGATAAAACTGCGCCAAATCGGTCAGATTCGTTTTTAGCGCGGCAACGACATCGGTCAGGGTTTCAGGATCGTTCGTCTGCCAATAGTTTGTATCCATGCCATAACGTTCGACGAAGTCTTCTTTGGCCGCCAGCACCCGTGTCGGGAACCCGGCTAGCTTGTAAGACTCAATAACCTGCATTTCCAAATAGGGAGATCGCGGATGCAACGGCTGTCGTTCAACGAACGCAATATAGGACTTAGCTGCGTCTTCGTAGCGTTCCTTTTCTATATATAGCTGACCGAGACTGGCGTAGATCACATGAGAATAGCCAGGTTCATCACGTTGATCAAAGTACTCATTGATCGTCTCTGGACCGTCTAAATATGAGAATGTTATCGACAGTACGCGTAGCGTATCTTCAATCAATTCACGCTCGGCGCGCCGTGTTTCCGGGCTAAATGTCAGCCCACCCAATGGGTCATCACCCACCAGCCGAAGATCAAGCAGCGTGAAGAACGGGTCAAGACTCCGATCATGCTCGCCAGTCTTGAATTGGGCCCAACCCAGTTTGTACAGTGATTGAAGGTAGAAATCGCCAGGCTCATCAGCATCGATGAGTACCCGATAAGCCGCTTCCGCTTCAGCGTAGCGGCGCTTCACAAACAGCATTTCGCCGCGTCGGAACTGTGCTTCGGTGTAATGCACAGTTTCCGGATATTGGGTGACTAATTGATCGAGGGCTTCCAATGCAGCGTCGAGGTTGCCGGTGCTGCCATGTGCCCGGGCCAATTGATAAAGGACCAAATCGTTTCGCGCATAGTCAGGATAACGATCGAGCAACTGTTGGTACAAATCCACAGCACCGCCGTAAGTTGACATCATTACGGACTGCATGTTTTCGCCAAGTTCAGCGGCTTCGCTGGCTTCCAGCTCCAGATCACCCAAGCGACGCATTGCTTCAGCGCTTAACTTGGGATCATCGCCGACAAGATCGAGGAACATACGGTAATTCTGTCGCGCAAGCTCACTCGACTCTTCGATCTGTTGTTCTTCATCGATTTGAACTTCCGTTCGCTCCAATGACTTGATCGTTGTCTTTTCATTAACTTCGCCACTACCAAACGGCCAAAGCCAACTAGCGATCATGATCGTCGCTAAGGTCTTCATGGCTGCTCTCCGGCGGTCGGTGCCGTTCGTGCCGCCGTGGCACGATCATAGACTGCAGCGAGCGCGAAGCGCGCTTGCACCGTGTAAGTCTCTAGACGTTTGTACTGCTCCCGCAGTGCTTCTTTCGCCAGACCATGCAAAAAGCCGCGCTGACGCGCTAACGATTGTTCCAACGCCACGAGCTTCTCGTCAATGCGCGGGCGCAAATTATCAATCCGACTATCAAAATCATTCAGTCTTGCAGGCTCATTGACGCGGGCGTCATCTACTGCGAAACGCGCGCGCTCTGCAGCGACAATGACGCGACCTACATCATTTAGTGCTTTACGCTGACTCCAAACACGTGCCGGGAAGTCTTTCTCGGCGGACCATTGCAAGACACCGCGCATTAATTTCAGGCGTGTTCGTGCGTCTTCGATTTCCGGCGTCGAATAGGCAAGTACCGGATGCTGTTCCGCGACCGATAACTCTTCCGCTAATTGTTGCTCACGCTTGGGCGCAAGCGCCATAACGTCGCGAGACCGCTCGATACGAGCGAGTCGATCCAGCATCGCTGATTGACGTGCTCGCATGTCTTCAATATCAGCCGCTTCTAAGCTGGCCTCAATACGGGGCAGCCGACGTGCATAGCCCTGTGACCGCGTTGCCAGAATTTCTTCGAAAACGGTTGTCTTTTCTTTCCAGTTAATCAGGTTTTCGCGCAGCGCCAATGAGTCGCGATAATTCTTGAGCCCTTCCTGAAACTCATGACTGGCCATCAAATGATAGAGATAGCGTCCTTCCGTGGTATCCGGCATGCGCTCCAATTCCCAATACCAACCGAAGCGACCTTCGGCTTCAGGGTCTGCGAGCAAGCGCTCCAACATACGGCCGGAATCGATATCAACAATCGCTGCTTCCAGACGCTTTTGTTCTTCCGAAAAAGACACGATAGCGCTTTCATATTGAGCGGCGGATTGTCGCGTCGCATTCAACTTACCGAGTGCGTAAGGCACCGCCAGCAATGATTCTTGAACCGCCGGATCTAAGAGATCTCGATCTTGAAGTTCAGTCCACGGCGTGAGTGCCGCCTGAAAGTCGCCGCGATCGGAATCTGCCCAACCAACGCCAAGCAGCGCCTTGTTAGAAAATGGGCCATTTAACCGGACGCGCTGCAAGATCGGCCGCGCCCGTTCTGGTTGTTCGTTTTGTAACCAGGTGTAACCTAACGCGACGTTAGCCTTATCTTTGAGACCGCGCATTTCACTACGCTTGTCGGAAAGACGACCGACACGATCCAGTAGTGCCGCACCATCAGCAAAATTTCCGGAACGCACCAAAGCGACGCCCAGGTTGTAGCGCGCGTAATCGCGCCAACCCTTCGTACCACGCCAACCATCAAGCAATTCAATCGCTTCTGCGAACCGCTCCTGTTGAATCATCACTTGTGCTTGAATCATTCGTCGCTCGGGTTCGAGCTCTTTGGGCAACTCGCCGCCAATCGAGTTCAGCGCCTGATCTGCCGCTGCCAGATACCCGCGTTGATATCGAATCTTGGCCATAAAAAACCAGGTCCGATCGCGAATTTCCGGTTTAGTGGTCTTAGCCAATAGCGCATCGAAAATGATGCCAGCCTCTTCGTGCAAACCATAGGACAGCGCAAGTCCACCGCGTAGTAGCTCCGCCTCTTCATCATGATTTTCAACCAGATCCTGCTTCTGGGCAGCAGTCAGTCGCACCAATGACTCGAAATAGTCGCCTTTATAAAAGTGAAAAAGTACGTCCCCATAATGAGGGTCACGCACAACAACCGGCTCCCCCACTTCAGCGGGAGCGCTGGTTGCGATCAGCAACAAACAGACGGTTAGGAGACGAAAGCGCAACACGGTATCAAGTTACTCCCATTCGGAGATAACAAACTCGGGTTGCAGTTTGCTTTGACGATCTGAAATGCGGAGTTCCATATACTTCGCGCCTAGGCCCTTCTCGATGCGCATTTCTGCACCACGTTTGTAGTCACGACCTTGCGGACCTTTACCGGTAAAAAATGCCACGATTTCATGCTCGCCGACTTTCAAGTTGTCGATGTGGATGCGATGAACACCGCCTCGAATCAGCGCTTCAACTTCGCGCTCTGAGTAGAGGTAGTTGGCCACTTCGCGACCGTTGATTTTGACTTGCACGGCATCCAGCGCGAAGAAATCGCCGATATCCATCGATACAAACAGTGCGACCTGCGAGTTCGATGGAAACAGCAGTTCTTCCTCCAGGAGGAAAAGCTCGCGGTTCAGGGCCAACACTTCTTTCTTGAGGTCCTGGACTTCGCTGTCCAATGCACGCGCATCGTCATCGGCGATGACCGACGAGGTCATGACCACGAGAACGATAGCGGTAAGGATCTGGCGGATATTCATAATCGTTATCCTGTTACTCGCGAATCAGCTCGCGAATTTGTTGTACGTAAGTATCTTCGTAGCCAGGCTTGTAGCCATAGTGCACATGCCGCACAACGCCCTCGCGGTCGAGAAGAATGGTGACCGGCATCGCACTGACGTCGTACTGCTCACTGACAGACTTGTCACTGTCAAAGACAACGGGAAAACTAACCCCCAACGTATCGATCATGTCGATCGCACGTTTTGGATCATCGTCAATGTTTACGCCGAGCAAACTGAAACCGACGCGGCTGTAACGCTCATGCATCTCATCCAGTAAAGGCATTTCCTGACGACACGGGCCACACCAGGTCGCCCAGAAATTGATCATCACAACATCGCCGCGCAGGTCGGTTAAGCGGATGTTCTCGCCAGCGGCATTTTTCAATGCAAAGTCGGGAGCTGGTTGGCCGCTTAGTCCGGTTGACGCGACGGCGCCGACGGTCAAGGCGATGACAAGACTAGCTGCCACGCAAAGGCGACGGAAAATGGGTTGGGCTGAACTGTTATTCATGATGACTCCTCGTTACGGGCAGGCGCGGACCTAAATCCGGCCAGCTCGGGTTAACGTAATACTCGCAGTCATGCCCGCCCGGAGCCGTGACCAACGTCACACAAAGCGCTTACCACCGTGCCAGATGGCGCACCGAGCGTGCTAAACGAGAAGTAGAGCAAATAATGTGCCATCGGCGATGGCCCTATTTTTTTCGAGGAATGCTATTGGCGATGATTACCGTCACTGTCTGCACATCACTACGCAGGCGACGCAAGAATTCTCTATCGCTTGTTTTTGCTTGTGTTTTTGTTGTCGCCGTTAAGCGACGCAGTGACCCGATTGGTCACTGACGATAGTTAACTCGGTTATCGACTAGCCGCCGTCGCTAAAGCCGGTCGAATAATGCATTTGCCGACCGGAATCGATAATAACGGCATCGTAACCATCCATTTTTTCGATCAGCGCCAAGCCATCGATAACACCCATCACAAAAACGGATGTGGAAAGAGCATCTGTCGTCATCGCATCTGGCCCGACAATGGTGACGCTTTGAACACCATCCGCGGAGCGGCCTGTCGACGGTTTGATGATGTGGTGATAGCGCACACCGGCTTCATCAAAGTAACGTTCATAATCGCCCGATGTTGAAACGGCTTCATCCTGCAGAGGTAACCGCACCGCCATGCCTTTTTCGTTACGGGGATCCTGAATGCCGACAACCCAGGGCTCGCCGCGCCGATCACCCAACAAGCGAGAGTCGCCGCCAGCACTGACAGAAGCATATTGAATACCCAGGGTTCTCAACACTTCAACGGCACGTTCGACAGCGTAGCCCTTGGCAATCCCACCGAGATTGATGCGAACACCAGGGCGAAGAAACTTAACCGTTTCAGCGGAAATATTAAGCTCAACGAATCGGTAGTCGATCGTCTCGAGGAGTGACTCAATCGTATCCTGGTCCGGACGCTCGCTTTCGCGGAAATCATAAAGCTGACCAACGCTGTCGTAGGTGATATCAAAACGGCCATCCGTGATTCGTGACATTTCCAATGCCTTGCGAATGACTGCGAACAGCTCGCGCCCTGCCGGCACCGGCTGCAAATGCGCTTCGCGATTAATGGCTGATATCTCGCTGTCCTCTTTGTAAGTACTCATCAATCGCTCAATACGATCAATCTCGGCCATTGCAGCGCGAACCGCTTTTTGTCCCTTGGCCGGGTCCGGATGCCACAAACGCACGCTAACCCGCGTGCCCATCAACGCCTCCGTGCCGCCCGTCCATTCCGCCGAAACTGTCATGGGAGCCAGCGAAATCAACGCTAAGCTGACACCAAGTAGCTTAAAAACAGCACGTTGCGTATCCTTAACCCACATCATTTGAGTTAGGAGCGCCGTCGTGAAGGGATTTTTGATCTTTCTGGGTTTCATAGCAGCCATCGTATTTTTTGTTATCAGCATTTACAACCGACTGGTTAACGCCCGAAACCGCGTATCCAACAGTTTTGCTCAAATCGACGTTCAGTTAACTCGCCGATACGACCTGATCCCAAATCTGGTTGAGTCTGTAAAAGGCTTCATGAGCCACGAGCGAGAAACACTGGAAGCCGTCATTAACGCCCGCAATACCGCGGTCAGTGGATTGAATGCCGCCAAACAGGATCCCTCCAACCCGGCTGCCATTCAAAACTTGGCCGCTGCAGAAGCATCACTCGGCGGAGCGCTAGGTCGACTGTTTGCATTGTCAGAGGCCTACCCGGACCTCAAGTCTAATCAGAACATGCTTTCGCTGCAGGAAGAACTGACGACGACCGAGAACAAGATCGCATTTTCTCGTCAGGCGTTTAACGACGCCGTGTTGGGTTACAACAATCTGCGGGAAAACTTCCCAAACAACCTCATTGCGGGCCCATTCAACTTTCAGGAAGCGAGTTATCTTGAAATCGAATCCGAAGAGAAGCGGGAACCTGTGGCGGTATCGTTTGATAGCTAAGTTGTAGACCACGTCGACCAATGAACTTTTTCGAAGCGCAGGATAAAACCCGGCGGAATACCCGCTGGCTTATCTTGATCTATTTCGTCGCCACCATCGGTATCGCGCTCGCCGTGACACTTGCCGCTGAATTTGCGGTGATGTTCGCGGGCATCACGCAGCCCGGCGGCGCATCCAATATCCAGCCTTTTACGTCGCCGTTGCGAAGCGCTGCGATCGGGGGCATCGTACTAGGCGTAATCCTGTTAGCGAGCGCCTATCGTATCTTGCAGTTGCGCAGCGGTGGTGCTCGCGTTGCGCAAGAAATGGGCGCCACACAAATCAGCACGGACGTTGATGATCCATTGCGGCAACGACTTCGAAACGTCGTTGAAGAAATGTCCATTGCTTCCGGCGTTCCGGTGCCGGATATTTTTGTGATGGAAAGCGAATCCGCGATCAATGCCTTCGCCGCGGGGTTCACGACATCAGATGCAGCGATCGCCGTCACACGCGGTGCACTGGAGCAACTCACACGAGAAGAACTGCAAGGCGTTGTCGCACATGAGTTCAGTCATATTCTAAATGGTGACATGCGACTCAATGTCAAAATGATGGGCATCTTGTTTGGCATTATCATTATCGGACAAATCGGACGTTTGATCATGCACAGCTCAACGAGACGTCGCGGACTCTCATCGGGACGTTCTCGGGACGGCGGCAACTCGCTGGTTTTCGTTGGTCTAGTCCTGTTTGTGCTGGGTTCGATCGGTGTCTTTATTGCGCGTTTGATTCGCGCCGGTGTATCGCGTCAACGAGAGTATCTTGCCGATGCGTCCGCGGTTCAATTCACGCGTCAAACAGATGGCATCGCGGGTGCGCTAGCCAAAATAGGCGGCTTGAACGCAGGCTCTCGATTAACCACCGTCGACACCGAAGAAGTTTCACATATGCTGATCGCCCGAGGCGCTCGCGCAGCCTGGTTTAGTGCTTTGGCTTCCCATCCTCCGCTGGCGGACAGAATTCAAAAACTGGACCCAAGCTTTTTGCGCGGTGATGTACCCACGCCAAAACCACCCAAGGCACCACCGCCAATGAATGCACTCGTCTCTGCGCTAAGTGCGGACAACGGCGATATCCGCGTGGAGTCAGTCAGCCCGGCAGAACGCATTGGCAGCCCCGGCGACAGTGAGATCGCCCTCGCCGCGGCAATCCGCAAGAGCATTCCTGGCGAACTTTATGATGCCGCTCACTCCCGGGAGTGGGCTTTCTACCTGGCCATCACGTTGGCACTTTCGAGCGAGCCGCATGAACGTGAGCGGCAACTGGATGCATTGGAAACACAGATTGGTCCGGACCGGTGTCGACGTATTAGTCGCTATGCAGACCAGCTCGACGATCTTGGCAGCCGCTATCGTTTACCCCTGCTCGAGCTTTGCTTTCCAGCCTTGAAACAACGCCCAGCCGGTCAGCTAGAGTTCTTGCTATCACTCGTGGAAACCATTCACGGTTTGTTGCGTAAACCCGATATTCGAGACACCGTTTTTCGCACAACGCTCGCCGTCAGCCTCGATGCCAGCATCAATCCCGGCCGCCCCGCCCGTTGGAAAACTACGCATCTAGAGAAAGCAAAAACCGGCGACGCAGCCCAAACGCTGCTTTGGCTCGTCTCACAATTTGGACACGACTCACAACAGGCAGCCAATGCGGCTTACCAAACCGGCAATGAGCTACTGGGACTGGATCAAAAGACACCAGATCGCCCTATCTCTATTGCAGAAAGCGCGAACGCACTGCGCAATCTCCAGGGCTTGATTGGACGTGATCAGCAGAAACTGATTGATGCGCTCGTAGCGACGATCAGTCACGACGGCATCATCAATGTTGCTGAAAGCGAATTTATGCGAATGATCAGTGTTTCGCTTAACTGCCCGCTACCGCCTATCATCGACTCGGCAGTCGATCAGGCTATGCATATCCGGTAAACGAACTTTCAGCGCCGTTGTTTGTCATAATAGCCAAACACGCTTAAGAGTCGAGATCTGCTGATGAAAAACCTGTTGCGTACCCCAAGCCCCATGTTACTCGCGATAGCGATCCTGTTTTTGACAGTACCAATGGCTTATGGCCAGTCGAAAGAAGATGAGCGTATCGTCGCCGCAGGCGCGATTATTGACGAACTGCGCGCCATACCGGAAAAAGCGATTCCACCCGCGCTGTTGGATCGCGCCTACGCCGTTGCCGTCATCCCCGACATGCTAAAGATCGGCGTCGGGCTAGCCGGCCGACATGGAAAGGGAGTCTTAACCGTCAGAAATCCGGAGGGTTGGAGCGCGCCCGCTTTCATCAAGCTAAGCGGCGGCAGTATCGGGTGGCAGGCCGGACTTCAATCATCCGATCTCGTTCTGGTGTTCACCAACGAACGCGGCCTCAAAAATATCACCAGCGGCAAGCTCACATTGGGCGCTGATTTATCGATAGCTGCAGGCCCTGTCGGTCGACATGGATCGGCAGCGACTGACGGCCGTTTTCGGGCAGAAGTGTATTCGTATTCAAGGGCGCGCGGATTATTCGCGGGCGTGTCTGTAGAGGGCGCAGTACTCCGCATCGACAACAATGCTAATGCCGCGTATTACGCCGAACCCGCAGTCAATGCTGACGCCATTATCAACGGTCAATTGCGTTCGATTCCTGATGGCGCTATTCAGTTTACTCGCCGATTTCCGCATGGTGATGGAACGAGCTTCGCAACGGCCAGTACGAGCCAGTCCGCCGAGGAACGTTTTGACGAAATGCCACTGCCAGAATCAGATGTTGATACTGAAGTAAAAACCTATGGCATTGGCGAGCGCAACGCGACGGACTAGTCGTCGTCAGTGGGGCTCGGATTCGCAGGTGGGTCGTCGCCGTCAGCACGCAACGCTTCTCTGATTTCTTCAAGCGATCTTGTCGCATCGGCAGGATCGACACGTCTTACCGGCGTGGGTTGCCTTGGCGGACTGTCGTTCTGAACCGGTGTCTGACGTTCACCTTCAACCAACAGTGATCCATTCGGGTCGACGCCAATCGCCAGCGCTTCGTCGGCCGTGAGCGTTTGCCCTGACGCCAATTTACGCTCGGCGCTGCGCCGCAACGAAGTTTGTCTCGCGTCCCGAGCATTCTCTAACCGTGCGCGCTCGGCCCGAAGTGCCGATAGCTCGCTGGCCGCCTCTTTCTTGAGTTTTTCGAACTCTGCACGTTCATCGGCTATTGCCAGGCGACTCGCCGCCGTTCGAGCGTGACTACACTCGGCATCATTCACGGCCGCTCTTCGATCATTTCGACAGTAAAGTAGCTTGGCGTCTGTTGCATCAGGATCGGCAATAAAATCATCGATTGAACGCACTGGTTCCTCATGCCGCGAACAACCTGCGATCACGAGCAAAGTCAGCCCGAGGGTCAGCGTCGTTGGCTTAATCTGTTGAAAGCGATCTAAAAGGCCCATAAGTGTTTGCTCAAGTCGAAACGATTTAACAGTGTTTATTCCCAATTATGCGTCAAAAAACGCTGCACTACCGTGATTTAGGTATCATTCCCCAATAATAGTTCCGCAGGTATCGATCATGTCGAGCCAGTCTCAATTCGCTTTGCTAAAGACAAGGCAATTCGCGCCGTTTTTTGTCGTTCAGTCCCTAGGGGCCCTTAATGACAATATTTTGCGTAACGGACTGGTGATGTTGATGACGTTCTCGGTGCTTCCCGACAGCGGTTATGATGTCGCCGTACTCGCCAATGTGATTGCCGGACTCTTTATCCTGCCCTTTGTCTTGTTCTCGGCGATTGCCGGACAACTGGCTGACAAATATGACAAGTCGCTTCTGATTCAACGTATCAAGCTGTTAGAGATCGCTCTTGTGCTATTTGCTGCATGGGCGCTTTCATCCGGCTATGTGATTGGTCTACTTGCGCTGGTCTTTGCCATGGGGCTTCAATCAACGTTGTTTGGACCTATCAAGTACGCCGTCTTGCCGCAGTTGGTCGCGCGTGAGGCTCTGATTGGTGCAAACGGTTTGGTCGAAGGTGGCACCTATCTGGCGATTGTGGTCGGCCTCTTTATTGGCGGCTACGTCGCCGGTTTCGGCGATGCTGGTGTCATGCTGATGTCATCCATCATGTTTGTTGTCGCCATTATCGGCTACCTCGCCAGCCGGGCGGTGCCGCCGGTTGTTGCCGGAGATCCTAATATCTCTCTCAGACTCAATATCGTCACCGAGACTGTCAGAGTGTGTCGTTACGCTTATCGAGAACGAAGTGTTTTCCTGTCAATCATGGGGTTGTCCTGGTTTTGGGCTTTCGGTCTTATCGCGTTGGCGCAGCTTCCTGCATTTGGCCAACAAGTTCTGAATGGCACACCGCAACTCGCCAATGCTCTACTGGTCTGTTTTGCTATCGGTATCGGCATCGGTTCCCTTGTCTGCGAGAAACTGTCACGCAAGCATATTGAATTGGGTTTGGTGCCATTGGGTGCCATTGGGCTCAGCTTATTTTCGTTCGATATTTTCCTAACCTATGTTAATCAAGCTAGGGCGGTAACCACAGATGTCCCTACGTTTATCGGGAACATCAGCAATTGGCGCTTGCTCTTTGACCTAACCATGATCGGGATTTCGGGCGGTCTATTCAGTGTTCCGCTGTACGCAATGATGCAAGACCGCAGTCCGGCCCGCATCCGTTCCAGAATTATCGCCGCCAACAACATCATCAATTCCGTATTGATGATTATCGGCGCTGCGGTTGCTTCAACGTTGTTGCTTTTGGATTTTTCGATTCCAGAGATCTTCGCATTTCTGGCTATCACTAATGCGGTAGTTACGTTGTATCTGTTCTGGCTGCTACCAGAATTTGTCATGCGCTTTTTGACCTGGCTTCTCGTCAATGTGCTCTATCGCGTTCGCGTTGAAAACGCGGACCGGATACCTCGCGAAGGTCCTCATTTGCTTGTTGCCAACCATGTCAGCTTCGTCGACGCGCTACTGATTGGTGGGGCCGTGATGAGACCGACACGATTTGTCATGTACTACAAAATTTTCAAGATCCCGGTCTTATCGTTTATTTTCAAGACAGCTAAGGCCATCCCGATTGCCGGGTACAAAGAAGACCCTGAATTGTTAACCGCCGCTTTCGAGAAAATCGATCAAGAGCTCGCTGATGGTCGTGTCGTTTGTATTTTTCCGGAAGGTGCGATTACACGAGATGGTGCGATTCACCCGTTCCGTGGTGGTATGGGTAAGATTCTGGAACGACGGCCTGTGCCGGTCATCCCCATTGCATTGGGCGGACTGTGGGGCAGTTGGTTCTCGAGACAAGGTGGCGGCGCAGTGAAGAAACTACCACGACGGTTCCGCGCGAAAATCACCGTGTCGATTGGCGAGGTGGTGCCAGCCGAACAAGCGACAGCCGAACATATGCAACACCAAGTGCAACAGCTGCTAGATCAGACACAGGTGAAATCGGGCTACTGAGCTAACCATTGCCACTTTTTGAGTAGTACTTCCTGCGTTTCTTCAACCGGCGTTTCGTCGCCATAGTCCATCGCGATAGAACGCAATTCCGGCTCATCAAGTCCGCTCAAAAGATGAATCATCATTGCCTTCGGATCAGCTATCGAAAAGCCCTGATGCCCCAACACTTCAACAGGTAGCAAACGACTATGCGTAACGTCCGCCGTCGCTCCCGAAAACGAAATGCGGTGTAACCATTGCCCGGCACGAACGATGGCGAATTTCTGATTATCGCTGACGCGTATATCAGAAATCTTCGAAGCCAGATTCAACCATGTGGATGCGGCCTGACCCCGCGCAACGATTTGTAGTCGCGAGCCAGCTGCAAGCAGTAGGATGCGTTCATCGACGGGCTGCATCAAATCCACCGGTAAGGTGACCGTTTCTTCTCGCATGACCAAGGCTGCCGGTTGCGCCGATAACACTCTAGCGAGAAAGGACAAACGGCCTGTTGCATCTGCGATCAACCAACCGCTTTGATCTGATGTGGCAGCTACACCGAGCATTGCGTCATCACGGATCTCGCGATGCAGTCGTTCTCCACTAGTCGCATCGTAAACTTCAAGTGACTGGCTGCCCAGCAGCAAGAATTGTTGTCCGTCCGCAGAGAATGCTGCGTCAATGACCCGGTCTGGCGTTCTACCAAGAAAATCAAAAAACTGGCCGCTGCCGATGTCGCGGACCCGAAACAAACCGGACTGTTCGATACTTAGCGCAAGCGCACTATTCTTGGAAAAACGCACAAGCATGGGTGGTTCGCTGTGAGCGATCATGCTGACCTCTTCCTCCAGTTGATCCAACTCCGCCGGACCGGCATCCAGCCGGATCACCGCGAACTGATCATTGCGATCGATGAATGCAAAGGCCCGTGCATCATTCGACAACCAGGACTTGCGGACCAAGCGGGACCCCAGAGGCAATGCCGTCAGCTCTGGCTGCCATAGCAACACGCGGCCATCCGCTGCATCAGCCAGTGCCGCGCGATTGTCGTTCAAGCGCAAATAAGCCTCAGGAACACCATTGCCATCAAGTCCCAAGAAAGGTGCTGAGCGGTCCCGACCACGATCGAAGTCATGTAAACGGAAGCCACGGTCTCTGGAGCCCACCAATGCCATACCGGTTTGTCCATCCAGCGCAGTTTGCCAAACTTGCTCGGGAGACCATGACGAAAGCTGAGTCTCACCGGACACTGGCAATACAACTAAACCGCCTGCGACGCCGCCCACCACGTATTGTTCGTCGGATGTCGAGAAGAACCCCTGACCGACCGCAACGTTTAGCGGATACTCACTGACGACTTCACTATCTTCAACACGAATCAAACGGAGTTGACGATCGTTACCCTGAACAGCAATAAAACGACCACTGGCCGAGATAACGACGGAGCTGTAGCTTTCGTCAATGCGGACATCGATCGCGGTATCCGCAAGTAAGTCGACAATCCTTAATACGTTTTCTTTTGCAACCGGGCGAACGCCGATCCAACGCCCATTGTCGGATAGCCAAGCGGCGAGCACTGGATCCTGCAACGACTGCCACGCCATCGCTCGGCCGGTGCGTGTGCGAAAACCGACGATGCGCGCAGCATCTAACATGACCACCGAGCGAGCGAGCGCGGACAGACCTAACCATTGCGTCTCGCTGCCGTAGGAAAAGGTGGCGATAATTGCTCGTTCGCGTAAGTCCCAAACTGAATAGCTGTCACCGACATCTTCGGGTATGGCGATCGCATAACGACCGGCTGGCGACAAGACGACATCAGCTGCGGCGACGCGCAACGGGTCAGGAAGCAGCTGCATGTCCAATCGCGCGCTCCGGTCATCATCCACGTCCAACGATAAGCCAACGCGGCCGGTCACGCCGGGACGCGTATCGACGGCTGTGATCGTCCATTCGCCTGCAACCGGGCTACTGACCAGAGGGCGAAACTCTGGGAAATCCGCGAGCACAATACGACCGGGGTCTGCAAAATCTTCAAAGTGATCGAGCGTTACCGTGACTGTCCTGCCGTTTGGTGCTAATAACTCCAGTGCCACATCCTCGGGTCTTTCATGCGTTGATTCGATACTCAACGCTAGCGTGTTTCTGGTCGTGCCTACCGCCACCTCGATACGACGTACGAAAGGGCGGCGCGTTACTGTGTAAGCTTCAAGCTCGCTTGATCGATCCGGCAACACACGACCGGCAATAAGCGGCCACTCCGAAATCAACGCACCCGATCTTGTCACCACCAGTCGATCACGACGACGCATCGCCCATTGCTCGAACGGCGTCTCTGTTCGAATGACATGCTGAAGCCGCGACAAATCCCTACCCAGTAGGCCGGCAATCATTCGCTTGGCATGGTCCGTGACACCAACGTCGGCTTTGATCGCGGCATACAAGGCAGCAGCACGATCGCCGGTTCGCGATGCCGTTGCGGCTTCCCGGTACCAATAGGCTGCCACGGCGCTATCCCCTTGGGACATGTTATCCAACCGTTCTCGAAGCGGCACCACCGCCTCTAGAAGTGCTGGCTCCGTTTTGGCTTGATCCGCCTTCTGTAACAGTGCATTGCTCGCCATACGCCGCGAAGCACGCTCGTATCCGGGCCAGCGCGACAAGCGTTCATGCGCCAGCATGATTTCCCCGACCGAGCTCCCGGAATCAGCCATCACGGCCGTGGAAGCCTTGGGCAGGACAGCTTGGTACCAATAAGGGACCAGCAATAACAATCCAAGCAACAGCAATGCCGCGGCGATACCACCATAGCTAGATCGAATATGTCGATTCGCCCAGCCGGCATTAAAGTACTGCCTGAACAATCGACTCGTGCTGGTTAAATAGCCGTCGGCACCAAGTTCCAAAACGCCATAGCACAACAAATAATTTTGCGTCGCCGATTCCGGGTCAAACAACGCACGACGATGCTTCGCAATACTGCCAAGCATCACTAACAACGGTTCCCGTTCAGCGACTGGCAACTCAAGAAACGCAGACTCGGTCGCGAGCAATACTTGATGCGCTTGGCCGTCACGTTGGGTCGCGAATTTTCGCTCAATCAATAGATCAACAAAGCCAACGACATCCTGTTCACAATCGGTGCGCGCCAGCGCATGAGCAAGATATTGAGTGGTCGCCGGCTGTCCGGCCGCCCAATCGTAAATTCGTTGCATCGCCAGGTCTGCACTCGCACGCGGCAAGCCCAACGCAGGCCCTAGTTTGGAGGTCTCGCCCAAGGTAAAACGTGCAATCGGTAACTTGGTCGCTATACCAAACGGTCTCGCCGGTGCGGCTTCTTGTCCGAACTGATCCGCGCCGCAACCCGCCATCACAATACTCAACCGCGCCATCGCCGGATCCGTGGCGCGCGCATCGAAAGCCAAACGAATCGCCGTGAGTAGAGATTCAATCGCATCGGCGAGCTCGGGCTCATCAATGTCGTCGAACATCAACACCACTTGCCGGCTGGGCAGCGCCAACACAAATTCACGAAACAACTCAAACATGCGTTGCTGGTGAGAGAGCATCGCATTGTCCGACCACCACGCTTGCAGGTCGAAAGAAATTCTAAGCTGACGCGACAATCTGAACGCAATGGCATAAAGCCACCGCGCGGGGTCGCCATGCGATTCGCGCTGGGCCAGGGGTGAAAGATCAATCAACGCGACGGCAGGTCCATCATCACGTTCACGTAATTCATGTGCCGCTTTTAACAACAAGCTGGTCTTACCCATCATGGGCGCACCAACGACGTTGACGAACGTGCCACCCTCGATAGCAGCAATCAGCTGCGCATCACATTCCCTGCGGATATAGCCCGGCCGGTCAGCGGCCAGCGGACCCGACGTGCAAAAAAATGACGGTCGAGTCTGTCGCGTCGTCGCGCCGACTTGTAGTTTATCGGTGTTCAATACACATCCCCTAGCATTGCAGTGTAGCAGCGCCATGCGATGGTGCCCATACGACATAGTCGACGGTTGACTTGCCCTTTCATTGGGCAGCGTCAACAATAGAAGCCTACGCGCTAAATCATGGATAAACCGTTGACAGAGCGAAAGAAATTACTTAAGCAGGACACGTTTGGAACAATCACAAAGGTGATTGACGGCCAACAGCTATATATCGAGCGTAATATGCAAGCAGCGACACCGTGGGCGCGACCCCTGGCGCGTTGGTTGGCCCGACGCGAAGCGCGCGCACTTGCCATGCTGCAAGGACGACCCGGTTTTCCGCAGCTGTTGTCCATCAGCAGGAAAACGCTAACCCGGAGTTTTGTTGTCGGTGAACCGATGTATCAAGCCAAGCCGACTGATAGCGCTTATTTCACGGACGCTTTACGCAAGGTACGCATCATGCATCGTTGCGGTATCGCTCATAACGATCTCGCCAAAGAACCGAACATGCTAGTCGCACCGGACGGCAAAGCGATCGTTGTTGATTTTCAGTTAGCCAGTGTGTTTCAAAAACGCACATGGTGGTTTCGCTTGCTCGCACGAGAAGACTTGCGACACTTACTCAAACACAAAAGAACCTATCGACCGAATTCGCTGACGACAAGGGAGAAAGCAATACTAGCAACGCCCGCTATCACAGCACGGATTTGGCAAGCGACCGGCAAACGTGTCTATCTGTTTGTTACACGTCGCCTGCTCAACTGGTCTGATCGCGAAGGCGCCGGCGATCGGGGTCGTCGCTAACTCTTCAACCCGCGTTGTCGCACAACTTCATAGAGGCAAACACCGGTTGCGACAGAAACGTTGAGGCTTTCGACGGCACCCGCCATCGGAATCATCGCCGTCGAATCGCAGCGCTGCATAATTTCGGAACTCAGACCTTTACCTTCCATCCCCATGGTCAGTGCGAGTGGTCCTTTTAGGTCGAGGTCATAAATTGATTCCGTCGCAGCATCACTGGTTGCCACACGTATAAGACCATAAGCACCAATCCAGTCCAGTGTTTTTGCGATAGACCCAACAGCAACAACAGGAATCAACTCAGCGGCACCACTCGCCACTTTTCTTGTGGCCGGCGTCAGGCCTACTGCATTGGTGCGCGGCACGACAATGGCCATGACACCCGCCGCTTCCGCCGTGCGCAAACATGCACCCAGATTGTGCGGATCCTGAATCCCATCAAGTATCAACAGCATGGGGTGCGCGCCATCCGCCAATGCTTGTTCAACGTGATCGCGTAGCGCCGCCTCATCGACATTAGGCAAATTGATGAGCTCTGCAATAACACCCTGATGTGCAGTTCCTTGCGCCATATCATCAAGCCGATGACTTCTAGCGCCTTGCGTGGGAATCCCACTGTCACGGGCACGCTGGCGAACATCCGCCAAACGAGGATTCTTACTGCGTTCGTCGATATAAAGTTTTCGGACTTTATCCGGCATTGATTGGATCAATCGATTAACCGCGTGAATACCAGCGCTGTATTTTGAACTCGACATTATCGTCGCCGCCTTAGTGATTTTTGAGATTTCGGTTTGTCGTCGTACAACACAAAGTCGATCTGGCGCGATTCAAGGTCGACGCGATCAACAATCACCTCAACCGCATCACCCAGCGTGTATTGCACATCGGTGCGTGACCCGACTAAACGCTGCGCTTCCGGTTCGTGCGTAAAGTAGTCGGACCCCAGATTCGATACATGAATCAACCCGTCGATCTGGAGTGACGTGATTTGAACAAACAAACCAAAGTGAGTGACGCCGCTAATGATGCCGTCAAACCGTCCGCCAACATGTTTTTGCATGAACTGACATTTCAACAATGCCTCAACTTCTCGGGTTGCCTCTTCTGCACGCCGTTCGCGCTCCGACGTTAGCTTGCCGAGTTGTTGCATGCGTTCTGGACTGTAAGTGTAAGCGCGTGCTTTACCGCCGCTAGTCATATGCCGGATAGCGCGGTGCACCAGGAGATCCGGATAACGTCGAATTGGCGACGTAAAGTGCGCATAGGCATCGAGCGCAAGGCCAAAGTGCCCATCATTGTCAGGCGTGTACTCCGCATGCGCGAATGATCTCAACAACGCCATATTAATTGCGTAAGCATCCGGACGGCTTTGCGCGCTAGCCATCAATCGCCGCAATTCGCGTGGCTTGGGATGCGCGGCATGCGGGACCTTAAAGCCCAGCCCCAACATGTAAAGTCGAAATTCGTTGAACCGGTCTTCGTTGGGCTGCGCATGCACCCGGAACAACGCCTGAACCCGCTTCTTGGCGATAAAACGGGCTGCCTCGACATTGGCCGCGATCATACATTCCTCGATGAGTTTGTGCGCATCGTTGCGAGGCGTTGCCGCCATGCCGGTCACGTCGCCGCTATCATCCATCTGGATGCGAAGCTGCGGTAAATCGAGCTCGATCGCGCCACGCTTGGCCCGTCGTTTGGCGAACACCTTGTACATCGCGTGCAGCGAATCGATCGACTGTGCAATCTCACCGTTGATCGCAGCATCACGCTCGCTGCCTTCGAGGTAACGACCAACCGTTTTGTAGGTCAGGCGTGCCGCCGACCTCATCACGGCATCATAGAATCGCGAGCGCAACACCTCACCGGTATCGCTAACGGTCATATCGCAAACCATACAAAGCCGGTCAACTTTGGGGTTTAGTGAGCACAATCCGTTCGACAATACTTCCGGCAACATGGGTACAACCCGGTCCGGAAAATAGACGGACGTCGCCCGCTTGATCGCTTCCTTGTCAATGGCGCTATCAGGCTGAACATAGTGCGCAACATCGGCAATGGCGACGATTAGCCGCCATCCGTCTTTGCGACGTTTCGCGTAGACCGCGTCATCAAAGTCGCGAGCATCGGCACCATCAATGGTCACCAATGGCAGAGTTCGTAGGTCTTTTCGCCCCTGCTTGGCCCTTGTCGGAACGGTGCGGCCAAACTTGTCCGCCGCATCGCTCACGGCCTTCGGCCACTCATGCGGAATGCCATGGGCATGAATCGCGAGGTCAGTTGGCATGCCGGCGCGATCCGGCGAGCCCAAAATCTGATCAATCTCCGCAGTCGCTTGATGATCTTGGGTCGGATAATCCAATATTCTGGCAACGACCATTTGGCCAGGCTTCGCGTTCCCCCGGCCCTTCTCGGGAATCAAGATTCGCTGCGTCAATTTCGGGTTATCCGGAATCAACAATCCAATGCCACGCTCCCGAACGTAGCGTCCCGCCACTTCATCAGCCGCCCGCTCCAGAATTTCAATCACTTCACCTTCGAGGCCCCGCGATGTCTTACGCTTCACGCGTCCCGCGACACGATCCCCATGCATCAGCGATTGCATCTGCCTCGGTGATAAGAAAAGGTCATCGCCGTCGTCGTCCGGCATCAAGAATCCAAATCCATCTTTGTGTGCACTGATGCGGCCCGGTATCAAATTGATCCGTTCGGACAAACAATACTCTTCGCGTCGATTCAGAAGGACTTGCCCCCGTTGCAACATCTTGGTCAGCACGTCGGTCAGCGCGCGCTTGCCTTTCTTGTCCTGTAAGTTGAAATGTTCGGCGATCCAGTCGTAATCGACCGGCCGGCCTACCGCTTGCAAGGCATCGGTGATCTTTGAACGATCGGGAATCCGATGCGTATAGGTTTTTTGTGTTTTGGGTTTGGCGCTCGAGTGGGCCTTACCAACGGAATTTTTCTGTTTTTTTCTGCTCAATAGTTTCTCTGTATAGTCTCGCCTCGGGTGTCATTGACAAGCCCCCAAGGCTCGGATAAAGTCGCCTGCCCTGAAGAGGCTCGTTCATGAAGCGGGCTCAATGTGCCCAGGTGGCGGAATTGGTAGACGCGCATGGTTCAGGTCCATGTCTACGAAAGTAGGTGGAGGTTCAAGTCCTCTCCTGGGCACCATTTCTCAAAGTTGATCAATGCCTCGTCGTCTATCGCCTTAGTGCTTGACCAACGCAATCGGCTAGTCAAAATCGTGGCTATCGTATCATCAGGTTAGCCAAACCGATACCAAGACCCCTTTTCGTGCAGATCCTACAGGATTGTCTGCCCGGGTTTCGGCTACGAGTCGCACGCCGCTTGCCCAGCGCATTTGTTGATTGATCGATCGGTCATTCGCCCGTCGGAACGTCAAAGCCCAACAGACCGGCAAAGGATACGACGCACCGAAAAGATCGGAGCATCGGTGCTATCCCATCGACTAACGGGTGACCAAAGCCGGAAAAAGCCGACCGGGGTATTCCGCCCGGTCGGCTGCCAGACTGGATTAATCGGCGTCGAGCGCTTTTTCAATAATCAACTTGATATGTGCAACGTGCGCTTTGGTTGATACGTCCGCACCACGTTTCCGGCTTACCATGTCATCAATTTGTTGTAACTGGTAAATTGCCATCGACTGACTCAAATTGTCGTAGCCATTACCGTTTGCAATCTTGCCCAGCCTTTCAACGAAGTCGACCTGAACATTTTGCCGTAACGTGCTAACGCTACCGCGAGCGTCTCCAGCGAACACAGCATCGGTCAAATCAGTCATCGCTTCGCCAAGAGCGTAGTCATTCCCGTAGAGCGCGCTGTCCGACAGACGTAACAAGACCGCCGGATGCAATAGATGATTCAGCGCGTTCGTTTGCACGGCCAGAATGGACTGGTGAATTTTCGGATCTTCTGTTTGACCGAAGAAATTGAAACCCCGGCGTTGCTGCGCGAGATATCGATAACTTTCACTAGCAGCGTCCGCAATGCCAGGAGCAAAGACCTGGTCAGTCAAGACTTGCATCGCACGTCGCTGGGTATCCGCATCTACGACAGTATAAGGCGGCTCAGCGCCCGGTTGACCAATCATTGCGCGATTCACATGAACGCCGCCCACATACCGAGTTGCCGTCGCTGCTGATCTCGCCCAACTGCGAACGAGCAGCACAAACGCGTCATGCGTTGCCTGATAAGAACTACCAGGCTCCAAGCCTTCTTTCGTTAGCTGGCCAAACGCTTCGCCGATTTGCTGCATACGCGTTGATGCATAACCGATCGCATCGCTCGACATATCGTAGATATTGACGTGCGGATCAATGGCTTTGCCGGGAGATCGCATGTCATCGGCATCATTGCCGAAGGCCAACTGCGGCTCAGTCGAACGCGACAAGTGCGCTTCACGAGTCGCAGCATCCGCCATCTCGGGCGCATAACCGAACCGGATTGCCCAATCATCATAGGGCCCCGGCGAAACGGTATAGAACAATGTCTGCGGTTCACCACCCGGTACGTAATTGACCGCTGGATAGTCCATCACGGATCCCGCCAGGACACCGGTTTCTTTTACCGCGGGATCCCATGCCTGCTCCGGCGTCAACAACTGTGTTGCTTTCATATTGTGGTTGAGACCAAGCGTATGTCCGATCTCATGCAGGATCAGATAATGCATGCTGTCATGAACGAGCTGCTCTTCGTAACCACCCGCGCCATGCCCGGACATCAATGTACCGGCAACGCCGTTTTCAACCTGCAACCCGCCGGACAAACTACAAAACTGCTCTGCCATCGCCATCGACGTAATCGGTTGGCCGTCAAGGACCGAGCCGTCATTCATCAAATAGCGACTGAACTGGAAGCGGTTAATGAAAGAATACTCCAACATGATATCGGCGCCGAGAATTTGACCGGTCCGCGGATTCACAAAGCTTGGGCCGTAGCCGCCAAATGGCGGATTCGGCGAAGACGTCCAACGCAACACGTTGTAGCGGATATCGCCTGCATCCCAGTCCGCATCATCAGGTTGAACCTTAATGACAAGCGCATTGCTAAATCCCGCCTTTTCGAAACTCTTGTTCCATTCCAGAGCGGACTCACGAATAAGGTCGCGCAGTGGCTCAGGCGTTGTGTTCTCTATCCAGTAAGTGATGGGCTCAACGGGATCGGATACGGCCGCATCGGGATTCTTCTTCTGCAAATGCCAACGATCAATCATGTCGCGATAAGGCGTTGCACTAAATGACGTCAGATCTGTGACTTCGGTTGTAAAGAAACCGACTCTTGGATCATCACGGCGCGGTTCGTAGTCGTTCTCCGGCATCGCAATAACGCTATGCCAAACTTTCACTGATACGTTTCGTCTATCCGTAATGTCAGCGCCGGTTGAACCCGTAGGTGCGCCATTGCTGTAAACATACTCAACTTCGAAATCAGTATTCTTTGGGTAACTACGCACATTCAACAATTTCGTCTTAGCGTCCGACAATGACCCCAACGAAAAGGCTTTTGGATCTGCGTCGGGATTCGGCGATGGCTTGATTTGTAGCATCGTTTCCGTCAAGAACAATGGTCCTGCATCAATCAACAAGGCGCCCGTCTCTGCGTCCTCGGCCAGGATTTCCTGCTTCGCGACAATACCATTACTGATATTCGCACTCGCCGCCCGGCTGATGGCATTGTCCGGATCGAAGTAGAAGCTTGTGTTCACATCTACGACTTCAACCGCATCAAACACCCGGTGAAACTTGATCACAAAGTTGGCCAAATAGGCCCCGCGGAAGTAGCCAGTTTGAACCACACCATCCGCCGCTTGTGCAAAATAGATGAGTTCCTGATCCAGCAATTCTGCCGGTATCAGCATCTTTAGATCGCCTGATTTCTGATCCCGATAAAGCGTCAACAAACCTTCGCTGACATCATGGTCTTTGGTTAACTCGGCGACCGTCTTCGGCTTTTCTTCTTTCTTTTCGTCTTCACCGAATACCGGACCCGTAATGAAGATGGCCATACAGGCAGCCAACCAGTACGCTTTCATACGCATTTTCTTCCCCTAAACTTCTTGAATCTTTCTTTGCTATTCAGCAAGCGCTGACGCGCTAAACAAACTGCCAATTTTTTGCGCAAACATGATGTCGCCATCCAGTTTCAGTTTGCCGGTCATGAACGCTGTCATCCCATCGAGTTTACCCGTTAGCAGCGCGACGAGATCATCATCGGCCATCGTAACTGCGACCGTGTACGGCGTGGTCTCGCCCTCGTTCACCGCCAGTGTGCCGTCGTTAATCACGACATAGCGTGGCGCGCTCGTATTGAACTGGATCGTCGCGGAAACACCGCTGGCCGCCGAAGCATTAAGTGCCGCCGGCATCTTCTGAAAAAGTTCGTCTAACGTCATTTTTGTTTGGTTCCTACTATCAAAGTATCAAGAGTAACTGATGTCGACTTCTTTGTCTTTTGGGACGGTCATCAACGGTGTATCGGCTCAACGTGACGTCCATCACGGCGTGAGGCGCAACGACACCCTACATTGAGTTCAGCTTATTTTCGACACTGGCCCAGGCACCATATGGATAACATCGCAATCGCAGCGT
Source organism: Woeseiaceae bacterium (assembly GCA_045110335.1). Taxonomy (GTDB): domain Bacteria; phylum Pseudomonadota; class Gammaproteobacteria; order Steroidobacterales; family Woeseiaceae; genus CALBPI01. Next base: position 33,419 of record JBGCGB010000007.1, read on the forward strand.
TTCTGGCGCTCTGTAGCGCCACAATCAGCGCACTGGTGGGGTTTATGCTCGGGCAGTTTGGCGCGCGAAACGATCAACGAAACCACAAACAGGCTAAGCTCCAGAATGAGCCTGGCGAGCATTATCGGCGCAGGATTCGGCGGCTTAGCCGTTATCGGTCGGTTTGCCGTGCAGCGCTATTGGTTGGTCTCTCCTGTGCATTGACAGGTTGGCTTGGCGCTGCCAGTTTACCGACCATTCAATCGGCGCCTGCCTGGATTCAGTCCAGCGTCATCATCCTGGCGCTCATCGCCATTGGCTGGCTAACCCTTCGATGGTGGACCCTCAAACGAACGATCAAAGACCTCCGACGTCAGGTCGAACAACGGCGACAAATCGCCGACAATCTGGCCACGGTAGCGGGCGAGCAAAACCGGCTGTATCACGATGTCATGATCGACCAAGACAGCCCACGAATTGATCACGTATTAATCGGCATTCGTGGCGCCTATGCCATCTGCACAGTAGCGAACAGCAAGCGCAAGATGGGCTCAGCGGTCGTCGAAGGCAATAAGCTTAAGCTTGACGAAAACTCAAGCGTTGATCTGGCCGTGCTTCGCCGTCGTGTCACTCAACTACAACATCTACTCAGCAAACCGCTCGGCAAAATGATTCGACTGAGACCTGTTGTCGCCGTCAGCGGCTGGTCGATAAACGGTGGCGAGATCGATGACATGCTCCTCGTTGGAACCCGAGACCTCGTCATGATTCAGGGTTGGCGAGACAACAACGATCAATTACTGACCGAAGAAGCCACCAGTCTTCAAGCAGATCTAGCGACGCGCGCCTGCTACTAGCGGCTCGCAGAAACGATGTGCATCATCGTTGTCGGCGATTCGTAGAAACTGGTCACCAAGACGCTCGCTCTCCTCAACAACCCTGCGCCATGCGGCGAGCCGTTTGGCGCTATCCATGGTTTTGAAGTCTTGTCGATCAGGAATCTTTGAGCCCGGTAATGACTCAACAAATTCGGCTGATGGAGAAACCAACAGCACGCGATCAAGATGCGTCGGATTTGGCTCACGCGTTCGCTTTTTCTTGTCGAACCAACCGGGCGTCATGTGCGGATAGAAATGCGGATACAACGTCAAACCGGACGTTGTCGAAAGCGGTACATCAAAGTGATAGTCGATGATGCCACCGTCACGATACATACCGGCCGGCGCACCGGGAATATCTCGAACGCCATTGATCACTAACGGAATCGCGCCGGACGCACGGATAGCTTGTTCAACGTTGTCCGGGCCAAGCGCAATTTGCGAAATCGGAAAATCAGAAACATCCAGAAACGGTGGATCGTCCCGTACATCATGAAACAGCGCCCGCTCGAAAAACCGACCGAGTGATTTTCTCGAAAACTGATTGGCAATCATCGCCGACGTTAAACCAGCCAATAGCAGCGCCGTGTTTTCACTGGCCGATAAATTCTTGGCGCGCACGGTCATGATGTGTGTTCTAAAAACAGGATGGTTGACGATTTGCGCCGGACCATCGGGTCCCAAGATGTGTGCGAGCATCGCCTGTCCGACTTGACTGATCTCGTCGCGAGTGGGCTTCTCGCTGTAAGTCTGTTCCAAATAGGCCGACTCAAAACGGGAAATCGCCGCGAGTGGGTCCGCCTGGGCGTAGCAGCCAAATCGCCAGGCGCCAATCGAAGAACCCAGCAGATGCACCGGCTGCCTAAAGCCGGGCACGAAATCGCGGACCAGGGCTTTGTCCAGGCCTGACAAGACCAACCACTTTGCACCGCCTGATGCACCGGCCATCATACGTACGTCGCCTGGCTTGATGCCGTGCTCACGGATGTGCTCGAGCGCCGCCGGCCCTGCCTGTAACGTCAACGCGCGCATGGAATAGTGTGCTAGGTGGACAGCGGGTCGTTGCGCACAATCGTCTGCTCACGACCCGGGCCTGTTGACACAATATCAACCGGTGATTCCACAATTTGTTCGATTCGAGCCAAGTAATCACGTGCTTTCTGCGGCAGCTCGTTGAAGTCGGTAATTCCGACCGTATTGGACTGCCAGCCCGGCACATCTTCATAAACGGGCTCAACTTCTGCATAGCGATCAACGATCACCGGCGGTGATGAAATCACTTCACCATCGATACGGTAGCCTGTGCACATGCGAATGGTTTCAAATTCATCCAGAACATCCAACTTCGTGACGCAAAGTCCGGAGATGCCATTGTTGATGATAGATCGGCGCAAAGCGACGGCATCAAACCAACCACAACGTCGCGGTCTTCCTGTTGTCGCACCGAATTCAGCGCCAACGCGCGCCAGTTGCGCACCGTCGTCATCCATTAACTCCGTCGGGAATGGGCCCGCACCCACACGGGTTGCGTACGCCTTAACGATGCCCAACACGTAGTCGATTTGACCAGGTCCAATGCCGGTGCCAGTGCTCGCACCGCCGGCAACAGTATTACTGGAAGTCACGAAAGGATAGGTGCCATGATCGATGTCCAGCAACGTGCCCTGCGCGCCCTCGAACAATGTATTCGCACCCTGCTTATGAAGATCATGCAGTATGCCGGTTACATCAGCGACCAACGGTGACACGCGTTCAGCCAAGGCCATCGCTTCGTCGAGCGTTTCGGTAAAATCAATCGTCGCCGCGCCAAGGTAGTGCTTCAAGACAAAATTGTGGTAATCGAGAATCTCGCCAAGACGAGATGCAAATTTTTCGCGCAAGAACAGATCCGAAATTCGCAGCGCTCGCCGCGCGACTTTATCTTCATAGGCGGGACCAATACCGCGTCCTGTTGTCCCGATCGCAGCGGCACCACGTGCTTTCTCGCGAGCGGCATCCAACGCCACGTGCGACGGCAGGATCAATGGGCATGCGGGACTGATTCTCAAGCGTTCAAAGACGGGAACATCGTTGGCGACTAACCCATCCATTTCCTGAATCAATGCCGGCAATGAAATGACGACGCCGTTGCCGATCAGGCACTGGACACCATCTCTCAGCACACCTGACGGGATGAGATGCAAGACCGTTTTCTTACCGTCAATGACGAGCGTATGCCCGGCATTGTGACCACCCTGAAAACGTGCGACGGCGGCGACGCGATCGGTCAACAGGTCGACAATCTTCCCTTTGCCTTCGTCGCCCCATTGAGCGCCGACTACGACAATATTCTTACCCATCTTTATTTTGTCCCAAGAGTTATCTTATGTGACGACCAATAGCAAAATGATGCCGGAGCTAACCAACACGCCGCCGAACATGCGTATGGCCTCGGTCGGTAACGTGGCCAATTGCAACATGGCCCGCCGCCACGCATCCGGTGCTGCGAAAGGCCCCAAACCTTCGAAAATCAGCACCAGTGCGACAGCACTAAGCAACCATTGCCATTGCATTGATGTGGCTTACTCGCCGTCGCGATTATTCAGGTAGCGGAAAAAGTCATTTTTCGGATCGAGCACCAGCATATCACCGGATTTACCTAGCGAATTCTTGTAAGCCTCGATGCTTCGGTAGAACGAATAGAACTCCGGATCCTGATTGTACGCATCCGCATAAATCTTGGCAGCAAACGCATCGCCTTCACCACGAATCCGTTGCGCATCGCGATATGCCTCTGAACGAATCACAGTGCTCTGACGATCGGCGCCAGCGCGAATCTGCTCAGCCTCTTCATTACCCTCGGCGCGCAACTCGGCAGCGATACGAGCCCGCTCTTCGCTCATCCGGTTATAGACAGAGGCCGCAACGCGATCAGAAAACTCTACACGTTTGACCCGTACGTCAATCAACGTGATACCAAGATCACTGGCCAAAGACGACGCGTCACTCATCATGTCGCGCATCAACTCGTTGCGTTCCAGCGAGATTACTTCCTGCATGGTGCGTTTCGCAAACTCGGTACGAATCGCTGCTTTGATGATTTCAAGCAATCGATTTCGCGCCTCGGTTTCGATACCGCGTGTCGAAATATAATATTCCAACGGATCACTGATGCGGTATTTGACGAAGAAATCTACTGACGCTGGTTTTTTCTCCGAGGTCAAAATCTCTTCCGGCCGCGGCACAATCGTCAACACCTGATTCGGAAATTTTAATACGTTATTCACAACAGGCACTTTGAAATGCAAACCCGATTCATAATCCGCTTTGACAATTTCACCAAACTTAAGCTTTAACGCATGCTCACGCTCGTCAACCACGAAGGCTGACATTGCCAATCCAATCAGCGCGATGCCGACAACCACTAAAAATCCTGAGAAACGTGCGCTCATTGTCTGGTCCTCCGTGCGCGGCTACTGGACGCTGGCTCGGGCTGAACCCGGATAGGGTTCTGCCGGCTGGTCGTACCGGTAGATTGGTCTTGGGAAGCACCACGTGCGCTGTCCAACATCTTATCGACGGGCAGGTACAAAAGATTTCCGTTGCCCTCGGCATCGATGAATACTTTGTTTGTGTTGCTGTAAACGTTTTCAATGGCATCAATATAGAGACGCTCACGCGTCACTTCCGGCGCCGCCTGATACTCTTTCAGCAGCGCAAGAAATCTCGCCGCATCACCCTCAGCATCGTTGGTGACCTGCTCTTTGTAAGCTTCCGCGGCCTCAATCATTCGCGCACGCTCACCGCGCGCTTCAGGAATGACCTGATTCTCATATGTCTCTGCACTGAGTTTCGCTTGCTCTTTGTCCTCACGCGCTTTCACCGCGTCCTGAACAGCGTCCTGAACCTGCGACGGAAAGTCCACTTGCTGCAGGTTGACGGACGTAATCTCGATACCGGCTTCATAGGTATCCAGTGCCTTCTGAATCAGCTCGCGGGTTTGGCGGGCGATTTCAGCACGATCCCCGACCAGCGTGAAGTCGGCAGGATGCTTGCCAACTGCTTCACGAATCGCACTCTCGCTAACATCGGAAACCGTACCTTCCTGATCACGCACATTGAATTGATAGTCGGCTGGATCCCGGCGCCGATATTGAACCGCCAAATCGATGACAACGAAATTCTCATCAGCAGTCAGCATCGGAATCACTTGTTCGATCCGGTCAATCACCGATGCATTGACGAGTTCCACCGTCTCGATAGGATACGGGAAATGCCAGTGCAAACCCGGGTCCGTCATCGAAGTGAACTTGCCGAAACGCAGTTCGAGGCCACGTTCAGCCTGATCCACTCGGTAAAAGCCTGTCGCAAGCCAAACAAGAAGACCGATAATAAAAATGACGCCAACGCCCATGGCGTTGCCTCCATCGTTATTGCCGTCACCAAACAAATTGTTCAGTTTCTTCTGAAGATTATTCATCATTCGGTCCAGATCATTGGAACCGGACGGGCGTCGCTTGTTGCCCCACGGATCCTTGTCATTTCCTGATTCATTCCAAGCCATTGTTTTCTAAATCCAAAGGTTAGGTTGTGCTGCCTTAAACAGCGAATTACATCTGCGCCTGAGCAGGTTCCAGCTCGGGCTCAATCATTGATTGCATGCGATCAGGCGCTATCGACATCTGTCGGCAAAATCGCATGAAATCCTTTTTCGTCATCTCAATCGTCAAGCAACTTTCACCTTGATCGGTGAAAGACTCTTCGACGACCGCACCTTGCTCGAACAGACTCGCCCTAGGCCGAGCCTCGCTAGCCGTTAATTGTAGCGTGCCGTAGACATGATCTTCACGGAACTGCCCCAATAGACAATCCCGAAGCAAATCCAGCCCCGCGCCCGATAATGCAGAGACCCAAACACTGGGCGGCGCATCGTCGCTACCATCTACGGCATGGGCCAATTGCCCTTCGACATCAATCTTATTGTACACGCGAATCTGTTTGACATCCTCGGCGCCAATTTCGGCCAGTACTTCATTGACCTGCCGCTCGCGCAACGCATGCTCAGGATCACTGGCATCAATGATGTGCAGGATCACATCCGCTTCCCTGGTCTCCGTTAGCGTCGCCCGGAAAGCGGCCACCAACTCGTGAGGGAGGTCTGATACGAAGCCGACCGTGTCCGCCAAGATAACCGTCGTATGTTTGTCTAGATCCAATCGTCTTAGCGTTGGATCTAGTGTGGCGAACAGTTGATCAGCCGCGAGTACGTCAGCATCCGTAAGCTTGTTGAACAACGTGGATTTCCCGGCATTGGTATAGCCGACCAAAGCCAGCGTCGGCACGTCGTTCCGTATGCGATTGCGCCGGCCGAGTTCACGTTGTTTGTCGACCTTTTCCAAACGTGCGGTCAGTTTGGCGATCCGATGCCGAACTAGGCGGCGGTCGGTCTCAAGCTGTGTTTCGCCCGGGCCACGCAGGCCAATCCCGCCCTTTTGCCGTTCCAGGTGAGTCCATCCGCGAACAAGCCGGGTCGATAAATGACGCAACTGGGCAAGCTCCACTTGCAGCTTGCCTTCAAAAGACCGAGCGCGTTGCGCGAAAATATCGAGAATCAGACCGCTTCTGTCTAACACCCGACAGCAAAATTGCTTTTCCAGATTTCGCTCTTGACTCGGCGATAGCTTGTGACTGACCAAGACAAGATCGATCTTGCTGTATTTTACTTCGGCGGCGATCTCTTCCACTTTGCCACGACCAATTAGCAGCTTAGCTTCCGGCCGACCGCGATTCACAATCACGGTGTCCTGAATATCAGCGCCAGCGGATATCGCGAGTTCGATAAACTCGTGGACATCGCAAGCATCGATATCGCTGAACACAGGATGCACGATAAGCGCACGCTCACCAGTCTTCGGTCTATCAAACATAGTTTGCTTGGGTCCGCGTCAACATTAGGTTGCCGCTATCCTGGGTACCGTTACTCGCCTTCAACACCATCTTCGTCACCCGCAGGGAGACGAATATTACGTGCCGGAACCACGGTCGAAATAGCATGCTTATAGACCATTTGGTTCACGCTGTTTTTCAGCAGCACGACGAACTGGTCGAACGAATCAATCTGTCCCTGAAGCTTAATACCGTTCACCAAGTAAATGGACACCGGTACCTTTTCTTTGCGCAAGACGTTCAGAAATGGATCCTGCAAAGACTGTCCCTTTGCCATGGAAATCTCCTTGTTGTTGTCAGCACACGCCTTGCTCTCCGCGCCCAAGCAAAAAGCGGCATTAGTCTGCCCGGTTACTCGACATGCCAGTGCTATCGCAAGTCGCCGGTATCGTTTGATGTTAGCACAGCATTTCGCGCTGGCGCCGAGCCTTAAAAAATAATGCTGACGTCAAATAGGTGGCGTCACACCGCGCTTCGCAATTGCTTTGTTACCCAATCAGATATGTGGCTGAAAACTTGCGAATCAAGCGGGTCTAGCCGCTGAATCTTTTGCGTTCCCCGCAACCAGGTAAACTGGCGTTTGGCCAGCCTGCGTGTTGCTGTCTTGGCATCCGCAACAGCTTGATCCAATGAACAAATTCCATTCACATAAGCGGCAATCTGGCGATAACCCACTGCCCGCATACTAGGTAAATCAGCGGACATTCCCGGTGTCGACAGCAAGCCAGACACCTCATCGACAAACCCGTCCTCCAGCATCTGATCAAACCTTTCACTAATGCGCACATGCAGATCTTTGCGATCACTGGTCACCAATGCGAGGCGGCGAAAATCGAAGGGCGATGCGCTAGTCTGTCGCTGTAGCTCGCTGATGGGTTCGCCAGTCAGCTCGAAGACTTCCAGGGCACGTTGGATTCTTTGCGAATCCGCAGGCTCGATACGAGCGGCTGCCACGGGGTCCACTGATGTTAACCGGGCATGCAACGCTGCCCAGCCCTGATCATTTGCCGCTTCGTCAAGACGCTGCCGAATAGCCGGATCGGCAGCAGGAAGCGACGCCAACCCGTCAAACAACCGACGGAAATACAACATCGTGCCACCCACCAGCAACGGAATGCGTTGAGAGCGATGACTTTGCTCGATAGCGGACGTCGCATCAGCGACAAAATCAGCCACCGAATACGTATCAACCGGATCGCGAATATCCACCAACTGATGCGGAACCGCATTAAGCAACTCGACAGAGGGTTTCGCGCTGCCAATATCGAAACCGCGGTATACCATCGCGGAATCCACACTGATCACATCAACATCACCGCGTTGATGTAGCGCGATCGCCGCTTCCGTCTTGCCGCTTGCCGTTGGACCCAACAAACAAAGCACGGGCGCGGATGGGCGCATCATTGTCCGCGCAGAAACAATTGATCTAATGCCTGCATCGAGAGTTGCGTCCAGGTCGGGCGGCCATGATTGCATTGATCGGCGCGTTCGGTGCGCTCCATATCCCGCAGCAATGCATTCATCTCACCATGCGTCAGCGAGCGGTTCGCACGGACCGAATGATGGCAAGCCATCGTCGACAACATTTCATCGGTCAAGCTTTCGAGCCGGTCCGATGCGCCATGTTCTGAAAGATCAGCAAGCACGTCGCGTAACAATTGCTCGGCGTCGCCCTCGCCGAGCAAACTGGGTATTTCCCGAATGACCACGGACTCATGCCCGCCGGAATCCACGATCAAGCCCATCTCAGACAATGCCTGCTGATGCTGCTCTAGTAATTGCTGCTCTCGCGTCGCGACGGCAACCCGCAGCGGCACCAGCAGCGGCTGGCGTATAACAGCACGGTTCGCATAATCGCGCTTCAAACGTTCATAGGTGATGCGTTCGTGCGCCGCATGCATGTCCACCAAGACCAGACCTTCGGCATTCTGAGCCAGGATATAAACGCCATGCAGCTGCGCGAGCGCATAGCCTAGCGGCGGACCCTGTCGCCCTTCCTCTTCGACCGGCATCATGACGGGTGCCGAAGGCTCACCGACCCGGCTATGCCCGGACGCAAAGCCGTCTGATGTCGCAACCGCGGCCGTAGCCATCAAACTCAACCCACCCTGGATGGCCGCGCGATCGTCAAATTGGCGCGACGGCATGCCCGACGGTGTTCGCATCATGGCCGGTGCGGGTCGCGCGCTGTCAGCCCCGGGTCGCGTTTCTGCCAAAGTCGCTTCCACCGTCCGAAATACGAACTCGTGCACACTGCGGGAGTCCCGAAATCTGACTTCATGCTTCGCCGGGTGAGCGTTGACGTCCACACGCGCGGGATCAACCGATAGCATCAAGACATACGCAGGATGTCGCCCGTGAAACAGTACATCACGAAAGCCCAGTTTCGCGGCATGCATCAGCGTTTTGTCGCGTACCCAGCGGCCGTTGATGAATGCATGCTGCATATCGGGCTGGCTACGTGAGAACGTCGGCAATGCCAGCCATCCTGACAACGCTAACCCGGCCGCTTCGCGCTCTACTTTTACGCAGGCTTGAATAAACGCTTCGCCGAGCAGTAAACCCACGCGGCTATCGCGCTGCTCCGCGTTACCGGCTTTGGGTAAATTGAGCACGGTCTTACCGTTGTGCGTCAACGAGAACGCGACGCTTGCATGCGCCAGAGCGAGCCGCCGAACAATTTGATCGATATGGCGGAACTCGGTCTTCTCTGTCTTAAGGAACTTCTTGCGCGCCGGCGTGTTGTAAAAAAGATCGGCCACTTCGATATTGGTGCCGTGATTCAGCGCATACGGTGCCGGCTCACTGACCTCACCCGACCTCACCTTCACCACCCGACCGGAGTCGGCCTCACGCACGCGTGACGCCAAAGACATTCTGGATACCGACGCAATACTGGGTAGTGCCTCACCACGAAAACCTAGCGAAGCGACACATTCAAGGTCATCGAGATCCGAAATCTTGCTTGTCGCATGTCGGCTTAAGGCCAAACGAATCTCTTCACCGGGAATACCCATGCCGTCGTCGCGAATACGAATCAGACGACCGCCGCCACCCTCTATATCGATGTCAATTCGGGTCGCACCCGCATCGAGACTGTTCTCCACCAGCTCTTTAACAACAGAAGCTGGTCGCTCAACGACCTCGCCCGCAGCGATTTGATTAATTAAGTGATCAGAGAGTTGTTTGATGGGCATGTTGTGTAGAGGCCAGCATTCTTGCAATGCCCCTATTCTTTCACATGCCGCTCTGTGGCGGCCAGCGCCGTTAACCCCCGCCGGGAATCCTGAGAATTTGACCAACGCGAATACGATCGTTAGAAAGCCGATTCTCGCGTCTTAACTGCCCCAAACTAACCCGGTGACGATCTGCTATTTCGCTGAGTGTATCGCCGGGTCCAATCGTGTAGGTGCGCGCCTGCCGCGGCCGCTCCCGAACACGCTTGGCGATCAGCGTATCGGCCGGCGGATTGTCCGTGAAGAACTGGCGGATTCCTTGAAAAATCGCGTTCGACAGTTTTTTCTGGTGGTTAGAACTGGCCAGATTTCGCTCTTCGTCAGGATTCGAGATGTAAGCGGTTTCAACCAAAATTGATGGTACATCCGGAGACTTCAACACCAGAAAACCCGCTTGTTGAACCGTTCTACGATGGAGTTTGTTGACCTTGCCAAGCTGCGCGAGCACATAGTCACCAATATCCAGGCTTGCATTGATCGTTGCGTTCATCGAAAGATCCATCAAGACCGACGCCAACACAGGATCGCCCTCAGACAGATCAACGCCGCCGATCAGTGACGCATTCTGTCGCGCGGCCAAACGGCGCGCCGTTTCATCACTGGCCCCTTTGACACTCAATACATACACCGAGGAACCGCGCGCACGCCGGTCATCGACGGCGTCCGCATGAATCGACACAAATAAATCAGCGTTTGCTTTCCGTGCTGCTTCCAGCCGCTCCCGATGCTCGATCAGGACATCTTTATCTCTCACGAGAAACGCACTAAAACCTGGCTCATCATTCAACTGTTTGACCAGACGTTTGCCGATTGCCAGAACCACGTCTTTTTCGCGCGTCTTATGCTTGCCGATCGCGCCCGGATCGCGACCGCCGTGACCCGGGTCAACGGCGATGACGATGTCACGTTCTTTGGACTCAATCCGCTTGACGCTGGAAGCACGGGCACGGGCGCCAAGATCAATGACCAAACGTTGCGCGCTGCCGCGCGCAGGCCCGGCATAAAAACTACGCGCCTGTACGGCGCTATCAAGATCAAGAACGATTCTAAGATCACGTGCACCGCGCTGGGCGATGCGTACATTGCGCACCACGCCGACGTTCTCGGGGAGCGCCTGCTGTAAGTCGCCAAGCTCACCGCCTGCAATATCGATAACCACACGATTAGGCTGGCGCAGGGTGAACAGGTTATGGCTGGCGTTCGCACTCAAGTCGAGCACGATACGAGTGCTGTCCTGTTCAGCCCAGGCGCGGACCCCTTCAACGACGGGCGCAGCCGTGGCCGTCAACGACAACGCTAGCAATATGAACGACGGGATTATTTTTCTAAGGGGCATACGGATTGCTCGCGGCGCCTGTGCATCTATTGAACATATTAGCGCTGATTCAATACTAAGGGCAAGCAATAATACCTTTCAAAATATGAACCTACGGTGAACTTCTAATCTGATTTAGCGATCACAATCAACTACCGAGCTGTCGAAGAACCGCATCACCGTCATGCGATTGACCGACGAGCCTCGCCGACCTGCCATCCCCATACCAGGCCAGTTGAATGACAAGATCCATTTGCGCCAGTACTTCGGGGGCCCGCGATGGCCACTCAACCAATCGGATACTGTCGCCGATATCTCGCCAACCCAAAGCGTCCAGTTCGCTGCCATCCGCCAGCCGGTAGAGATCCAGATGATTAACCGTCAATTGATCAAACTGATAGGGCTCCAACAGTGTGTAGGTTGGGCTGGGCACGGGACCCGTATGCCCGAGCGCCCGCAAGAAACCACGCGATAGTGTTGTCTTTCCGGCGCCTAGATCGCCATCCAGCGCAATGGCGAGCGCCTTTAAACCAACTGCCACGACGGCATCAGCGAGATCCGCACCGAGCGCCGTCGTCGCCACATCGTCGGCCAAAGTCAGCTGCAAATCAGCCATTGATTAGTGCCTTGGATTAAGCCAGTGACGAAGTTCGGCTAACAGATCCCCGGCCAACAAACCGCGCTCGCCACGTCGTGCTGCGCTATCCCCCGACAGTGCATGCACAAGCACCCCGGTGCGTGCGGCAGCCGCTGCATCTAATCCTTGCGCAAAAAGCGCACCGATCAGACCGGCCAACACGTCGCCCATGCCGGGAGACGACATGCCCGGATTACCGAAAGGGCACAAGGTCGGCGTCGAACCGCCATCTGCCACCAGCGTGCCAGCACCCTTGAGCACAACAACGGCACCGGTCAACTCGCGCAGTGCTTCCATCGCTTCCAGTCGGTTCGATTGCACAACATCTGGCGTCTGGCCAAGCATCCGCGCCGCTTCGCCCGGATGCGGTGTAATAATGCATGGCGCATCGATTTGTGCCCAAACTTCTGGCTGGTCTGACGCCAAGTTCAACGCATCGGCGTCCAGAACGATCGGTTTGCCGGAACGCGTCGCTCGTGAAAATAGGGCTTGCCCCCATTCGCCGACGTCTAGACCGGGACCACAAACAATAATGCTCGCGCGCTCAATCAACCCGTCGAGCGTTGCCGGGTCATCAATACCCTGAGTCATTAACTCAGGCCTGGCCGCTACAATACTGGCCGCATGCGAGCTCGCCGTTGCGACGGTCACCAAACCTGCACCGCCACGCAATGCCGCTTCAGCGGTCAGTCGAACCGCGCCCGGCATGCCCTCTGCGCCGCCGACGCAAAGCACGTGCCCAAATTGGCCCTTATGCGAATTCAACTCACGGCGTGGCAGTTGCAACGCAATCTCGTCCCGATACTGACGACGCAGCACCGGAGGCTGTTTCTCGTAGACGTCCAGCGGCAACTCCAGGTCCGCAAAAACCAGACGGCCGCAATGCAATGGTCCGTCCGCAAGGAAGAGCCCGCTGTTCAAGCCCACAAAGGTTACTGTCAAGTTCGCACGAACGGCAACACCGCGAACAACCCCGGTATCGCCATCCAGGCCGGATGGGATATCCAATGAGGTAACGGGCGTACCGGCGGCATTAATCGCACGAATGGCTGCCGCGTAGTCTTCGTTGACATCTTGCTTTAAACCACTGCCGATCAGCGCATCGACAACCATGCTGGTTGACTGAATCAGCGAAGGGTTCCAGGGCCGCGGTAACCCGCCGGATGCCGTGAACTCCTCATAGGCTAGTGCAGCATCGCCTTTTAGTTGACGCGGATCGCTGAAAGCGACGACGCGAACGGCTAAACCGGCCGCGCGAGCCAACCGTGCCAGCACGTAGCCGTCACCACCGTTATTACCGCCACCACACAGCACCAACAAAGACTGGAGGCCGGGATAGCGCTGATTGATAACGGACAGCGCAGCAGCGCCGGCGCGGCGCATCAGCGTGTAGCCGGGAACGCCAAACTCATCTATGGCACGACGATCGAGTTCGCGAACGCCGTGAGCGGAATAAATGTCGATAGGTAACTTGATCACTCCATGATTATACTCGCGCTATGACGGAATCACACCGCGAGATACCAGAGCCTGTGCGACCCGCCGATCCGATGGCGCTTCGCCAACGCATTGAAGCGATGGCAGTCGCACTCGGTTTTGACGGAATCGGGGTCAGCGATATCAATATTGGTGATCACGGCCAGCATCTCCAGCGCTGGTTGGATCAGCAATTCCATGGCGAAATGCATTACATGCAACGGCATGCGGATCTTCGCCTGTCACCGGAGCAGCTGTTTCCGGGCACGATCCGGGTCATCAGCGTCCGTCTCGACTACCTGCCCGAATCACAAGACGCAGCGATCGAGCTTCTTGATCACAATGAAAAAGCGTATGTTTCGCGCTACGCACTGGGTCGGGACTATCACAAGCTGATGCGCAAGCGCCTGAAAGTGTTAGCCACACGCATACGCGAGAATCTGCCGGATCTGCAGGCGCGACCGTTTGTAGACAGTGCACCTGTTCTCGAAAAACCGCTGGCAGAAAAAGCAGGTCTAGGCTGGATCGGCAAACATACGAACCTGATCGACAAACGAAACGGCTCCTGGTTTTTTCTTGGGGAGTTGCTGACTAACCTCGAGCTACCCGTTGATCAACCTGCATCCAATCACTGCGGCACTTGCAGCACCTGTATCGACGTCTGCCCCACGGGTGCTATCGTGGCGCCTTACTCGCTGGACGCGCGACGATGCATTTCGTATCTGACGATCGAACATGCCGGCGACATTCCGGAGCCACTCCGCAAACCGATCGGCAACCGCATCTATGGCTGCGATGATTGTCAGTTGTTTTGCCCATGGAACAAGTTCGCAACACGTACCCGTGAAAAAGACTTCGCGCCGCGCAACGGGCTCGATCAAGTCGCGTTGACGGAACTGGCGTCATGGACTGAAGATGAATGGCTCGTAGCCATGGAAGGCAGTGCGATTCGGCGCATTGGTTTTCATCGTTGGCAACGTAATATTGCGGTAGCCTTAGGCAACGCTAAACCAAGCGACGCGGTCAATTTAGCCATTGATGCACTACAACACAGCCCGGATGCGCAAGTGGCAAGACACGCGAATTGGGCTTATGAAGAACACACAAAAACGAAAAGAAGACCCCAACATGAAGCATGATTTCTCAATCCACGACAGCCCTTTTCTTGCCCCGACCGATGGTAGTTTCAAGCTAGCAAACACAGACACCATCGTAAGAAACGGCGAGGACAAAAAGGGCAAGAAAGCACTTCGGGCAGCAGTCAAAGACATCGCTGACTTGCAGCGAAAGCTGTATGCCGATGACCGATTTTCGTTACTGCTCGTTTTTCAGGCGATGGATGCAGCCGGCAAAGACAGTACCATTCGCAATGTGCTTTCTGGCGTCGACCCCGCGGGATGTCAGGTGCATAGTTTCAAGCGGCCTTCGTCAACAGAGCTGGATCATGACTTTCTCTGGAGAACCACCAAGGCGTTACCCGAGAGAGGTCGCATCGGTGTTTTTAATCGCAGCCAGTACGAGGAAGTACTGGTGGTACGGGTCCATCCAGAAATACTCGGTTATCAAAAGCTGCCGAATCCCGTCGCCACCGAACAGTTGTGGGCCGAGCGATTGGAATCGATAGCAGATCAGGAAAAACACCTTGCCAGAAACGGCACTGTGATTATCAAGTTTTTCCTAAATGTATCGAGAGATGCTCAGAAAGAACGTTTTCTCTCACGCCTGGACGACCCGGCCAAGCAATGGAAGTTCGAGTCCAATGACATTCGTGAGCGAGGCTACTGGGAGCAATACATGATGGCCTATGAATCCGCCATCGCTTCGACCTCCAAGCCTTGGGCCCCATGGTATGCAATACCGGCCGATGATAAGCCAATGATGCGGTACCTAGTGGCGGACACCATACGCCAAACACTGCAATCCATGCCGCTCGCGTATCCCGAACCTGATCCTGAGGATTTACCGAAACACAAAGTACTCAGAGCGCAACTTCTCGCCGAGAAGTCCTAGAAGTTAGTGTCTGAACTCAGTCGACAATAATATTGTCGATTAGTCGCGCACGACCTAATACGGCCGCCGCAAGGATTACCCAACGTTTATCGGTTGATTCGGAATGCGCTAACGTATCCGGGTCCCTAATCGACACATAGTCAGGATCAAAGCCGGCCGCCTCTAACGCAGCCAATGCTGCTGCTTCCAAGCTTTGGTAGTCCCGGCTGCCGGTTGCCAAAGACTCGCGAATACTGGTCAGCTCGTCATGTAACCTTGGGGCGATGACGCGTTCATTCTTTGACAAATATTGATTACGAGAGCTCATTGCCAGCCCATCGTCTTCCCGAACCGTTCGGCCATATCGAACATCGACAGGCAACGATAAGTCGGCAACCATTTGTCGAATCACCTGGAGTTGCTGATAGTCTTTCTGACCAAAGACAGCGAGGTCAGGCGCGACCATCGCGAACAAGCGACAGACGACAGTGGCAACACCATCAAAGTGGCCGGGCCGATGTTGACCATCCAATTCATCCGAGATCAGCGGGATCTGCATTTGGGTAGCACGTTCAATGCCGAGCGGGTACATCGTCGAGTCTTCGGGTGTGAACACTAAATCAGCACCAGCATCCATCAAACGCCGGCAATCATCAGCTAGCGTTCTCGGGTAACTGCCGAAGTCCTCGCCTTCGCCAAACTGGGTTGGGTTCACATAGATGCTAACGACAACCCGTTCGCCCAAATTCTTAGCCGTTAAAACAAGACTGAGATGGCCAGCATGCAGATTACCCATCGTCGGCACGAGCACAACGCGATCGCCCTCGGCTCGCCACTGATCTAACTGCTCCCGCATCACGGTCAGTGACTGAACTACCTGCATCGTATTCTCGACTGCTCGACTAAGAGAAGCAGTGTTCGGGCGCCGGGTACGTGCCGTCTTTGACAGAGGCAACATAAGCCGCGATGGCTTCGAGTGGCGAATCCATTCCGGTCGAATAGTTGCGCACGAAACGCGGCGTTCTGCCGAGCGTTATTCCCAGAATGTCGTACAACACCAGAATTTGGCCATCAACGTCTGGCCCCGCACCGATGCCGATCACCGGCACACTCAACGCATCGCGAATCTCGGCGCCAAGCTCATTAGGCACACATTCCAGCAGGACGATATCAGCACCGACGCTTTCCAATCGTTTCGCGGCAGCGATCATTTCTTTGGCCTTACCCGGGTCTCGCCCCTGCACTTTGAATCCACCGATCTTGTGAACACTCTGCGGCTTCAAACCAATATGCGCACAGACCGGAATGTCATGTCTCGCGAGATGCTGAACGACTTCAATCTGGCCTTCACCGCCTTCAAGCTTGATCATCATCGCGCCGCCTTCTTGCATCAAACGAACCGAATTTTCGAGTGCCTGGAGCGGCGTCGTATAGCTCATGAATGGCATATCGGCGATCAGGAATGCATGTTGCAAACCGCGCGCGACCGTTTTGGAGTGATAAATCACGTCATCTACGGTCACGGGAACCGTGGTGTCATGACCTTGAATCACCATGCCCAGGGAATCCCCTACGAGCACGACATCAACGCCGGCGCGATCGACCAATGCGGCAAAACTGGCGTCATAGGCGGTGAGGCAAGCAATCGGCGTGCCCTCGGCTTTCATCTTGGCCAGCGTCCCCACATTGACAGGAGGCTGATCCATGGTGCGCTGCTCAAGCTGGGTATACATCGACAGGTTCCGGTAGCTAGTGAATGCGTTCGATGGCGCATAATACCGCAAAGCAGGCGTCACATCAGGGCAAAGCGGCGGCGGCCACGGGATTGAAGAAGTGCCGGCCACGGCGGGTTTGGCGAATTTGCGCAAACAACGCCTCGAAATCGGCATCGTTGTTAACTGGGTCGATCTCTGCCGCATTGACGATTAGCAGCGGAGAATCGTCATACTCATAGAAAAATCTGGCGTACTGGTCAGCGACCTTTTCTAGATACTCATCGTCTAACAAGCGGCCCGATTCCGCACCACGTTGACTCAATCTGCGCTTCAACACTGGCACAGGTGCTTGCAGGTAAACTACCAAATCTGGCGCTGGCACGTCGATCGCCACTTGCTCAGCGACCTGGTCGTAAAGTGCCAGCTCATCCGCGTCCAAATTGATCTCGGCGAACAGTCGATCGCGCGCAATCAGAAAGTCAGAAATTCTGACCGGACGGAACAAGTCCTCCTGACAAAGTGCCTCCAATTGCTGAGTGCGGTTAAATAAATAAAAAAGTTGCGCTGGCAAAGCCCCTCGTTGGCGATCCTCGTAAAAGCGCTCCAGAAATGGATTCTCGTTCGAGGCCTCGAGCGTTGCGGAACTGCGAAAGCGGGCCGCCAGCTTTTCCGCAAGCGCGGTCTTACCGACACCAATGGGTCCCTCGACGACGATGAATGATGGCCAAGCGCCACTGTCTCTCGAATGCGTTTTCTTCACGTCAACGCCTCCGCAAACTGCAGGTCCCCGCAGGCGGCATTGCGCTGGGCGGATACAACGCCCAAACCGGGTATAGAGAAGCAACGGGTCACATCACACCAGGGTTTCAACACAAAGGATCGATGTTCAATCTCGGGATGCGGCAATGACAAGGTCTCACTGGCAATCTCGAAATCTCCAACGGCAAGTAAATCCAGATCCAGCGTTCTTGGCCCCCAACGGGTGCCGTCACGAGATCGTCCATGTTCTGCCTCGATAGTTTGTAGTGCGGCCAACAAAACCTGCGGGGGATGTCGGGTCAGAAATCCGGCGACGGCATTGATGTATTCCGGTTGATCCGCAGGACCCAAAGGAGCTGATCGATAAGCTGCTGAGCAACGAAAACCTAGATCCGAGGATAGATGCTTTAAATCAAAGACCGCACGTCTTACGTGGGCAAGCGGATCATCAAGATTGCTCCCGATCGCCACATAGGCCGGTCGCCACCGTTCAGCCATCGCTGCTGGTGCCGCTCGGCTTGCGCCGACGCCGACGACGACGCCGCGGACGAGGATTGTCTTCGCCGCTCGATGCAGGCTTTTGGCTCAATCCGAATGCTTTCACGCGCGCGGCCTGATCGAGCGTTTGCACCTCCGTCCAAAAATCAGCGATTTCCTGATCAACCTCACCGATCGCGGCACGCAACAACATAAAGTCATAAGCGGCACGAAAACGACGGTGCTCGAGAAAACCCAATGCACGCCCACCACGTTTTCGGAGGAATCGCGGTTGCATGGTGATCATTTCGCGAAGCGGCGCGCCGAAACGCCGGGGAATAGCAATCAGTGACTGCTGTCGCGCTAAGCAATCGTATGTAGCCCGGCCTAACGCCTGCGACTCACTGACACCATCATCTTCGATGTATTGCTGAGCGCGCCGTTGAATCGGCCACCACAGAAAAACACCCAACAGGAACATCGGCGTAATCGGTTTATGCTCGGCCACGCGACGATCGGTGTTGGCCAGCGCTTGCAGAATGAAAGATTCGAAAACCTCCCCTTCCTCGCCCGAAAGACTCGCCGCGGTATCCGGGAACAACTCACGAAAAACCTCAAACTCGCGCAATTTGGTAAAGCTACGCTCGGCATAGCCGGCCTGAAACATTTTAAGAAATTCGTCAAAAAGTCGCGCAGGCGGGATGTTGCTAAGTAACTCTTTGTGCCCGGCGATGGCCTCGTGAAGCGAGGGCTCCATATCGAAATCCAGCTTGGCGGCAAACCGCGCGGCACGCAATATTCTGACCGGGTCTTCGCGTAGCCGACGCGCCGGATCGCCAATCAACTCCAGCCGCTTATCGTGTACATCAGCGACACCGCCAACGTAGTCCCAGACCGTAAAATCGGCGATGTTGTAATAAAGCGCATTCACCGTAAAATCGCGACGCCAAACATCTTCATCGATCGATCCAAACGCATTGTCACGCAGCAACCGCCCCTCATCGTCAGCCTGCGTATCGCTGTCATCGGCGGGATCTGTGGATGCCCGGAATGTTGCGACCTCAATAATCTCGCGGCCAAAGCGAACATGCACAATACGAAACCTGCGACCAATAATGCGCGAATTCCGGAAGAGCTTATGGACCTGGTCCGGATCGGCATCGGTGCCTACATCGAAGTCTTTGGGGCGCCCGCCCAACAAGAGGTCACGCACCGCTCCGCCGACAAGAAACGCTTGGAATCCTGCATCTTTCAGTGTGTAAAGCACTTTTAATGCCGCTTTGGAGATGTGCTTGCGTGAAACGCAATGATCCGCGCGACCAATGATTTCCGGAGCGCGTTCAGTCAAGGTGCATCATGCTCCGTGCGGCCTCGGCTTGGGTCAGTAGTAAACTCATCAGCCAATGGTACCAGAGCACAGCCCGTCTGGCGGACATCCGCTGTTATTGCGACAACGATTCGACTGTCTAAGCCTTGCACCAGTCGATTCGACGAAGTGAATACTCTACGATTGCCAAATGAATACCGAGAAAGAAATGCCGGCGCTGCCAGGCGTCCCGCGCCGGTTGATGGCGATGGTCTACGACAGCCTTCTGGTGCTGGCCATTTTGTTGCTATCAACATTCCCATGGGTGCTACCGCGCGGCGCGATGCAGGATGGCTCACTTAATCCCGAACCCCTCGGACCGATTTATCAGCTCTTCTGCTTAGCACTGATCAGCGGATACTTCGTTCTGGGTTGGAAACGCAAACATGCCACGCTGGGCATGCGCTCTTGGCGACTACAATTAATCGGTTTGGACGGGGCAGCGCCAAGTTATCAACAACTTTTGATTCGAGCTGTCACAGCTCCCTTTGCCTGGGTCCCGCTCGCTGCTGGCGTCTTCTGGCAATACGCAGACCCTAACGGACTGACCTGGCACGACCGCGCATCAGGGACACGGATCGTATTGCTAAAGAAAAAGCCAAAGCACTAGCGGACGCGGTTGACCGCGAAGAACGTCACTACCGCCAACACCAGCATCGGTGTTAAACCGACAATCATCGGATCCAAACTAAACACCTGACCACTGTTAGCGAGCGTACGACTCGACAAGAAGTAGGCCAAACCGATTAGTACGCCAACCAGCAAACGCCCGCCTGCACCGGAACTGCGTAACGAGCCGAACACGAAGCCAATGGCCAAGACGGGCATCAGTATGATCGCAAAAATATTGGCGATACGGCTCCAAAACTCGGTGGCATAGGTTCGGCTGTCGAGTTTGTTTTGTTCCAGGTAATCGAGATAAGCCATGAGCCCACCTAACGACAAACTACCCGGGCGCAGCGAAGCGATACCCAGCAATTCCGCATCGACGTCATATTGAGCAACAGCCTCATCAGCGACTTCCGCGGTAATCAAACCGTTCTCGAAACTGGTTTCGCTAAAGTCTTCAAGCATCCACTCATTGTCGACGGAGAGATCGGCACGATTGGCGTAGCCGATACGCGTCAACTGTTGCTGATCGTCGATCTCAAATACATAGAAACCGCCAAACTCCAATCGATCGCCGATGCCGTCGACATTGAAAATCCGCGAGCCATCCCGAACCCAGGTATTACGTTGACCGATTCGATCCGTTTCGCTGCGTGCTGCCGACCTAAACTTCCGCGCAAACTGATCCAGTGGTGGCGCGATGTACTCGCCGAGCGTCGTCCCGACTAGCGCCAGGAGCAAACCCGAAACTGATACCGACACCGCTAATCGCTTCGCAGAAATACCCGCCGCACGCATTGCAATCAGTTCGCTGTTACCTGCCAGACTTCCCAGCCCAAGCAAAGCGCCCAGCAAGGCTGCTACCGGTAGCATTTCAACCGCCAACAGCGGCAGTCGAAGCGCGGTATAGAGCACGGCACCGCCGGTGCTGTAGCTACCCTCGCCGGTATTGTCCAATTGACCCACAAACTCAATAAAACCGGCTAGTGCCAGTAACACCAAGAGCACAAGACCGGTGGCACCCAGTACATTCCTCAGCAGGTAGCCGGTCAACAGCCTCATGATCCGGACCATCGCATCGGATTAAGTTTACGTAACAGGCCGTTTTGAGCCGCGAAGAGCAACACGACAATGCCCAGCATCACCAGATGAACCGACCAGATGCCGAACTCAGGTTGAAGTTTGCCGCGCTCAACCCACGCTTTCGCCGCACCCATCAAATTGAAATAGATAATAAAGACGAGCACGCCAATCGCGAGCTTCCCATAGCGACCCTGACGCGGCTGTGTCTTGGATAGTGGAATCGCCAATAGCGCTAGAATCAGTGTGGACAATGGTACTGACCAACGCCATTGCAGCTCAGCGATCGACAACGGATCCGAGCGCGCTGCAAGGCTGCGACTGCTCATCGCTTCCGGTTCGAGCTCCGGCGTCTTGGCTGCCGGCAAAGAATACGGCACGCCATACTCGGCAAACTTGAACACCTGAAACTTCGTGGTTCCGGGAACACCAACATAGCGGCGTCCGTTATTCATCACGATAAAACGCGTATCGTCATCATTGTTAACGCGCTGACTACCTTGCTGCGCCAGTACCACCTCGACCGTATCATTGACACGTCGCTGCAAAAACACATTGCTCAGTGTGCCGTTGCCATCAACGGTCTCGGCAAAGACAACAGCACCATCATTCCCGGTGCTAACAAACCGGCCAGCCTCAAGCGCTGACAGATCCATACTTCGCTGTGTTTCGGCACCGATCTGTTCAATGCGCTCCAGCGATTGGGGACCCACCACCAAAGCCAACCAGGCAACAAGCCCAGCCAACGGAACCGCGAGCCAGGTCAGTGGACGGATCAAACCAAAGGGACCGACGCGGCAAGCCATCATCGCCGGCAGCTCGCTGTCGCTGTACATGCGCGCCAAAGACAACATGATGGCCAGAAAGAGACCGAAAGGGACAATGATCGTTAAATACTGCAAAGCGGTCAGGCCAATCACGCTGAATACGGCGTCTTTGGCCACTTTATCTTGCGCAGCATCGCCCAGAACACGTGCAAACTGGTTCGACAACAAGATCGTCAGCAGGACCAGTGTGACCGAAAACCACGTCTGCGCAGCCTCTTTCAGTATGTATCGATCGAGAATTCGGAACATATGGGCGCTATCTACTGCTTAAATTCAAGTCGTGCTTCAAGTATCATGACAATAGGGATGGTGGGGTCAACGATCACATAGTAGCAAGGAAGGCAGTCAGCGTCGCACCGGAAGACCAGACTGCGGTGGCTGCGCGCCTGAATGATTTAGCCAAAATCGGAGTACAAATCACAATGCAATTTAAAGCAACAACGGCGGATGCCGGTAAGAAAGCCACCGCATGCGCGATTGTCGGCGTCTATGACAAGAAGCAGTTAGGCGCAGGCGCCGCCGAAGTAGACGCGGCCAGTGGCGGATTAATTCGCGGCATGCTCGATCAGGGTGACATCAGCACAAAATTGGGCTCGGCACAGATCATTGCTCGCGTTGATGGCGCCAAATGCAAACGTGTCGTCGTTGTTGGCCTCGGTAACAAGGCTTCGTTTGGTCGACGGGAATTTTACAAAGCCTGCAAGGCAGCGCTCGCCGTGATCCGATCTAGTCAAGTGACTGAAGCGACCCTTTTCTTGTCGGCCGAAGACACCGTGGACTGTGATGCTTACTATCGTGGCCGCCTGGCAGCGCAAGCGCTTGGTGAACATCGTTATCGCTTCAACCAAATGAAGAGCCGTAACAAGTCCCCAGCACCCAAACTCAAATCACTGGCACTCGGTGCGGCCGACCGGGATATGGCTGGCCAATTGGAAAGCGGTGCCACGCATGGCGCAGGCATTGCGGTCGGCATGAATCTGACCAAAGATCTCGGCAACATGCCCGCGAATTTCTGTCACCCTACTTATCTTGCTGATGAAGCTCGGAAAATGGCCAAGAAACACGCACGCTTGAGCGTGAATGTTCTGGACGAGCCGGATATGGCAGCGCTCGGCATGCACTCACTGTTGTCCGTCGGACACGGGTCGGATCAACCTTCCAAATTGATTCATTTGGACTACCGCGGTGGTGGCGATGAAGCGCCGATCATTTTGGTCGGTAAAGGCATCACCTTCGACACCGGTGGCATTTCATTAAAGCCGGGACCAGCCATGGACGAAATGAAATACGACATGGGTGGTGCGGCAGCCGTGATGGGCTGCATGGCATCGGTCGCGGCAATGAAGCTGCCCATTAACTTGATGGTATTGGTGCCCAGCGCCGAAAACATGCCGAGTGGCCGCGCGACGCGACCTGGCGATGTGGTCACCAGCATGTCTGGCAAAACCATTGAAATTTTGAACACAGATGCCGAAGGGCGGTTGATTCTATGTGACGCTTTGACTTATGCACAGCAATTTGATCCGGCTGCGTTGATTGATGTCGCGACACTAACTGGCGCCTGCGTTATTGCATTGGGGCATCATCGATCTGCCGTCATGAGCAACAACGACTTGCTGGCGCAGCAGATCGTGGATGCCGGTGAGCGCGCCGTGGATCGCGCGTGGCACCTGCCGCTCGACCAGGAATATGCAGATCAGCTTAAGAGTAATTTCGCCGATTTCGCTAATATCGGCGGTCGCGATGGCGGCGCCATCACGGCCGGCGCGTTTTTGTCGCAGTTCACCCAAAAAGCGAATTGGGCACATCTCGACATTGCGGGAACCGCATGGCAAGGCGGCGCAAAGAAAGGCTCAAGCGGGCGGCCAGTGCCGCTGCTCGTTGATTTCCTGTTACAGACAATCGACTGATAGCGGATGCCACGCGTCGACTTCTACATTCTGGCGGACGACCAACCCGACGCGCACGATGCATTCGTTTGTCGATTGGTCGCCAAAGCCAGTCGGCTGGATCACCAGATTCATCTGCTATGCGAGAACAAAGATCAGCTCAGCACGCTCGATACTTTACTATGGACGTTTAGTGACACTGAATTTGTAGCCCACGATCAATGGCCAAGCGATGACTGCGCGGCGACAGTGACACTGGGTCTCGCAGCGCATGGCCTGCCGGAAACAACGCAGGTTTGCGTCAATTTATCGGGTGCGCTAGCACCCGATTGCGAGCGCATTGCCGAGATCATAGCGGGCGATGACACGCAAAAAGCGAAAGGCCGTGAGCGATATGCCAGCTATCGCGAAAATGGCGCGACGATGAACACACATCAAATAGGTGCGTCATGAATGACGATGACATTCCGGTATTGACCACCGTCGTCAAGCGCGAACGGCGTGCTGAATTGACACTCACCCCGGAGCGGCGACAAGCCATCACGCACGAGATCACCGAATCTGCGAGCGCAGCTTTGCACGACATGCTCGACGACGCGAGTGAGCAAGTCAGAGTGGTACTGCAGGAACAGCTACTGATGCGGCTAACGGATGCGCTCCCGGCAATGATTGAAAGTGTTCTGCAAACCCATATCGATACCTTGAAAGCCGAACGCGAAGATCAGTAGTTCGGCAATGCTGGCTTAAGCTGCACCGACTCTTTAGACTTCTCCCGACAATCCTCTGCTAGTGACCACCAGACAAAAACCCGCCATGGATAAGACATACCAACCCCACGCTATCGAACAGCGCCACTATGCGCGCTGGGAATCCGAAGGCCGGTTCAAACCTGCCGGCGGTGACACTTCATTTTGTATTGTCATTCCACCACCTAACGTGACCGGTACGCTTCACATGGGGCATGCGTTCCAGGATACGATCATGGATACGCTGGTGCGTTACCAGCGTTTGAAGGGCGTCAATACGCTTTGGCAACACGGAACAGATCACGCGGGTATTGCCACGCAAATGGTCGTCGAGCGACAGCTCAATGCGGCTGGAGAGTCACGCCGAGATATCGGTCGTGATGCGTTTGTCGAAAAAGTCTGGTCGTGGAAAGAAAGCTCTGGTGGGCGAATCAACGACCAGCTCAAACGGCTTGGTGCCTCTGTTGATTGGTCACGCGAACGTTTTACGATGGACGAGGGTTTGTCGGAAGCCGTTAGTGATGTCTTCATCCAGCTTTACAATGAGGATCTGATTTATCGCGGCAAACGATTGGTCAACTGGGACCCCGTGTTGCACACGGCACTGTCTGATCTCGAAGTCCTTTCCGAAGATGAATCCGGCCACCTTTGGCATTTTCGTTATCCGGTCGAAGGCACCAACGAGTCGATGGTCGTGGCGACAACGCGACCCGAAACCATGTTGGGTGATAGCGCGGTCGCTGTACACCCCGATGACGAACGCTATCAACATCTGGTCGGTCAACATGTTCGACTGCCACTGACTGACCGGCTAGTACCGATCGTTGCGGACAACTATGTCGATCCGGAGTTTGGCACGGGCTGCGTAAAAATCACCCCCGCCCATGACTTCAATGACTATGAAATGGGTCAACGCCATGACCTTGCGCTGATTAATATTTTTACCGATGACGCAGCCATCAATGAAGACATGCCGGAAACCTATCGCGGCATGGATCGGTTCGACGCACGTAAACGCATTGTCGCGGATATGGAAGCACTGGGATTTCTCGATAAGATTGAGCCGCACAGTCTTAAAGTGCCGCGTGGTGATCGCAGTAACGCGGTCGTCGAGCCTTATCTGACTGACCAGTGGTATGTAAAGATCGCACCGCTTGCCGAACCGGCGATCAAAGCGGTTGAAGATGGCGATATCAAGTTTGTACCGGAAAACTGGTCCAAGACTTATTTTGACTGGATGAACAAGATCCAGGATTGGTGCATTAGCCGACAGTTGTGGTGGGGGCATCGCATACCAGCCTGGTACGACGAGGACGGCAACGTTTATGTCGGAAAAAACGAGGCGGCGGTGCGTGAAAAGCATCAGTTGCCCGACACCCTGATATTGAAGCAGGACGACGATGTTCTGGACACGTGGTTTTCTTCAGCACTATGGCCATTCAGCACATTAGGCTGGCCGGAAAAAACCAAAGAACTGGATAGTTTTTATCCCACCAGCGTGCTGGTCACCGGATTCGATATCATTTTCTTCTGGGTCGCCCGAATGATCATGTTTGGATTGAAGTTCGCGGGCGATGTGCCATTTCGCGAGGTCTATATTCATGGACTGATACGCGACCAAGACGGGCAGAAGATGTCCAAATCTAAAGGCAATGTGCTCGACCCTATCGATCTGATCGATGGCATCGATTTGGAAAGCCTCGTGCAGAAACGCACCACAGGACTTATGCAACCGCACCTCGCGCCGAAAATCGAGAAAGCGACGCGCCGCCAGTTCCCGGATGGCATTGCCGAGTTCGGCACTGATGCCTTGCGGTTTACGTTCGCATCGCTAGCAACAACTGGACGCGACATTCGATTTGAGCTCGGCCGAATAGAAGGCTACCGAAATTTTTGTAACAAATTGTGGAACGCTTCGCGATTTGTTATGGCGAGCTGCGAATCATTAGACCGCGACGCCAGTCGCGTTGAAGGCGGCATCGCCGAGCGCTGGATCCAGTCCCGTCTCAGCCGCATGATCGCTGAAGTGGAGCGACAATTCGATCGGTATAGACTCGACTTGGCCGCGCAAGCCATCTACGAGTTCACCTGGCATGAGTTCTGTGACTGGTATCTCGAACTCAGCAAGGCGACGCTCTATGATGACAACGCTGATGCCAACCGAAAGTTAGCCACCATGCAAACGCTCGCGACAACACTAGAGACGCTGCTTCGTGTGCTGCATCCAATCATGCCGTTCATCAGCGAAGAAATTTGGTTACGCGCCGCACCGTTTGCAGCCGTAACCGGCGACACGATCTGCGATACACAATGGCCGACCGTTACGCCACGCGACAACGACGCTGAAACCGAAATGCAATGGTTACAGGGGTTTGTACTCGGTATCCGACAGATTCGCGGCGAAATGGACATTGCGCCCGGTAAACCATTGCCCGCGATACTGTCAAACGCATCAAACGAGGACGCGGAGCTCCGCTCGAAGCATGAGCGTATTCTATTGAAAATCGCCAATCTTGAGAGTGCAGTCTTGGCATCTGACGAGAGCGATGTTCCGCCTTCCGCAACGGCAATCCTCGGTGAGATGACCATCAATGTACCGATGGCCGGGCTCATTGATATCGATAAAGAACGAGAAAGGTTGACCCGTCAGATCACCAAATCAGAAACCGATCTTGCCAAGACCGAAGCCAAGCTCTCCAATCCGAAGTTTGTGGATCGTGCACCCCCGGAAGTTGTCGCGACAGAGCGCGAGCGCCTTGCCGAGCATGGTCAACAGCTAGAGCAATTGCGCTCACAACTGGCCATTCTGGAGGCCAGTAACGGTTAACCGTGGCGGATAAAGTGCGCTGATTCACAGTATCCGGCCGGAACAGATGCACTCAAGGGCGTTTTTAGCGATGATCAGGGCGTGGAAATCCTGATCAGGAAGATATTTTGAACACGAGCGTACCGATCAATGCCGCTGCGGAGCTGAGCGACAGCCGCGACGGCTTACAGCACGCGATTCAATCGCTAAACACGCTGATTCTAGGCAAGCCAGAGCAAATCAATCTGGCCGTCACTTGCTTGCTTGCCGGCGGTCATCTATTGATCGAGGACGTGCCCGGTGTCGGTAAGACCACCATGGCCCGTGCTTTAGCGCGAGTGCTGGGTCTGGATTTTGCCCGCGTGCAATTTACCAGTGACCTATTGCCAGCCGATGTCACCGGGATATCTGTCTATCAAAATGACACTGGCAGTTTTCGGTTTCTGAAAGGCCCGGTCTTTACCCAGATGCTGTTGGCCGATGAAATCAATCGCGCAACGCCGAAAGCGCAAAGCGCTTTGCTGGAAGCCATGCAAGAACGTCAGGTCACTGTTGATGGAACAGCCTACGAACTTCCCGAGCCCTTCTTCGTTGTCGCGACTCAAAATCCTGCCGATCAAATTGGCACCTTTGATTTGCCAGAATCACAGCTCGATCGCTTTTTGATGAGAATCAATCTTGGTTACCCGGATCCGCAATCGGAACGACAGTTACTTTCCGGAAACAATCGTGCGATGTCACTCGACAGCGTGGCGCCGTCATTGTCGGTACCGCACATCCTGGCACTTCGACAAACCGTCGCCGACGTAAAGGTAAGCGATGCGTTGTTGAACTACCTGCAAGCGCTTGTGAATTTTACACGGACGTCTCCGCTCTTTGCCGTTGGCTTATCTCCCCGCGCTGGCATCGCATTGGCGAATGCAGCGCGTGCTTATGCGTTGATCGACGGACGGCAAGCCGTTTACCCCGAAGACTTGCAACGCATATTCCCGGCCATTGCGACGCATCGCCTGGTCGCCGCGGATCAGGCGCAAATCGCCGTAGACAGCATAGCAACACACATTCTAGATTCTGTCGCCATCCCTTGATGCGCCGCTCATGTCCGCCGAGCTGACAGCTAGCCCCAAGACCAATCTTCGACGACGACTCTTTGATCGCGCGTCGCAACGAGTCTCGCGGTGGATCCGGAAACGGCAAGGTGATGAGTTGTTGCCGGTCACGCTGCGTGCCAAGCGGCTTTATATATTGCCGACAAGCCTCGGCGTTACGTTCGCGATCGTTTGCTTCTCCATGTTGTTGGGCTCGATGAACTACAACAATTCGATGGGATTCGCTTTAACGTTTCTGTTGGCAGCGACGGGTCTTGTCGCCATGCATCGATGCCACCAAAATCTATCCGGACTTCAAGTAGAGAGCTTGCAAGCGTTGCGCACATTCGCCGGACAAACACTCACTGTTGAGGTCATGCTCACCAACCCCGGCTCAGGCTCTCGCTATGAGATCGTCACCTCAATGGACAAGTCTGACAGCGAACCCGGCGATATCGGTCCCGGCCAAAGTTGCTTGCTTAGCATTCCGATGAAAACGCAACATCGCGGTTGGCACTCATTGCCCCGTTTGGGCTTACATACCCGCTTTCCACTAACGCTGCTGCACTGCTGGGTCTGGTTGTACATTGAAAAACAAGCGCTGGTATGGCCGCGACCCGCGGAGAACGCGCCGGTACGGCCAGTGACACAAGACGATCGCGCTGGCTCGACCGGTGGACGTGGCGATGACGACTTTGCCGGCCTACGGGACTATCAACGCGGCGACTCCTCCCGGCGCATCGCCTGGAAAACTTTTGCACGTAGTGGCGAACTCAAGTCCCGGCAGTTTGAAGGCGGCAGCGTGTCAACAAGCTGGATCGATTTTGCAGCCGCCGGAACACAGGACGCGGAACAAGCCCTCAGTGTGCTCTGTCGATGGGTGCTAGATGCCGATCAGGCCGGAGATCAATATGGCTTGCGGCTGCCCGGTATCACCATTGAGCCAGGTAGTGGACGCAATCACCGCGACGCTTGCCTGGACGCGTTAGCCTGCTTTGACAAGAGCGGTATCGCGGTGTGAACACGGCACGCCACCTAATGCATAGTTTACCGTGGACGATGGCCGCATTGTTGGTCTGCTACTCGCCACAGATCACGACCAAACCGATCTGGATTTCCGGGCTGATCTTCGCGTGCGCATTAATTCGCTGGCTCGCCATCTCCGCGCAGCGGCCACCGCTAGCCGTCTGGATACGAACACCACTGGGTATCGCTGCTTTTCTGGCGGTGCTTTACAGCTTCGGTGGCATCAATGGGGTCGAACCCGGCAGCGCTTTGCTATCCGTCATGGCGGCGATGAAGTTGTTGGAAACGAAAAACCAACGTGATCAGTTTGTACTCTTGTTTATTTGCCTATTTCTAATGCTGGCGACTTTCCTGCAAGAACAAACGCTTTGGTCGGTGCCTTATCTGCTCGTCGCATTCTTTGTGACGCTCTCCGCGTGGATGGCCGTATCCCGTCGCGGAGAACCACCGGCACGGCATTGGTACACGCGTCAGGCCGGACTTGCCTTCTCGCTTTCATTGCCTTTGTTAGCCGTTATGTGGGTCCTATTCCCAAGGGTGCCGGGACCATTTTGGGCAATACCTACGCAATCAGGTGCTGCAAACACGGGCCTATCGAGCTCAATGAGTCCTGGTGACATTTCCGCGCTCAGTCAATCCAGCGCCGTCGCATTTCGCGTTAAGTTTGAGCAAGCTTCGCCCGGTCAGGAAAAGCTGTACTGGCGTGCCATCGTGATGCAGAAATTTGATGGGCGGACCTGGTCAGCTGATGAACCTACCTATACCTCAAATGCCAACGCGCGTATTGAATCGATCGGTGACGCTCAGGTCATCGACTATTCCATTACGCTGGAGCCCACACGGCAACGATGGTTGTTTGGGTTAGATCTCCCGACCTCATGGCGTGGCGAAGGCATTTACATGAGTCGCTTCATGACGCTCGAGCGCACGCGACCCATCGACGAACGGCTGAGCTATAACGTCTCGTCCAATATTAACGCCACCGCCGCCCTCGATTTATCGGACCGCGCCAAACGCTGGTACACAAACTTGCCGGAAAACGGCAATCCTGATGCGCGGGTGTTCGCTACCGAACTGCGTAATGCGTCCACCAGCGACGAAGCACTGGTGGAACGATTGCTACAGTTCTATCGATCACAACCGTTTTTCTACACGCTCTCACCGCCGGCGTTAGGGCGTGATTCTGTCGACGAATTCCTGTTCGGAACCCGTCGCGGCTTCTGTGAGCACTATGCGTCTTCGTTTACGTTCTTGATGCGTGCTGCCGGTATTCCGGCGCGCGTTGTCGCCGGCTATCAAGGTGGTGAACAAAATCCACTCGGTAATTACTGGATCGTACGCCAATCAGACGCCCACGCGTGGGCCGAAGTCTGGTTAGCAGGTCGCGGCTGGGTTCGCGTAGATCCGACCGCAGCAGTCGCGCCGCAGCGCATCGAACAAAATCTTGAAAGCGCGCTCAGGGAACTCGGCGAATTTTCGCCCGGCGCGTTTGAACTGCCGGTGCTTGAGCGGCTGCAATTAATCTGGGATGTCGTCAATGCGCGCTGGAACGAATGGGTCCTCGGCTTTGGTCCGGAAACGCAGATTAATTTCTTTGAGTGGCTGGGTCTGGATGATCCGGATTGGCGCGACCTGGTGATCATTCTGGCCATCTTGCTTATCGCGATTATGGCGATGGTATCGGCGTGGCTTGCCTGGCAACATCGACCACCAGCATTGGACGCTGCACAGAAGCAGTATCAACGTCTTCAAAAGCGACTAAAAATGCGGCCGCAACAAGGGGAGACAGCGACCCAATTTGCGGAACGCGTCGTGGCCGCCTACCCCGATCAAAAGATCCCGGTAGAAACCGTCATTTGGAATTATCTGCGAGCGCGCTATGCCGATGATGGCAAAGCGGGACGCAAACTCACGAAATTGGTAACGGCTGTTAAACCGCAGCGTCGTCCGGCACGGTTACTCTAGAAAGCAAGATCAAACCGCCAACAAATAGCGGGATGAGCACAATCACGGACACTTTCGGATTGTCTGTGAACAAAGCCATGACACCGATCAGTGTTGGACCTAGAATGGCCGCAAATTTCCCCAACATGCTGTAGAAACCGAAAAACTCGGAAGCCTTGTCTGGTGGTGTCAACCGCGCGTATAACGCACGGCTCATGCTTTGCACACCGCCTTGCACCAGACCAACACCAATCGCCATGGCGTAATACTGCCAAACCTCTTCCAGAAAAATACCCCAAAGTGCGATCAACAAATAAACGCCGACGCCCAGATAAATGGCCCGCTTCGAACCGATCCGGCTACCCAGCCAACCAAACGCTAGCGTTGCAGGGACACCGACAATATTGGTAATTAGCAGCGCCTGAACCAAGTCCTTGGCACTAAAGTTTAGTCGCGCGCCAAAGTCTGTCGCCATCAAGATAAGCGTATGCACACCATCAATGTAGAGCCAATAGGCCAACAAGAAGGTCGCTAAATTTCTATATTGGCGGATATTTCGAAAGGTTTCTCGCAAGGTTCGATAGCCCGTTTTGACGGCTTCAAGCAATGGCGGGCTTGCTTGCTTTTCTTCTTTCACCAACACGAAAAGCGGAATCGCAAATAGGGTCCACCACACAGCAACCAATGCAAAAGCCACACGAACAGCATCGCTGGTTTCCGCCAATCCGACAGCGGTTGGGTTATTGACCATCCAGGTATTGAAGCCCAGCAGCAATGCGCTGCCTAAATAGCCAATACCAAAGCCCAAAGCCGACACACGTTCGAAGTTGTCTTTCGTCGTGACGTTGATCAGCAGCGAATCATAGAAGGTATTCGCTGAATAGAACCCAAACAAAGCGATGACATAAAGCCCGAGCGCGATCGGCCAGTCACCTTGTCCGACAAAATACAAACCCAGCGTCGACGCAATCGCGAGTAGCGTAAACAAAAACAGGAAGCGCTTTCTGGCACCACCCGCATCAGCGACGGCACCCAGCACCGGTGCAATGATCGCGACAAGCGCGCTACCGAGTGCGGTCGCCAGCGCCAATCGCGAGGTTACTGCCGAAGGGTCGCTGCCTACGCTCCAGTAGCTGCGCAAGAAGACTGGATAGAACGTGGCAATGACGGTCAAGGCAAACGCAGAATTGGCCCAGTCATAAAGTACCCAGCCCAGAACAGGTTTGTCACGCAACAATTGAATAGACATCACATCCTGCTTCGCCGGGTGGGCAATGTATTGGTGTTAGAGTTCGCGGGTCGCACGAAAAGCAACGTCTGGCCAACGCTCTTCGGTCAGTTGAAGATTGACGCGAGTTGGCGCGATATAGACGAGTGCCTCTGCATGATCCCGACCCAAATTGTCGTAGGCTTTGCGCTCGAATTGTTCCAGCATTTTTTCATCGTCGCATTCGACCCAACGTGCCGTATGTACGTTGACATTTTCGAACTGACATTCAACACCATACTCTTCGCGTAAACGATGAGCGACAACATCGAACTGCAAGATTCCGACAGCACCGAGAATCAGATCGTTGTTACGCAAAGGTTTGAACAGCTGTGTGGCACCCTCTTCACACAATTGTGCCAGCCCTTTCTTCAGCGCCTTGAGACGTAGCGGATCACGCAGCACGGCACGCCGGAAAATTTCCGGCGCAAAACTCGGTATGCCGGTGAAATTGATCGCATCACGTTCTGAGAAACTATCACCAATATTGATCGTGCCATGGTTATGCACGCCGATGATATCGCCAGCGACGGCAATATCGGCATGCTGACGATCCGCGGCCATGAAGGTGATTGCCTCAGGAATTTTTAGCTCCTTGTCGAGACGCATGCTCTTCAGTTTCATGCCCCGCTTGAACTGACCCGAGCACACGCGCATGAAAGCAATACGATCACGATGCGCAGGATCCATGTTTGCCTGAATCTTGAATACAAACCCTGTCATGTCTTTTTCGGTAGGTTGTACGACACGTTCCTCCGCCTCTCGGGGCTGCGGCAAAGGCGCATGTTCAACAAACCCGTCCAGCAACTCGCGAACGCCAAAATTACTGATCGCGGAGCCGAAGAATACCGGTGTTTGTTTCGCTGCTAGATACGCGTCGCGTTCAAACGGCGCATACACACCCTGAATAAGCTCGACCTCATCGGCCACGTCCTGCCATTGATCGCCGATTAACGCGCGCGCCTCATCTGAATGCAGGCCGTCGATCACTTGTGTCTGACCTGCACGGTGTTTCGTTTCATCGGCGTGATAGACAAAGATCTGATCATTAAGAATATGGTAGACGCCCTTCAATGCGCGCCCCATACCGATTGGCCATGTAATCGGTGCACAAGCGATGTCCAATACGGACTCGATTTCATCGAGCAGCTCAATCGGCTCGCGACCTTCGCGATCGAGCTTATTGATAAAGGTCACGATGGGCGTGTCGCGTAATCGACAAACTTCCATCAGCTTGATCGTCCGCTTTTCGACGCCTTTCGCGCAATCGATGACCATCATGGCCGAATCGACCGCGGTCAACGTACGGTAGGTATCCTCAGAGAAGTCCTCGTGCCCGGGCGTATCCAACAGATTGACCACGTGATCCCGATAAGGAAACTGCATCACCGATGAGGTCACTGAGATACCGCGTTCCTGCTCAAGCTTCATCCAGTCAGACGTAGCGTGGCGACTGGCCTTCCGGCCTTTGACAGTGCCCGCCAACTGGATAGCACCGCCGAACAACAGCAGCTTTTCCGTAAGCGTGGTCTTGCCAGCATCGGGGTGGGAAATGATCGCGAAAGTTCGCCGTCGACGAACTTCTTGCTCTAGGTTACTCATAGAAAATCAAACAGCGTGATGGCTACAGCGCCAGAGACAGTACCAGCGCGTCTTCCCGCGCGCCATCGCGCGCTTTGTAGTAGTCGCGTCGTCGGCCGATACTCGAAAAACCAATGCTCTTGTAAAGGTTAATCGCGGCCAGATTGGATGGGCGCACTTCCAGGAAAATGGTCTCGACACGTTGCCGGCGCGCCTCCTGAATCAAACGCATCAACAGACACAACGCATACCCCCGGCGTCGAAAGGCGGGTGCAATACAGATATTCAAGATATGCGCTTCACCGGCGGCCACTGAAAGGATCGCGTAACCGCGCAATTCGTTGTCCTGCTCAAGCGCCAAACAGGTATAGCCGGCTAGCACGCAGTCGCGAAAAATTCCTTCGCCCCAAGGAAAACCATAACTGTGCTGCTCAATCCGGCTAACGGCGGCAATATCTTCGTGATTCATCGTACGTACGATGGGCAATAATTGATCGCTGGCCGCGCTCATGCCGCTGTCTCCAGCAACCGTTTGGTCTGTTTCAAATCCGACCAAACCGCCGCTTTTGATGTCGGTTCGCGAACCAAATAGCCGGGATGGTAGGTCACAACAACCGGCGTTTCTGTACCCGGCAAGCAATGCGATTTTGTGCGCAGCTTACCGATGGGCGCTTCGACCTTCAGTAGCCGCTGAGCTGCCAATGCACCGACAGCCAAAATCACTTGCGGTTTGATTTCGGCCAATTGGCGCTCTAGATATTGCTGGCAATTACTTAGCTCGTCCGAACGCGGCGTTCGGTTTTGTGGCGGTCGGCACTTCAACTGATTGGTGACGAATACCTGATCCGGCTTAAGGCCCATGGATCGAATCATCCCCGCTAAAACTTTACCGGCAGCCCCGTCAAAAGGCTGTCCGGATTGATCTTCTTCCCGACCCGGCGAATCACCAACAATGGCAAGCGTTGCATAACGACTGCCGGCACCGAAAACAGCCTGCGTACGGGTCTCATGCAAACGGCATTGCGTGCAACGCATCACTTCGTTCTGCAAGAGTGCCCAACGACGTGCGCCGTCCGCTGCGGCTGGCGTCGCATTAGGATCCACCGCTATCTTGTCCACCGTTGCAGCCGGCTTGGGCATCACAGGCAACTCCGCAGAAATTGGCGGCACCGCCTCGACAAGTTCAGCGACTGACTCTGCGCCACTCGATGTTCGTGACTGCCAAACGTCGATACCCATGGCTTGCAGGTAAGCCTGCCGGCGCGCCTCAGTCATGGCGTTCTGCAGGCTGTTCGGCATCTTCATCATCGTCGTCATCCAACACTGCCAACCGATGGGGCGTGCGACCAGACAACCACAGCAGCGGTCCCGAGCTGGCGTAAGTCAGGAACAACAAGAACAACACCAGTGGTGGATTAATGGAAATCAACGCAATGATAAGTGGCACAAGCAAAAGATACGCAAACGACACTTTGCTGCCCAGATTGATGCTTTTAAAACTGTAATACCGAAAATTGCTAACCATCAGTGCACCGGCCACTGCGGTCACCGCAAAGGCCAAAACAAGGCCGCTGAAGCCGCCGATGGCGTACTCGGCGCTCAGCCAGACAAAAGCCGCCACCAATGCAGCTGCAGAGGGGCTCGGTAAACCCTGAAACCAGTTCTTGCCAACGCCGGAAGGTGCGGAGTTGAATCGTGCAAGCCGCAACGCCGCCGTCACGGCAAACAGGAAAGCTACCAACCAACCAATACGACCCCACGCCACGGAATACTCGAGTAATCGCGCCACACCCCACTGATAGACAACCACCGCGGGCGCGAGTCCAAAACTCACCATATCCGATAGACTGTCATACTCTTTACCGAAATCTGACTGGGTCGCGGTCATACGCGCCACGCGGCCATCCAACCCGTCCATCACCATCGCGACGAACACGGCGATACCCGCACTCGAAAAATTGCCATCAATGGCCGCGACGATGGCATAGAAACCCGCAAACAACGCAAGCGTTGTCAGCAGATTCGGCAGCAGATAGATGCCGCGGCTGCGCGGTTTTGGGTCAATGGACACGTTAGGGTCGCCAATTCATCAGTAGAGATATCAGACACATAGTGTGCCATGAAGGGCTTGGGCCAAGCTAGCGAAGTCGTGCGTTAGGCGGTCTCTGATGACGCATCCGATGCAGAATCCGCGACTTCTTCGCCTTCAACCTCTTTGGAAGCCCGTTCCCGAACAAGATCAGCCAGCACATCTACAGCCGCCAGCACGCGATCCCCTTCTTCAACGCGGGGCAGTGCGTTCGCCGGTAGATAAACTTCGCACCGCACAGCCAATCGCAAAAATCCGCATCGATGACCATGACCGACGCGCTCACCGTAGCGCCGGAAAGACATCGGCACTGAGAAAAAATGACCGCCTGAGAACGCCACGACAACATCATCGCCTTCATCGGTACGCAGCCACAACCCGCCGCGCCCCGTCATCTTGGAGCCTTCGCTATCGTTGTCGCGAGGATCGAAAATCTTGCCCTCAACCGGCGCCCGCAGTGTGTATGCCCCCCAGGGATTGACCCGAATAATGACGCGAAGCGATTCACGATCCAACAGGCCAGCCCGGCAAAGGCCGACACTGATGACCTTGCCGTCACAGGGAGCCAACGCCGCCAATGGACGCAGTGGCGATTCGCGGACCGGGTCTTGAAATAGCGCGATCAGGAGCCCAATCGGAATCAGCATAGGCAATGCCCACAGCGGGCCGAACCATTTGGCCAGTGCTATCGCGATGATGGCGCAGACGACAAATGCGCCAATCCCTTCTCGTGCAAATGCAGAGTGTCGTTGCAAAGGACCCTTCCCTATCTGTCAAAACCTGCCTCGGATTCTATACGTGACAGGCCGTTGACCGCTACAATGCACGTTAACCCATTGATTGTGAATCACGATGAAAGTCAGCGCCCTCCACCTCAACACACTAAAAGAAGACCCATCCGAAGCCGAGGTCATTAGCCACAAGCTGATGCTTCGAACCGGCATGATCAAACGACTGACGTCCGGGATTTTCACATGGATGCCATTAGGATTGCGGGTACTTCGTAAAGTGGAAGCGATCGTGCGCGAAGAAATGAATGCAACCGGTGCTCTGGAGCTATTAATGCCGTCCGTACAACCGGCCGAGTTATGGCAAGAGTCGAATCGCTGGGATCAGTACGGGCCGCTGTTGCTACGCATGAACGATCGTCATAACCGCGAATTCTGCATGGGGCCAACGCATGAAGAAGTGATCACCGACATCGCCCGGCGCGAGCTGCGGTCATACAAAGATCTGCCCGTATCGTACTACCAGATACAAACCAAATTTCGCGATGAAATCCGGCCACGCTTTGGCGTGATGCGCTCGCGTGAGTTCATTATGAAAGATGCTTACAGCTTTAATGCCGATCAAGCGTCTCTCGAGGAAAGCTATGAAGCCATGGCGCAAGCATATACCAATGCATTTACACGAATGGGTCTGAACTTCCGCAAAGTCGATGCGGATAGCGGCGAAATTGGCGGTGCAAGATCACAAGAATTTCATGTGCTTGCCGAGTCTGGCGAAGATGCGATCGCTTACTGCGAAGCTGATAACTATGCAGCAAACGTTGAACTAACACCCACGGCCAAACTTGCGGCACCCGCAGCCGCGACCGCTGAAATGGCCCGCCGGTCGACACCGGGTGCGAAAACCATGCAACACGCATCAGACGCGCTTGACCTACCTTTCGAACGCATCCTAAAAACATTGATCGTCGCCGGCACCGATGGCCCCGTTGCGATTGTGCTGCGCGGCGATCACGACTTGAACGCCGTCAAGGCACAAAAACATCCGCTCGTTGCATCACCCTTGCGCATGGCAGAGCCGAAAGAGATTGTCGAAGCAACCGGAGCACCTCCCGGATCAGTCGGGCCCGTCGGCTTGAGCATTCCAACGCTCGTCGACCACGCCGCTGCGCATCTGTCTGACTTCGCGTGCGGTGCCAATGAAAAACATGTTCATCTGACCGGCGTCAATTGGGGCCGTGATGTTGCTTTCGATGAATCACATGATCTTCGTAACGTCGTCGCGGGCGATCCGTCACCCACCGGTAACGGCCCGTTAAAGATTGCACGCGGTATTGAAGTGGGTCATATTTTTCAGCTCGGCAACAAGTATTCCGAAGCAATGGATACCACCGTACAAGGCGAAGACGGACAAGCCATGACCGTTGAAATGGGCTGCTATGGCATCGGTATCACGCGCGTTGTTGCAGCGGCGATCGAACAGAACAACGACGAACGCGGCATTATCTGGCCAGAACCCCTGGCGCCGTGGCAAGTCATTATTGTGCCCATCAATGCCCATCGTTCCGAGGCTGTCGCCGAAGCCAGCGACGCCCTTTACAAGACGCTTTCTGATGCAGGCATAGAAGTACTGCTCGATGACCGGAATACGCGGCCCGGCGTAAAATTTGCCGATGCTGAATTAATCGGCATTCCACACCGCATTGTTATCGGTGATCGAGGACTCAAGAATGGCGTTTTCGAGTACCAATACCGCAGCGAATCCGACGCGATCGAACTAAATCGTGACGAAGTTCTCAAGCGAATAGGCCTTGGTTGATTTATGTTAAGCGTATGGACAGACGTCGTTTCATAACTGCTTCTGCGGCTTTGGCCGCGGTAGGCCAATCTGCGCATGCCGCCAAGTCGGTCGAACGCGATCCGGCGCTGGCGTCCGCACTGAAGGCCGCAGCCGCCGACGATGCGATCTTCAAAGATCGTTTTGATGCCGAAGTCTGGTTGAAGGACATGTCAAATCGACTGGGCAAACGAGTGCCAGAGTCCGACGAACGCATCATGATCCTGAAAGGTGTTCGACGTGAGTCATCGCGCATTGAATTGGCACCGGAATTGGTCCTTGCCGTCATCGAAGTTGAAAGCAACTTTGATCGTTTCGCGATCTCTTATGCCGGTGCGCGAGGTCTGATGCAAGTCATGCCGTTTTGGCTCGACGAAATCGGCCAGCCAAACGATAGTCTCTTTGATATCGATACCAACCTGCGAATGGGTTGCACCATTCTACGACACTACTATGACCGCGAAAAAGGCGACTTACATAAATGCCTGGCGCGATACAACGGCAGCGTTGGCAGTCGACGCTATTCCAGTAAGGTATTGGATCGGCTTCGCCGCCGCTGGCGACAGCGCTAGACTACTTGAGCGGTTGTTCCGTCATTCGGTCCGGCTGACTGCGACGCGTCTCCGCGGTTTCCCGCGCTGAGGTAGCGGCCTGTTTAGCCAAAGCCGCATCTCGTTTTGCCGCCGCATAAGCTTTCCGTTGCAGGTTTTTCTCCGCGCTGCGAAGGCTAATTCTCGCCTCTGCAATCACATCACCAGCGTATTTGTCTGCCCCGGCATCGGCAGCAGCAGCAATCGCCAGGCGAGCGTCACTCATCTCTTGAATCGGCGGCGCCACGCTTGTACAAGCGGCCATAGCGAAGGTGACAACAATTAGAATAAAATGCTTCATCACCCCGAAAGCTATCAAGACCTTAACGTAAGCGTCAAGCACCCCGCCGCTACTGTTTAGCTGGCATAATCAAACGATGAACCACATCGACACGACAATTCTTCACAACCCGCGATGTTCCAAGTCGCGTACAACGCTGGCTTTGCTCCGTGACCAAGGCGCGGATCCCGTCGTTCGGGAATATCTAAAAGACCCGCTGTCAAAGGCCGAATTGGAAATACTCCTAGAACAGTTGGATCAACCGGCAAGCGAACTCGTGCGCATGAAGGAAAGTCGCGAAGCGGGTTTGGCCGAAAAACCTGCCGGGATGGATACCGATGCGATTGCAAGCTGGCTCGCTGCACAACCACAATGTCTCGAACGTCCGGTCGTAATCGCGAATGGTCGCGCCCTCATCGGCCGTCCGCCGGAACAAGTCCTCGCGCTGTTTCAGTAACCCGCTTCACCCCCCAAGGAACAACCAACTTATGCACTCAATACTTGTGCTCTACTACTCTCTTCACGGCTCTACGCAGGCGTTAGCGCGTGAAATCGGTCGCGGCGTCGATTCACATCCAGATTGTGAAGCCACGCTACGCACCGTACCTGGCGTTAGCGCCAAAACCGAAGCCACGGAAGCTGCCGTTCCGGATCAGGGCCCACCGTATGCGAGTCAACAAGATTTGAAAGATTGCGCAGGATTAATCATGGGCAGCCCAACACGGTTTGGCAACATGGCTGCAGCAATGAAGTACTTTCTCGATGGCACCAGCGGGGAATGGTTGTCGGGAGCCCTTAGCGGCAAGCCCGGTGCGGTGTTCACGTCAACCAGCTCAATGCACGGTGGTCAGGAGACCACGCTTCTTTCCATGGCGCTGCCACTCATTCATCACGGCATGCTTTGGTGCGGCATTCCTTACAGCGAAGCCGCATTAAGCACGACGCGTGAAGGCGGTACACCCTACGGTGCGAGTCAGGTGGCCTTTGATGACAAAGCCGGCGTATTGTCGAAAGATGAGGCGGCATTGGCCTTTGCACTGGGCGCACGTGTCGCCGACATCAGCGCAAGGCTGGCAGTCTGATGCTCGGTCAAGCAAAATCCCGACGCAATGCCGGTATCGCCGCATGGCTGCTACTTGCCGCCATGACGCTCTTTTGGCTGTGGGATGCCCGCGCGTCCCTACATCCTGCGATCTGGTTCATTCTGTTGGTGCCATTTTTGGCCTTGCTGCCGGGCATGCATGCAGCTTCAAGAAACAGCTGGCTCTTGGCCCTTTTGGCAGCGGTGGGATACGCGACCGTAGGCATGATGGATGCGATCGCCAATCCGCAAAGCATTGGTGCCGCGGCGACATTAGCCGGGGTCAGCATTGCGGTGTTTTTTGTCCTAATTCCAGCAATACGGACAATGCCTTCACCCCCGAAGCCACCACCAGAGCCTTAACGGGATAGGTTCAGCTGCGCTTTTGCCGTTGCCAGTTGCGCACCGGCCTCGCCGATCACATCGCGAACAAAAGGCAGCGTGAGCTTCCGACGGGCTGCCAGTGATCGATGGTCCAGTATGGTTAGCCACTCAAACTGTTCGCTTAACGCTCTCGGCAAGTGACGAAGCATGTATTGAGCCGCATCGTCCGACAGCTTCAAGCCACGAATATCGGCACGCTTCTTCAGCGCAGAAACCTGACCGGCGTCGTCGGGTGGACGAAGTCGAAATGTTGATAACGCGTTCAACCGGCTAGCCAGGTCGGGCAAAGAAAACCCGCTTTCGTTCACGACGTTACCCGCGCTCACCACCAGACGACCGTCAGTCTTCAACATCTGTTCGTATAACAGAAAGATAGCGCGCTCCCATGCATCGACACCGGCCACCGTGTGAACATCATCGAGGCAGACGATCACGCCGTCAGGCAAGCCCTGAATACTTTCAGACGCCGGAATTGCTTTCAAAGGTAGATACACCGCCCGACCTGCAGGCTGCGCAGCAACAATAGCTTGCAGCAAATGACTTCGGCCACTTTGAGCATCACCGGAGATCCAAACACCCGGCGCAGCGATATTTCGCAATGCAGCCACTAAGGCTGCATTGGGGCCCGCTGAAAACGTATCGAAACGCGCTTCAACATCCAAAACCACCGGTAACGGTAACTGGCCACCATCGCTAACCATGACGATCCGATTCAGACTCAGTATCTTCATCGACCGCACTGACGTTTTCTTCGTTGGAGTGGCCATCGTCAACATCAGCAATGCTGGCTTCGAGATAGTCCTCGGCCTCAGGGTGCTCTCGCAGATAGCGGTCGTAGGTAAAGCGAACCACGACTGCAACCACGGCAGCCGCAGGCAAGGCTAGCAAGATACCGAAAAAGCCAAATAATTGACCAAATGCCATCACCGCGAAAATGACCAAGACAGGATGCAAGCCAATTCGATCGCCAACCAGTTTCGGCGTCAAAACCGAACCCTCAATAAACTGGGCCAATACAAAAACGACGACAACCAGAATCAACATCAAGCCGCTATCCGGCATATTCAATGCGGTCAATCCGGCCAACCCGATACCAAAGACCAGACCAAGATAAGGCACGAAACTAACGAGCCCC
Source organism: Woeseiaceae bacterium (assembly GCA_045110335.1). Classification (GTDB taxonomy): domain Bacteria; phylum Pseudomonadota; class Gammaproteobacteria; order Steroidobacterales; family Woeseiaceae; genus CALBPI01. Next base: position 76,158 of record JBGCGB010000007.1, read on the forward strand.
GCGACAACGCCAATCGCCAACGCGAACTTAAGACCGATTACCGACAAGCCGATCGTATAGATCAACGCGAGGCCGATCATCACCAGCATTTGACCACGCAAAAAAGCCCCTAGCGTCTCATCGGTTTGGTGCGCCAACTCACCGACGACTTCACGATGGTTTGAGGGAATCAACGCTGCAATCCGCGATACGATCAAGTCCCAATCGCGCAACAAATAGAACGTCAGAATGGGAATCAGAAAAAGGTTAACCACCGCGGTGATCAGCGCTCCGCCGGATCGACCGACGGATGCCAGAAAAGAAGATCCCCATGCGCCGGCTGTTGTACCAAATTGCTCAATTAGAGATGACAACCCGAACTCAGCCTCGCCCACATCGTCACTGATGAAGCTCGCGATATGCGGCCAAACTTTGTCTTCTAATAACTGAAGATAACGCGGCAGCACTTCGAGCAATGCACCCACTTGTGTACGAACCAAGGGTAACAACAATAAAACCAGTAAGAACACGACCAGAATCGTCAGGAAAAACACGGCCAGCACGGCAACCGGTCGCGGCATACGAAGCTTTTGCAAACGATCCGCCAGCGGGTCGCCTAGGTAAGCTAATAGAGCTGCCGCCACGAACGGCGTCAAAACCGGCGCCAGCAAATACAACAGGAAACCGCCAAAAGACAGACCGACGAGCCAAACCAATCGTTGTTCACTAAGCATGCTTATGCGCTCCAGCTCTCTTCAACCATTCAAAAACATAACCCGCCGTGCTGACCGACATCGTCACAACTAACAGCGCCATCAAAACTTGCGGTACCCATTTCGCCACGGTCGGTGTGGCGACCAAGACCCCGGTTCCGAGTAACAGCACGCTGATCACATAAAGCAGCAATAGCAGCGTATTGAGTTTGCTAACCATGCTGGGATCTCCCTCGAGATCCCCATACAAGAAATGATAAGCAATGGCACCACCCATAATCAGCAAATCGCGCCCGATCACGAGCAACGCAAACCACAGCGGCACCAGGCCGTTGTACGCCAGCACTAGGAAGGTGCCGATCAGTAACAGCTTGTCAGCGATAGGGTCCAGAATGGCACCCAACTCGCTGCGCCAATCAAATCGACGCGCCAGCCAACCGTCAATACCATCCGAAAAGCCGGCCAGAAAGAACAATAAAACACCCAGTCCGTAGCGTGCTTCAGCAATGGAAGCGACCACCATTGGCACCATCGAAATTCGCGCCAAAGAAATCGCGTTGGGAATCCAACGCAACGGTGTGTTCACCGGCGCAGCCCGCCGTTCGCTCGCACGCGGAAAGCAAGATCGACACGCATGAAAGGATCCGTTCCGACCATGACAGTCTCATCATTTGCGATAAAGTCAGGCACATCATCGACACGTCGGTCTCCGCCGTCGATACGTTCCAGCATAGATCCCTCGAGCATCTGCCCGAGACGAGCGCGCGTAGTGAGGCTGTCTACTTCGAAAACGGCGCTGTCGCCGCGCATGGCAATGACATCCGCTTGCTCAATCAGGCTTTGTGCGCCGAGATATTGGGATATACGCGCAAAACCCTCTGTACCGTCAATGCCATCTATTCGGATACGTACATCAGCAGAAGCGTCCGGACTGCTAGCAAACTCCTGCATCAATAAACTGGCAACGCGCGCGGCGGCCTGATCGATACTGCCGGTGAATTCGCGCCGATCGCCCGCGAAAAGCCAAGTCCATCGGATGCGATCGGGATTCGCGCTATTCGCTTTCGCCATTAACACACTGCCGGTGCCATAACGTCGTGATGCCGCCAGGACCACATCATCAAAACCGCCCCAAACGTCGCTCTCCGAAACTGCGGCTTGATCATTTTCGTCCATCAGCGGAAAACTCAGCGGCACGCCGCGACGCGTCGTGGCTGCGGCTAGCGCTTTACGCAACTGCTCGGCAACATCAACAACCGGTGACAGCACCATGGGCGTTGTAGACGTTTCAGACTGCATGCGTACAGCCTCAGCAGACACCAACTCACGACTACCGGATGGTGCGTCCATCGCCAACCAAATTAGCGTTAGTGGTCGATCGCTGCCCCAAACCGCGTAACCGGCATCGCGCAATTTCGACGTCATTGTAACGCCATCAAATGAGACCCATAACCGGCCAGCACCGCCCTCTCGCCAACCCAGTACATATTGATTGATTGGTCCAAGCGCGCTATCGACATCAATAGAAGCCGGCGCCGGAGAAATACGCTGTAGCACTTCGCGCAAAGCAAGCCGATAAGCGATGCTCCGTCCATTACGGCGCGAGTCATCATAGGCCACTTCAGCGGTGTAAAGATCAGGCAACGAGACCGCGCTGGCATTCATAGCCAGCGGCGCCATCGATATGGCCAGCATGAGCTTAAGCCAGTGCGTCGTCCGGCCCAGAAAGGTCGATGTATAGCTATTCATGGGGTTGATTATATCGTGTTCGGCGCCGCTAGCGACCATGAAGCTGTCGGCATCGCCACGGCTGTGAAATAATTGCGCAATGAAACCGCCAATTTCCGACAAACCACTCAGCTACAAAGACGCCGGCGTCGATATCGACGCGGGCTCTGAACTCGTCGACCGTATCGGCTCACACGTCAAAAAAACCCATCGACCCGGTGTGATGACCGGCCTTGGGGGATTTGGTGGCCTGTTCTCGCTGGACCTCGAACGATTCCCGGACCCGGTACTAGTCTCTGGGACGGATGGTGTCGGCACCAAACTGTTGTTAGCGCGACAGATGCAGCGTCACGACACGATCGGCATCGATCTGGTTGCGATGTGTGTCAACGACATTGTAGTGACCGGCGCCGAACCGCTCTTTTTTCTCGATTATTTCGCGACCGGCGCATTGGACGTCGGTGCCGCGGAAGAAGTCGTCGCCGGTATCGCTAATGGCTGTGTAGCGGCGGGCTGCGCGCTCATCGGGGGTGAAACGGCCGAAATGCCCGGCATGTATGGCGCCGGTGAATATGACCTGGCTGGCTTTTCAGTCGGCGCTGTGAGTCGACCGAACATTATCGATGGTAGTTCTATTGAAACTGGCGACGCCATGATCGGGATCGCGTCTAGTGGCCCGCATTCCAATGGCTACTCATTGATTCGTCGAGTGCTGGAACGCGCCGACGAGCCGCTAGACTTGCAGGTGGGCGATCAGACGTTAGGTGAGGCATTGCTCGCACCCACAAGAATTTACGTCAAACCGTTGCTCGAATTGCAAAATGTCATCAAGGTGAAAGGTCTAGCGCATATCACCGGCGGCGGTTTAACCGAGAACATCCCGCGAGTCTTACCGAAGGGTTTGTCAGCGTCGCTAAATCTAGGTAGCTGGCCGATGCTACCGGTATTCGATTGGCTACAATCACGTGGCAACATCGAAGACAGCGAAATGCGACGAACGTTCAATGCCGGCATTGGCATGGTGGTGGTTGTCGATCAAAAGGACGCTGAAGAAACGCTGAATTGCCTGAAAAACTGCGGCGAAACAGCCTTTGTCATTGGCGAAATCACAGCCGACGCTGCCGGCGTCGTGTATCGCTAGACCATGCGACCGCCCAGCAGAACGATCATTCTGGCCTCGGGCTCTGGCAGCAACTTTCAAGCACTGCTGGACGACAACCGACAGACACAGGCGTTAGAGATTGTAGGCCTGATTTCGGACAATCCCGAGGCGTTTGCTTTACGCCGTGCGGCCGAAGCCAACATCCCTACGAGAACGGTTGCCTTCGATAAGACGCAGCCTCGTGACCACTTTGATGAGGCATTAGCGAAAACGGTGAGCGCGTTCGCACCCGAACTGATCATTCTCGCCGGTTTCATGCGCATTATTGCGGCGCCACTGGTCGCCGCTTACGAAGGCCGTATGCTAAACATTCATCCCGCATTGCTACCACGCTACAAAGGGCTCAATACCCACCAGCGATGTCTGGATAATCGAGATTCTTTGCATGGCACTACCGTGCACTTCGTAACGGCCGCACTCGATGACGGACCCGCGGTAATACAGGCACGGCTAGCCGTGGCCCCGGGAGAAACTGCGGACGGTCTTTCAGCCCGCGTTCAGGCAATGGAGTATAAGATTTACCCGTTAGCTGCCCGGTGGTTTGCGGAAGGACGGCTGTCCATGCACGACGGACACGCGATACTCGACAATCAACCACTGGCCAGTCCTATCATCATGACCGAAGAGGATCTTGAATGATGAAACATGCGCTGGCTTCGCTATGTTTTCTGACGGTGACGCAAGCATTGGCGGCGGATAAGCCACGGCCTGCGCTTGAGCATACAACGGCGGTGATTGTTGAAGAAACGCGCGCCGTCGAAACGCAAGATGAGACGGCAATCACGCCAACGGTCATTGGGCAACCCGACGTGGACGGCAACGAAACGCCGGACGTTGAACTCACAACGCCGGCGGCACCCGCATCCCCACCACGCCTGTTTGAGGCAGTCTATGATGCTCGGGTGTCGGTTGCACGAGGGCGAGCCACCATGCGTCTGGGACGCACACCCGACAATCAATTTATCTTTACCTCGACCAGTAAAGCGCGCGGTGCCGCACGCCTTTTTCGTCGCAAACCGATCACCGAGTGCAGTCGATTTTCGCTGGCACAAAACGGTCATTGGCAAGCCGAACGTTACCGTTACGAAGACGGCAAAAAAAACAGCACGATTGTTTTTGATTGGCTCTCCGCCACAGCAAAAGCCACGTATCGGGACGACTCAAAGACGCTCGAAATTAAGCCGGGATCGATGGATCGTTTGCTCGAGCAGCTGATCGTCAGTCGCCTGATCGTTGACCAAGCCACTATTTCACCACTCAGCATCATTGACCGTGCGGCGCTCAATACCGTGAACTATGAACTGCTCGGCAAAGCCCAGATTGATGTGCCCGCAGGGCGCTTTGAGACGGTGCGTTATCGCCGAAACCGCGAAGGTTCGAAACGCAGTTCTATTATCTGGTTTGCGCCCGCACTGGACGGCTTACCCGTGCGGATAGAGCAATATCGACTGGATGAACGACAGGCGATCGCTGAACTTGATCGCTACAGCGACGAAGCGACGCTTCAGGCGCGCGGCACCGTGACGCCGGTTTGTCCCTGATACTTGCCGCCGCGATCTTTGTAAGACACTTCGCACGCCTCGTCAGACTGAAAAAACAGCATTTGGGCGACGCCTTCATTGGCGTAAATTCTGGCGGGTAGTGGTGTCGTATTCGAAAACTCTAGCGTCACATGACCTTCCCATTCAGGCTCCAGCGGCGTGACGTTAACAATGATTCCGCAGCGCGCGTAGGTGGATTTACCCAAACAAACAGTCAGCACATCGCGCGGAATTCGAAAATACTCAACCGTGCGTGCAAGCGCAAAAGAGTTTGGCGGGATGATACAGCTATCCACTTGCATATCAACGAAACTGTTTTCGTCAAACTGTTTCGGATCAACGACCGCCGAATTGATATTGGTAAACACCTTGAATTCCCGCGAGCATCGCACGTCGTAGCCATAACTGGACGTTCCGTAAGACACGAGGCGGCGCCCGTCATCTTCACGAACCTGGCCTGGCTCAAACGGCTCAATCATGCCGTGATTTTCGGCCATCTCACGAATCCATCGATCTGACTTGATGCTCATTACGTATCCTCTATAACGATATTGGTAAACGCGGCGGAATAGTCGCGGCGCGATTCGGCCAATGCAAGACCCGCCGCAATGGCGACTTGTCGATAGGCCAGTGAAATAGCACTCCCGGCATCTTCGGCAACGATCGGCTTGCCGGCATCTGCCGCGACACCAATGTCCCGAATCAACGGCAGCTCACCGAGCAGTTTTACGCCCGCGTCCGCGGCAAGCTTGTCACCACCGCCCTGACCAAACAAGGACGCCTCCTCGCCGCAACCGGGGCACTGGTAAGTACTCATGTTTTCGACAATGCCAAGCACCGGCACCGAAACCTTTCGGAACATTTCCAGACCCTTGCGCGCATCACTCAACGCGACATCTTGCGGCGTCGTGACAATCAAAGCGCCAGCTACTGGCACAGATTGACTCAGGGTGAGTTGAATATCGCCGGTGCCGGGCGGCATATCGACGATCAAATAGTCGAGGTCCTGCCATGTCGTTTGTTTCAACAATTGATTGAGCGCCGATGTGACCATTGGCCCGCGCCAGACCATCGGCGCCGCGTCGTCCACCAGAAAACCGATCGACATCACCTGCAGACCAAACGCACTTAACGGCTGCATGGTCTTGCCATCGCTACTGACCGGCGACTGCCCGGTCAGCCCCAACATACGCGGTATGCTCGGACCATAAATATCAGCATCCAACAAACCGACGCGCGCGCCTTCCGCCTGCAACGCCAACGCCAAATTGACGGCCGTTGTAGATTTACCAACACCGCCTTTGCCGGATGCCACCGCGATCAAATTCGCGATGCCCGGCAACGGTTGCAATGAACGCTGCACACCGAACGCGGGAATCCTGGTCGAAAGCTCAATCGCCCCGATGCTTACTCCGGCGTCTACCGAATTCAATGCGTCGCGAACGCGTTCGCTTAACGCCGGCCATAGTGATTCACAAGCCAAAGGTAGCGACAAGCGGACAACTGGCTCTGGACCAGAGCCGACTTCGTCGACTACGGTTTTTAGTGCAGCAAGAGAACGCTCACTGCCGGGCATAGACACTTCTGCCAACGCGTCACGAACGACTTCTGGGGAAAGATTCGACGGCAACGTCATGCTCCTGATATGCCGAAACCGCCGGTAGTGTAACGGAATTGGGAATGGCGTCACATTTTTGCGGGTGACATAAGTCCGGTCTGTGACTTGTGTCGCCAAACGGAGTCATGTTTTGGACACCAATGTGGCATAATCTCTGCTTCTCTGAGACAAGTGGCGGCGGTATCGCAGCCTACCTAAATATTTACCCAGAACAGGTCGTGATCTTACGTCACAATGAAATTTCTTAGCGCCTACAAAGCTGATCGTCTTATCGATCAATTGATGTCACAGGGGGACATCGATTCGCCGGCTTCAGAGAAGGCTGCGGAGAAACTCAAAAAACTGGGGCCGGGCGCTATCCCCCGGTTAACGGAGGCGCTCGCGAGCGCCGACAAGAAACACACGATGTTGCTGGTCGACATCCTGAGTGAACTTGCGAACACCAAAACCCTACCCCAGTTTGTATCTGGTCTGTCTGATACAGATCAACGCGTGGTATCTGCCACCGCATGGGCACTATCCAGCAGTGCGCAGGTTGACCCCAGCGCGGTACTGAAACTTCTGGATGAAGAAGACGTCTCCACCCCCGCGGTGCTTGAGATCATCAATACCCATAAAGATCGCGTTAGTGTGCCTGCGTTGTTGAGTAAGGCCTATGATTTAGCGCCCAACGAGCAGGCGGTGTTGTTCCGCATGTTGGGCAGTATCGTTCGGGAAGAACAAGTGCCGGACCTACTGGCGCGACTCACCGGTAAAGACCCCATCATTCGGATGCATCTGATTGATGTCCTTGCCCGGTTCAATCGCCCGGATGTCGCTAGCGCGCTCGAAAACCAGTTGCGTAGCAACAATAAGATTATCCGCCAAGCTGCCTTAACCGCTTTGAGCAAGATGGATGGCGCTAGCAATATCAAATTAATCTGCTCATTGCTGCGCGACGAAGATGTGGATGTTCAGTCGAAAGCTGTCGATGTCGTCGTCAAGATTAACCACCCGGATACCATCAAGCATTTGATTCCGGCATTAAAGGACGAGAACGAATACGCTCGGCGTTCCGCGGTAGAAGTCCTCAATGAAATTGGCACCGCCGATTCCATTAAAGACCTACTGCAAGCCGTACGTGATGATGACTGGTGGGTTCGCGCGCGCGCCGCTGATGCGCTCGCCGAAATTGGTGGCCCGCGCGTCGTCGATGCCGTGATGAAACTCATCAAGGACGAAGACCAGGAGATCCGGCGTGCAGCCATCGAAATCCTGAATGCCACCAAAGACCCTCGCGCCTACGAGCAACTCCTCGCAGCGACCAAAGACGAAGACTGGTGGGTGCGTGAACGCGCCGTGGATGCGCTCGCCGAAATCGGTGATACCCGTGCACTGCCTACGTTAGCTTCGCTGCTAGGTCAAAACGAGAAATCAGACCCGACCGTCGTTCGGGCGCTGGGCAAACTCGGCAACATGAGTGTCGTACCTAAAATCCTGCCGATGATGGACAAAGGCGGCCGCGAAATTCGCGTCGAAGCGATGAAAGCCGTTGCCATGCTGGTCGACGAAGGCAATGCCAAAGCGGTTCGCAACCGTCTGGAAGAAATTCAGGAAGGTGGCGATAAGCAATTGTCAGAGGCTGCCGATCTTGCCATGGAAACGCTGGAAACACGCTTCTCAGACGCCGTGCGCGAGCAAGATCGCAAAGCCGAAAAACTGTCGGAAGGCCAGGCCAAGACGCTATTGATCAGCGGCGAAGATGCACAAAAAATTCTGGAAGAAAAAGCACCGCCAACAACCACCATCCTCGACATTTCCACACTAGAGCCTGGGGCGATGCTCGAAAATCGCTACCGTTACGTGAAACGCATCGGTAAAGGTGCTTTCGGTACGGTACTGCTGATGGAAGACACCGTGGTTGGCGAAGAACTGATTCTTAAGTTCTTGAACCCGAACGTTTCTTCAGACGAAGAGATGATGAAACGATTCGTTCATGAACTGAAATTCTCACGGAAGATCACGCACCCGAACGTCATTCGTATTTACGATTTCTTGCACATTCAGGGGAACTACGCCATTTCGATGGAGTATTTCGATTCGCACACGCTGGGTGCCGAGATTGCCGCGCAAAAACCGATGGATTTCTCCAAGGCGCTGAAATTCTCTCGGGACATCGCCACCGGTATGAGCGTGGCGCACGATGCCGGGGTCATTCATCGCGATCTGAAACCCGCCAATATCCTGATCGATGAATCCGGCCTGCTAAAAATCGTAGATTTCGGTGTTGCCGCCGCCGCTTCAAGCGGCGATACGCAGCTGACGAAAACGGGTTACGTCATCGGGTCACCGAAATACATGGCACCGGAGCAAATTCTCGGCAAGAAAGTCGAGGAAACGGCGGACATCTACAGTCTCGGCGTGATGCTCTACGAGATGATCACGGGTTCGCCACCCTATACACGCGGCGACCATATGTCGGTGATGTATCAGCATGTTCAGGGCAAGGCCGCTCATTGCCAGGAACTCAATGACAAGATTCCGGACGAACTGGCGGCTATCGTCACCAAATTGATGAGTGTCGACAAAACCGAGCGGTATCAAAAAATGCTCGATGTCCGTGAGACGCTGGAAGCCCTGAATATCTAATTCGGTGATGGCCACAAACTGTGCGCCAGCTCACAATCAGCCCGCTCTCTTATCTTTCCTTGCGCCATGCACTTGCGTCATCGTGTGACCAAGGTTTCAATAGTGCTATCTTAAGCGGCGCTGGCCATTGCCAGCACGAAGAGCGAGCAGCTAGAGAACACTATGGCGAGAATTGACGCATTTTTGAAACTGGGACTGGCGCAAGGTTGTTCAGATGTCCATTTGGCTGTCGGCGTGCCGCCCATGCTTCGCATGAACGGCGATCTGATGCCGATCAAGTTTCGTGAACTCGGCGGCTCCGAACTCGAAAACTATGTTGCCGAGATTCTAACGAAATCACAACAGGACACTTTCGCCAGCGGCCAGGATCTCGATTTCTCCTATGTCACCGATGAAGGCGGCCGTTTCAGGGTCAACCTGTTTCGAAAAGAAACTGGCGTGGGCGCTGTCTTCAGAAGCATTCCGGGCGAGGTACCTACGCTCGCCTCGCTCAAGCTACCGCCGGTCATCGAAACATTTTGTGACTATCACCAAGGTATGGTGTTGGTGACCGGTGCCACCGGTACGGGTAAATCAACGACTCTTGCGGCCATGATTAACCACCTCAACCAACACCGCGATTTGAATATCATCAGCCTCGAAGACCCCATTGAATTCGTGCACACCAGTCAGCGCAGTCAAGTGGTTCAACGCGAGCTTGGCACACACATCCCGGATTTTGCGTCGGGTGTCCGGGGCGCGATGCGCCAGGATCCGGATGTCATCCTCGTCGGCGAAATGCGCGACATGGAGACGATTTCCATGGCGATGACGGCGGCGGAAACCGGTCACTTAGTACTCGGTACACTGCATACAACTAGTGCCGTCAAAACCATCGACCGGATCATCGACGCGCTGCCCGCCGAGCTTCGCGAACAAACCAAAAGTTTCTTGGCGCAGAGCCTGAAAGCTGTCATCACACAGGTTCTGGTCAAAACCCCGGGTGGCCAAGGCCGACGGGGTATCCATGAAATCCTCGTGAACACCAAAGCTGTCGGCAACTTGATCCTCTCTGATCAAACCCATCAGATCAACGCCCAACTCCAAACCGGCAGTGACATCGGTATGCAAACGCTCGATCAGGCCTTGTTGGCCGCCGTCAACAACGGTGAGGTCGATCCGGATGATGCGTATCGTTTTGCGAACGACAAGAAAAAGTTGTTGCGGTTCGTTGCGGACTCGAGTGTGCTGCCGAAGCTCGATGTAGCCGGCATATAGGAGCACTAACATGACATCCGAAAATCGTGCCGTTCGCAAGATCGATAACTATCTGCAGGAAGTGCTGAAGTCCAATGCATCGGATCTTCACTTCATGAGCGGTGATCCGCCGCGCATGCGCGTGCATGGTAGCCTGCGCGAAATCAACGGCAATCGTCTGACGCAGGCGCATGTGAGTGACTGCCTGTATCAAATGATGACGCCAGCGGCACGACGCACCTTCGAAGAGAATGACAGTTGCGACTTTGCCTATGACATTCCCGGCGTTGCACGATTCCGCGTCAACGTATTACGCCAACTGAATGGCATGGGTGCGGTTTGCCGAACGATTCCAACCAAGACCATGACACTTGATGAGCTCAGCATGCCGTCCGTGGTACGCGATCTTTGCCGGCAGCCACGGGGATTGATTCTTGTCACCGGAAAAACCGGTTCCGGCAAATCAACAACACTTGCGGCCATGATTGATGAGCTCAATACACGCTTGAAAGGCCACATCTTAACAATCGAAGACCCCATCGAATTCATCCACGAGCGTAAGGGTTGTCTGATATCGCAACGCGAAATCGGCCGCCACAGTGGCTCGTTTGCACAATCCCTGCATTCCGCTTTACGCGAAGATCCGGATGTCATCCTGGTCGGCGAGATGCGCGATCTGGAAACCATCAGCATTGCCGTCACCGCGGCGGAGATGGGGATCTTGGTGATGGGAACTCTGCACACCAACGGTGCAGCGGCAACGATTGATCGCGTCATCAATTCATTCCCATCAGAAAAGCAAAGCCAGATCCGAACGATGCTTTCAACATCGTTGCGAGGCGTTGTGTCACAGCAGCTGATTCCGAAGAAAGGTAAACCGGGTCGGGTTGCCGCGCTGGAGATCATGATTAATACACCAGCGATCAGCAATTTGATTCGCCAAGGCAAAGTAGATCAGATCGAAAATGCCATTCAAAGTGGTGGCGCGAGTGGCATGAAGACGATGGATTCAGCGATTCAGGATCTTTATGACCGCGCGTTCATCAGCGGTCGCGAAGCCTATGAAAAGGGCATCAATAAGACCAAGTTCAAGGCGATCAAAGACAACAACTAGTGCATAATATGGGTTGATTTCGAAACTTCGTTCAGCCTCTATGACTCACGCCCAACGACGCCTGCTGGTTTCCAGCGCTTTGCCCTATGCGAATGGCGATATTCACCTCGGCCATCTTGTCGAGTATCTGCAAACCGACATCTGGGTGCGGTTTCAGCGGATGCGCGGTCACGAAGTCCATTACGTCTGCGCCAGTGACGCCCATGGCACACCGATCATGCTGCGCGCACGCGAAAAGGGCATTGAGCCCGAGCAACTGGTCGAGGGCTATCGCGAGGCTCACGCCCGTGATTTCGCCGCGTTCCAAATCGAGTTCGATCACTTCGGTTCTACGCACAGCGATGAAAACAAAGCGCTCGTTCATGATATCTACGGCAAACTGACCGATGCCGGTCACATTTATACACGCACTATCAGCCAAGCCTTTGACGAACAGGAAGGCATGTTCCTGCCGGACCGTTTTGTCAAAGGCACCTGTCCGAAATGCGGCGCCGAAGACCAATACGGGGATGCGTGCGAGAATTGCGGGACAACTTACTCACCCGAAGATTTGAAGAATCCGATTTCGGTGCTGTCCGGTAAGCCACCAGTGTCACGTGACAGCGAACACTACTTCTTTAAGCTGGGTGAATTCGAAGCCTTCCTGAAAACCTGGTTGTCCGACAACAACATTGACGAAAGCGTCAAACGGAAACTGGCTGAGTGGTTCGACGCTGGCCTGCAGGACTGGGACATTTCAAGAGATGCGCCCTACTTCGGTTTCAAGATTCCCGGCACCGAAGACAAATTTTTCTACGTCTGGCTGGATGCGCCGATTGGCTATCTCGCGAGCTTCCGGACGTTGTGCAACGAGAAAGACTTGGACTTTGATGCGTGGATGAAACCGGGCAGCGACACGGAGCTCTACCATTTCATTGGCAAAGACATCATGTATTTTCATGCCCTGTTCTGGCCTTCCGTGTTGCAAGGCGCCGGCTACCGCACACCGAATGGCATCTTCGCCCACGGCTTTCTGACCGTTGATGGCAAGAAGATGTCAAAGTCACGCGGCACGTTTATTACTGCGCAAAGCTACCTCAAACACCTACCGCCCGATCATCTACGCTACTACTATGCCGCGAAGCTCGGACCGGGCATTGACGATATCGACCTGAACCTCAGTGACTTCGTCGCACGCGTCAATTCTGATTTGGTGGGTAAGCTCGTGAACATTGCCAGCCGCTGCGCTGGGTTCATTGCCAAAGGCAATGACGGCATGTTGGCAGACGAACTGATGGATACCGATCTGTATCAGCAGTTCATCGATGCCGGTGATCGCATTGCCGACTTGTATGACGGACGCGAGTTCTCGAAAGCCATGCGTGAAGTCATGAGGCTTGCCGATCTCGCCAACCAGTTCATTGACGAAAACAAGCCCTGGGTCATGGCAAAAGACGAAGCCACGGCCGGGCAAGTACCAGCGATTTGCACGCAAGGACTGAACTGTTTTCGCGCGTTGGTCATTTATCTGGCGCCGGTCATTCCGGCGATTGCTGTCAAAGCACGCACACTGTTCAATGATGATGATTGGCAGTGGAATAGCGTTGCAACGCCTTTGCTGAATCACAAGATCAATCGTTTCAAACCAATGCTGACCCGAATCGAAGAGAAGCAGATCGATGCGTTGAAAGCGGACTCCGCTGAAACGGAAAAACCCGAGGAAGAGGCAGATCCGCCGATTAGCATTGATGATTTCATGAAAGTGGATTTACGAGTGGCAAAAATCACGGCGGCGGATGCCGTTGAAGGCGCCGACAAATTGCTAAAACTGACGCTGGATGTTGGCGACTACAATCGTCAGGTATTTGCAGGTATCAAGTCCGCCTACCCTCCTGAATCACTAGTGGGACGGCATACCGTCGTTGTCGCCAATCTGGCACCCCGAAAAATGCGCTTTGGTTTGTCCGAAGGTATGGTGTTAGCAGCGGGTGATGGTAAAGGTATCTTCCTGCTGTCACCGGATGACGGCGCGAAACCCGGCATGCGGGTGAAGTAACCGACTAACGAGGGAGGCCACGAGTGTTGCGCGAATGGTTCCTGATTCTGATCAGTACAGTACTGGTCAACAATTTTGTGCTCACGCGCTTTCTGGGGCTTTGCCCGTTTTTCGGGGCGACTCGACAATTGGATACGGCGGCCGGCATGAGTATTGCGACAGCCTTCGTGTTGACCCTGTCTTCCGGCACCAGCTATCTCATTGAGATTTGGTTGTTGCAACCGTTTGAGCTGCAGTATCTGCGAACGCTCACCTTCATTCTCGTCATCGCGTCGTTAGTGCAGTTTACCGAAATCATGATTCGTCGGATCAGTCCGCTCATGGAACAAATGCTGGGCATTTATCTGCCGTTGATCACGACCAACTGCGCCGTCCTCGGTGTTGCCTTGCTCAATATCCAGGAGGTCGACAGTTTTGCGCAGTCGGTTTGGTACGGCTTCGGTGCCGCGGCCGGATTTGGCTTAGTGACGCTGTTGTTTGCTGCCATGCGAGAACGCATCGAAACACCGGAAATTCCGTTTGTGTTGCGCGGCTCCGCGATCGCGCTCGTCACCGCGGGCATCATGTCACTTGCGTTCATGGGCTTTGCCGGTCTGGGGTTGAGATAGCATGCTGGACGCTATACTCGTTTTGACGGTTATCGCAGCGGTGTGTGGACTTGGTCTAACACTGGCCGCGCGATCATTGCCCGGTGACAGTGATTCCGTCGTTGAGAAAATCGAAGCGTTGCTCCCGCAAACGCAATGCGCGCAATGCGGCTATCCCGGTTGCAAGCCCTATGCGAAAGCAATCGCGAGCAATGAGGTCGCCATCAATCGCTGCCCGCCCGGCGGCGATGCAACCATTGCCGCGCTAGCGAGACTACTCAACCGCGACATCATCGCATTAGACGAAGCACTACCACCGACAGCACCGCCGATGCTCGCATTGATCGACGAGGACGCCTGTATCGGCTGCGCGCGCTGTCTGCCAGCTTGTCCGGTCGACGCTATTATTGGTGCGCATCAGTTTTCGCATACGGTCGTTGAATCACTATGCACGGGCTGTGAATTATGTATCGCACCATGCCCTGTTGATTGCATTGATATGGTGGCCGATAAGAGGCAAGTCGCATGACGACAGCGGCGACAGAAGATCTCTTCCGACTGCCTGGCGGCATTCGTCTACCGTCTTTCAAGGCACAGTCCAGAGACGCTGAGGTCGTTGATGTCGGTGTCCCACCGATTCTGCGACTACCACTCCGACAACACGCGGGCGAGCCGGCCGAGCCTATCGTCTCAATCGGCGACCGCGTCCTCAAAGGGCAGTGCATCGCATCCGCAAACGGAGACTTTAGCGCACCAATACACGCATCGAGCTCGGGCGTTGTAACCGATATTTCGATCATGCCGATTGCTGATCGACGGCAACAAGAAGCGCTCTGTATTGTCATCGAGACCGATGGCAAAGACACCATCGATCCTGCACTAAAGCCCATCGGCAATCCGTTCGAGCTGACACAAACCGAGTTACTGTCGCAAATCGAGCAGGCAGGCATCGTCGGATTGGGCGGCGCCGCTTTTCCGACGATCGCGAAAATGCGCCATGCCATCGAATCGACAATCGATACGTTGGTCTTGAACGGCGTCGAATGCGAGCCCTACATCAGTTGCGACGATGCATTGATGAGAAATCACGCAGCGAACATCTTGTACGGCGCCAGAATTCTCCTGAAAGCCCTCGACCTGCCCTATTGTTTCGTCGGCGTTGAAAGCGATAAGCCTGAAGCTTGGGAAGCGTTCCGTAGTGCCGCCGAAATCGATGCCGACGAGCGACTGCGAATGGTTCGGATACCCACTGTCTATCCGTCAGGCGGTGAGGACCAACTGGTGTACTTGATGACGGGTCGCGAAGTACCGACTGGTGCGTTTCCCAGTGATGTTGGCGCATTGGTCCACAACGTGGCAACGGCCGCCAGTGTCGCCGAATTAGCGATAACGGGATTACCGCTGATATCGCGGATCGTCACGGTGACCGGTGAAGGCGTCGCGAGACCCGGGAACTATGAAGTGCGGTTTGGTACGCCCATTGCCGATGTCGTTGCCGCTGCTGGCGGTTACACCGATGATGCGAAGCGCCTGATCATGGGGGGACCCATGACAGGCATCGCATTAACGAGCGACGAGCTTGCCGTGACGAAAGCGTGCAACTGCCTCATCTTGACCGGCCCGGCAATTCAAACCTCCAAAGAACCCGAGCGCGCCTGCATTCGATGCGGGGAATGTGCACGCATTTGCCCAGTGCGCCTGCAGCCACAACAACTCTTTCGCGCTGCCTCTTTCGGCGACAACGATGCACTAAAACCGCTCGGTCTTGTAGATTGCATTGAGTGTGGATGTTGCGATCTTGTTTGCCCTAGCCACATACCACTGACCCACAGTTTTAGAAAAGCCAAACTCACGCAGAGACTGGAGACCTACGACCGCGAACGTGCTGAGCGAGCGCGCGAACGGTTCGAATCACGACAACATCGCGACGAGCAACGTGAATCCACCGACGCCAATAGCATCCGCGCCTTGAAAGACAAGGCCAGTCGCGACGCGATAGCCGACATTCTGAAGCGCCAGCAAGCGAAACCGACAGAGGAAAGCGAAGACTAATGCGCTTCGAGCCGGCTATCACACCCTATCTGCGGCCAACCACTGGCGTCGCCGCCATGATGCGGGAAGTGACGCTCAGTCTCGTGCCCGCCATCGTGATCTATTTTTTCTTCTTCGGCTTCGGTATCTTTTTTAATGTCGTGCTTTGCGTTGTTGCTTGCGTCGGTTTCGAAGCGCTTGCCGTTAAACTGCGGCGGGTCCCCATCGAGGACACGATTGGTGATTTCAGCGCTGTATTGACAGGTGTTTTGCTGGCGTTGGCATTGCCCACCTATTTGCCTGTACACATCACACTCATTGCTTGTGCCACCGCGATATTGCTCGCCAAACATGCTTATGGTGGCCTTGGGTTTAACCCTTTTAACCCGGCCATGGTCGGATACGCACTTGTACTGATTTCGTTTCCAGTAGAGATGAGTACCTGGTTGCCGCCGCAACTTGGCGACATTGACTATGTGCGTCCTTTGGTCACAGAACGACTGGCCTATTTATTTACTGGCGATTGGCCCGTTGGCATGACGCTAGATGCCGTCAGCAGAGCAACGCCACTGGATATCGTTCGGACCGGTATCGCCGATTCTGAAATGTATGCAGAGATGCGGATCAGCCCGCTGTTTGGTGACTTTGGCGGTTATGGCTGGGAGTGGATTGGAAACTTCATCGCTGTCGCCGGGTTTTGGCTGCTATATCGCGGCATTATCCGCTGGCATATTCCGGTAGCGGTGTTGGTGGGTATATTGGCACCGGCGACCATCGCCACAATGGCATCCTCCGGTGCATTGCCCGGTCCCGGGTTTCATTTGTTCAGCGGCGCGACGCTACTTGCCGCCTTCTTCATTGCGACCGATCCGGTATCGGCGGCGACCAGTCCGCGAGGGCGCCTTATCTATGGCTTTGGTATCGGCTTTATTGCTTGGGCAATTCGCAGCTACGGCGGCTACCCGGATGGATTTGCGTTCGCCGTGCTGCTGATGAACGCCGCAGTGCCGTTGATTGACCGGCTCACAACGCCAAGGATCATGGGTCATGAACGCTGAACCGCAACGCACATCGGTACTGGCTGGCACATTCAAGCTTATTGGCTTCGCCGCGCTGGCCGCGTTCATTGTCGCCGGTGCCTGGCAAGTCACCCATGAACGCATTCGCGACAATCAAGCGGCCGCAAGACTCGCCCGTTTTGCGCCAGTACTTGGTAACGTGCGCTACGACACGATCGATTTTGATCATGCCGAAACGTTGGCAGCACCGCATCCCTTACCCGGAGATGCGATGGCGGTCATTTATCAGGTGCGATTGAAAGGTCAATCCACCGCACGCGTGTTCGAAGTCAGTACGCAAGGCTACAGCGGGCCGATCCGGCTCCTCGTGGGAATCGATAACAATCACATGGTCACCGGCACCCGGGTGATTTCACATACGGAAACACCAGGACTCGGTGATGACATCGAACGCCGCAAGTCGGATTGGATCGAGAGCTTTGCCGGCGTTTCATTCGACACCGTCGCACCACCCGCATGGCGTCTCAAGCGGGATGGCGGTCATTTCGATGGCTTTACCGGTGCTTCGGTAACGCCACGCGCGGTTGTCACCGCTGTCCGTGAAACGCTCGAATTTGCCATTCGGAATCCCGTCGAAAAAGCAGGCATAACGCCATGAGTATTTGGCGTGATGGGCTATGGCAAAACAACCCCGGTATCGTCCAGTTGTTGGGACTTTGTCCGTTGCTCGCGATTACCAACACCGCGGTCAACGCCATTGGCTTGGCAATCGCCACCTTGTTCGTGCTGGCATCCAGTAACTTGCTCGTATCGATCGCCCGACGTGCGCTGCAGCCGGAGATCAGAATCCCTGCCTATGTGTTGATTATCGCGTCGTTGGTTACGGCCATCGAGTTGCTCTTTCACGCCTATGCACCGGCGCTACATGCACGTCTCGGTATTTTTCTACCGCTTATCGTGACCAATTGCGCAATCGTCGCACGAGCCGAGGCTTTCGCATCACGCCAGCCACCGATGCGTGCATTGGCCGATGGCTTGGCGCATGGCATCGGTTTCGGTTGGGTGTTGCTGGCCATCGGCATCATCCGCGAGTTGGTCGGCAGCGGCCGCGTCTTTTCCGGTTTGGACCAATTGGTGCCTGGCGCAACGTCACAAGGCATTGTCATTGCGGACAGTGGCTTGCTGATCGCCCTGCTACCGCCAGGCGCTTTCTTCGCGCTCGCGCTGTTATTGGTCATTCGCAATCTCATACTTCAACGCAGTGTCATGGTCTCGGAAGGAACAACGAATGAATCGTGACAAACGAACCTATATCTATTCGACACTTCGTGCGGCTAACCCGGAGCCCACCACAGAACTCAACTACGAGAATCCTTTCGAACTTCTGATTGCCGTTATTCTCTCGGCGCAGGCAACCGATATCAGTGTCAACAAGGCCACCGATACGTTGTATCCGGTTGCCAACACGCCTGAGGCAATTGCTGCGTTAGGCGTTCGGGGTCTCACCAAACATATTCGCCACATTGGGCTCTATAACAGTAAAGCACGCAATGTCATCGCTACCTGCAAGATCCTGCTGGCTGACTATGACAGTGAAGTACCGCGCGACCGTGAAGCACTTGAAGCATTGCCCGGTGTCGGTAGAAAGACCGCCAACGTGGTCCTGAACACAGCCTTCGGTGAACCCACTATCGCTGTCGACACGCATATTTTTAGAGTATCTAATCGAACCGGCCTTGCGAAAGGCAAGACACCACTCGAAGTGGAAAAACGACTAACCCGTTTAACGCCCGACGAGTTCTTGAAGGATGCTCACCACTGGCTCATTCTTCATGGCCGTTACGTTTGCAAAGCGCGCACACCGGAATGCTATCGCTGCAGCGTGTCAGAATGGTGCGAGTTTAAGAAGAAGACACCGGCACCGACATGATTCGCGGCTTCCGCTGTGAAATAATACCCAGATGCTATTTGGTCAAGATAAATCAGAGCTTCGGCGGATGTACGTGCAGGCGTGGCGACTATTTCGAGCCGGGCAGCCTATGTCTCCGCTTGAGCAGCAGATCGCCGCGGTCGTCGCCGAGCATCCGGAATACCATGCGGGTCTAACGGAAGAACAGGTTCAAGGCGACTACCTACCGGAAAGCGGTCAAAGCAATCCGTTCCTTCATATGGGACTCCACCTGGCCATTCGCGAGCAAGTGGCCACCAACCGGCCGATTGGTATCCGTGACGTCCACCAAAAGCTTGCTGAGCGTGCCGGTGACCCGCATGCGGCAGAGCATGAAATGATCGAATGCCTGGCAGAAAGCCTTTGGCAGGCACAGCGTGACGGTACACTACCGGACGAACAAAACTACCTCGAGAAAATATCAGCATTAGTGTGACGCGGTTCTGTCAATTTTCCTGATGAACGGTCGCTAGCGAAACATGGATAACCATTGCGATTCGATATGACAGACTCATTTTTTAGCGTTGCTCACTTGCTAGATTTAATGGCTAGTGTCTTTTTGATCGTACTTGGCTCCTTTGTCTTGTCGGTCATCATTCTCTATATCATCGACATCACACAAACCAAACACGCCATACGCCGGAATTTCCCGGTAATCGGCCGACTAAGATATTGGTTTGAACACTTGGGGACATTTTTTCGCCAATATTTCTATGCGCAAGATCGCGAAGAGATGCCATTTAACCGTGCGGAAAGATCCTGGGTTTATCGCGCCGCAAAAGGCGAAGACAACACGGTGGCGTTTGGTTCCACACTGAATCTAAGTACTGTTGGCACGCCGCTGTTTCTGAATAGCCCCTACCCTGTTCTGGAGCGTGAGGCGAAGCCGATAACCTCGATTGAAGTCGGCCCGCATTGCCGCCAGCCATTCGTGACCGATGCTTTGTTTAACATCTCGGCCATGAGTTACGGCGCCATTTCAAAACCCGCTGTCCAGGCGCTGTCTGTCGGTGCCGCCGGCGCGGGCATTTTGCTCAACACGGGCGAAGGCGGCTTGTCGGAGTATCACCTCGAAGGCGAAGCCGACATCATCTTCCAAATGGGTACGGCTAAGTATGGCGTCAGACAAAAAGACGGCAGTCTTGATGAGGAAGCTTTCAAAGCAGTCACCGACCACGAGCAGGTGAGAATGATCGAACTGAAGCTCGCGCAAGGTGCGAAACCTGGCAAAGGCGGCATCTTGCCCGGTGAAAAAGTCACTACCAAAATTGCCGAAATTCGAGGAATTCCCGCAGACGAAGATTCCATCAGTCCAAACCGGCATCCCGAAATCGGCAATGATGACGAGCTACTCGACTACATTGACTATCTGCGAGAGCTCAGCGGTAAACCGGTCGGCATCAAGACTGTCATCGGCAACATCGCAAGCTTCGAACAACTGCTCGTCGCGATCAATCGCCGGGGCAAAGCTTCAGCGCCGGACTTTGTCACGATCGACAGCGCCAATGGCGGCACCGGCGCAGCGCCAATGTCATTAATCGACAGCATGGGCATGCCCATTCATCAATGCCTTCCGCAAGTCGTGAACCTCCTGGACAAGCATGAACTCCGGGGCCGTATTCGAGTCGCGGCAAGCGGCAAACTCATTCATCCGACTGAAGTGGCATGGGCACTCTGTGCCGGTGCAGACTGGGTCAATTCTGCTCGCGGTTTTATGTTGTCGCTCGGTTGCATTCAAGCCCTGCAATGCAACAAGAACACTTGTCCGACCGGCATCACAACCCATGACAAGAAATTGCAACGCGGTCTAGTGGCTGCAGACAAAGCGCGCCGTGTAGCGCGCTATGCCAAAGGTATCCACAAAGAACTCTCGGTGATTGCCCACTCTTGTGGCGCCGTCGAGCCGCGGCAACTGCGCCGCGAACATTGTGCCATCGTGCAAGAAGATGGCACGGCAGTAGATCTAAAAACGCTTTACGCGTCCTAACGTTTCTTCCGCTTCGGGATATATAAGTCTGTCAGCGTGCCTTCGTAGGCTTCCGCGGTCAGGCCCACAGTCTCAGACAACGTAGGATGCGGATGAACGGTTAACCCAAGATCTTCGGCATCGGCATCCATTTCGATCGCAAAGGCAATCTCGGCGATCAAATCGCCAGCATTCGTGCCGACGATACCGCCACCAAGAACGCGCCCATTCGCTGGATCAAATAGGATTTTGGTCTTACCCTCATCCCGACCTTGCGCGAGCGAACGACCGCTGGCCGCCCATGGGAATGCCGCCGCCTCATAGGCGGTGCCATCCGCTTTCGCTTGTGTTTCTGTTAAGCCAACCCAAGCGACTTCCGGATCTGTGTACGCCACCGATGGAATAACGCGCGCATCAAATGCCCGGTTTTCCCCCGCTGCCACTTCCGCAGCAACATGCCCTTCATGCGTCGCTTTGTGAGCGAGCATCGGTTGACCGACAATATCGCCGATCGCAAAAATATGCG
The DNA here is from genome assembly GCA_045110335.1 of Woeseiaceae bacterium. GTDB lineage: Bacteria > Pseudomonadota > Gammaproteobacteria > Steroidobacterales > Woeseiaceae > CALBPI01. Next base: position 97,989 of record JBGCGB010000007.1, read on the forward strand.
GGACATTGGTGCGCATCTGTTTATCGACAGAGATCTGCCCCCGCCCGTCGACAGCAACACCAGCGACCTCCGCACCGATTTTGTCACCATTGGCTTTCCGACCAACAGCGACCAGCACGCGACCGAAGGTCTGCGTCGCGGGCACATCTTTGCCTTCAAAACTCACTTCGATACCGGCCTCAGTCGACTTCATACCCGTCACTTTCGTGTTGAGCAGGATCGAATTGAACTGTGAGGACAAACGTTTTTGCAATGGACGAACGAGATCTCTATCCGCACCCGGCATCAACTCATTGGTCAATTCCACGACCGTAACAGCCACACCCAGCGCCGCATAAACACTGCCGAGCTCGACACCAATGATGCCACCGCCAACCACAAGCAACGACTCGGGCAACGGCGAGATTTCCAGCGCGCCGGTGGAATCGACAATCCGCGAGTCGTCAGGCTCGAACGGCAAGCGGATCGGTGCTGAACCAGCCGCGATGATGCACTGTTTGAATCCAATCACCTGTTTGCCGTCGCCATCAACAACTTCAACGGCATGCCGGCCGACGAACGTGCCGGTACCTTTCACAACGGTGACTTTTCGCTGTTTGGCGAGCTGCTTCAGCCCACCGGTTAAACGATTCACAACGCTGCCTTTCCATTCAGCGAGTTTCGATGCATCAATCTCCGGCTCGCCAAACCGAATGCCGTGATCCGCCATTGAGGCCGCTTCGTCGACCACTTTCGCGGCATGTAGCAATGCTTTTGACGGGATACAGCCGACGTTCAGACAAACGCCACCCAGTGATGCGTAGCGCTCAATCAAGGTCACTTTCATGCCGAGATCGGCGGCGCGGAAAGCCGCGGCGTAACCACCCGGACCGGCACCGAGCACCAACAACTCCGTATCACTGTCCGAGGCAACCGCCGATGCCGCGGCAGCAGCAGCGGGTCGTGCAATGGATACCGTTGGTTCCGGCTCACTATCCGACGATGCTGTCGTTTCGGTATCGCCGGATGATGCAACGACCATCTCACCGATAGCATCACCTTCGCTAACCTGATCTCCAGCCTTAACCGTGATGGCGGTAATCTTGCCGCTGAACGGCGCTGGAATATCCATCGTCGCCTTGTCAGTTTCTAATGTGATTAGCCCGTCTTCCGCGGCAACCACATCGCCAACGGAAACCAGCACATCGATCACATCGACGGCCCCAAAATCACCAAGATCCGGAATGCGGATCGTTTGTTTGTCTGTCATCGCTTGGAGTTCCTGATCGGGTTAGGGAATGGCTTGCAACAAACCATCTACATTGCCGAGACATTGCGACAGGTAAGTCGTGAACCGAACAGCCAGCGCACCGTCAACCACGCGATGGTCATATGACAGCGATAACGGCAGCATTAGTCGGGGTTGGAAATTTTCTCCATCCCAAACCGGTTGCATACTGGCGCGTGAAACACCCAAAATGCCGACCTCCGGCGCATTAACGATCGGTGTGAACGCCGTCCCGCCGATCCCGCCAAGGCTGGAAATCGTAAATGTCGCACCTTGCATTTGTTTGGGCGTGAGCTTTCCATCGCGAGCAGCCGCTGACAAGTCTGCCAGTGCCGTCGCCAGCTCATAAACGTCCATTTTGTCAGCGTCATGAATGACGGGCACGACCAACCCATCGTCGGTGTCGGCGGCAAAGCCAAGATGGCAATAATGCTTATTGATTAGCGTCGTGCCATCTTGAGACAACGAAGAATTCAGTTTGGGATACTCAGCCAAAGCCTGCACCACACCGCGCATCACAAATGCCAACGGCGTGAGCTTGACGCCCCGCTCAGCCGCTTTTCCTTTCAGCGTCTGGCGTCTGGCTTCCATCTCTGTCGTATCCGCCAAATCGTGCTGCGTAACATGCGGCAGGTTCACCCAGCTCGCTTGCAAACGTGGCCCGGAAATTTTCTGAATCCGCGTGAGCGGAGATTCACTGATATCACCGAACCGCGAGAAATCCACTTTCGGCAATGCGGGCAATCCGCCGCCCGTCGCCGCACCGGCACCGCCAGACGACAACATTTTTTTGACCCAGGCTTTCAGGTCATCGGCAACGATGCGCCCTTTGGTACCACTGCCTTTAACCTGCACCAGGTTAACGCCCAGTTCACGCGCCAGTTTTCTAACGGACGGACTTGCATGCGCTTTCGAAAAACCTGCTTCATCGATGGCTGGCAATTTTTTACTTTCACCGCGGGCAGGCGATGGCGCACTTGGTTTTTCAGCGGGTCGCGGCGCCTCAGCAGGTTTCGTTGTTGTAGGTGCCGCTTTTACTTCAGCGGGCTCAGCCGCTGCCGAGGAATCGGCTTCGGCATCCAGCAACACGATCGCAGCGCCCTGCTTGACCTGATCACCAACGGCGACATGAATCTCACGAACAATACCGGCATGCGTCGACGGAATATCCATCGAGGCTTTGTCGGTCTCAAGGGTGAGCAAAGGATCATCCACGCCAACACGATCTCCGACCTGGACCGCAATCTCAATGACGTCAACCACGTCAATGTCACCGATGTCCGGCACGCTAATCGTGACGGGCCCAGCGGACGCCGCCGCGGGCGTGACTGGTGCTACCGACTCAGCTTCAACCGCCGCTTCGGATTCAACCGCAGTCGTCTCTGCCTGCGGGCTCTCGCCGGCTTCGACAGATACGATCGCAATCACATCGCCTTCTTTAATCTTATCGTTCAAAGATACGGTGATTGACTTGACGATACCGGCGTGCGTCGACGGCACATCCATCGACGCCTTGTCGGTTTCCATCGTTAAGATGCCATCATCGATGTCAATGGTATCGCCCGGGGCAACGAGGATCTCGATCACCTCGACCGAATCAACATCACCAATATCCGGCACAGTTATTTCATGTTCGTTTGCCACGCATTAACTCCCAATCGTTACAGCGTTACCGGATCAGGTTTGTCCGGGTTGATGTTGTATTTCTCGATGGCCTCAGCAACGGTTTTTTGATCAATCGTGCCGTCATCCGCAAGCGCCTTCAATGCCGTGACCGCTATGTAGCGACGATCGACTTCGAAGAATTCCCGAAGCGCCGCACGCGCATCACTGCGACCAAAACCATCAGTGCCTAACGTGATGTACCGACCCGGCATCCATCGCTGAACCTGATCCGGAACGATCTTCATGTAGTCGGTGGCGGCGATAAACGGCCCAGGCACATCCTGTAACGTTTTCTCCAGATAACTTTGACGAGGCTCATCGGTTGGATGCAGTTGATTCCACCGCTCGACCTCAAGACACTCGCGCCGCAACTCATTGAAGCTGGTCACGCTCCAGACATCACTGGGAATACCGAAGTCTTCCATCAACATATCGGCGGCACCCAATACTTCGCGAAGAATGGTGCCGGATCCCATCAGCTGGGCGCGAACCTTGCCACGTCCGCCCTTGCGCACTGGATACATGCCTTTGAGAATGCCTTCAGCAGACCCCTCTGGCATCTGCGGCATCGCATAGTTTTCGTTCATCGTCGTGATGTAGTAGAAAACATTTTCTTGCCGCTCGGCCATGCGCTTCAGGCCTTCATGCACAATCACCGCCAGTTCGTAAGCATAGGTCGGATCATAAGAAACGCAATTCGGTACCGTTGAAGACAGCACATGTGAATGACCATCCTGGTGCTGCAAGCCTTCGCCAGCCAACGTGGTGCGACCTGCGGTTCCACCGATCAGGAAGCCGCGTGCTTGCATGTCGCCACCAGCCCAAATGAAGTCACCAATACGCTGAAAGCCGAACATCGAGTAATAGATGTAGAACGGAATCATCGGCAGGCCGTGACTGGAATAAGAGGTCGCCGCCGCAAGCCACGAACAAAACGCACCGCCCTCGTTGATGCCCTCTTCAAGAATTTGACCTTTCTTGTCTTCTTTGTAGAACATCAATTGATCGGCATCTTGAGGCGTGTACAGCTGCCCCTTAGAAGAATAGATACCAATTTGTCGGAACATCCCTTCCATACCAAAAGTCCGCGCTTCATCGGGCACAATCGGCACAACATTCTTGCCGATCTTCTTATCTTTGACGAGCGTGGTCAGCATTCGAACCATCGCCATGGTCGTCGACATCTCGCGTTCGCCGCTACCGTCCACCTGGTTCTTGAACGCATGTAGCGATGGCACTTCAAGTTTCGGCGCCTTGTGTTTTCGGACCGGCAAGTAGCCGCCCAAGCGTTTGCGTTGCTCATGCAAATACTCAAGCTCAACGCTGCCTTCTTCCGGACGACAATACGGCACACTTTGCAGGTCTTTATCAGACACCGGAATATTGAACCGATCACGCAATTCGCGCAGTGCCGCTTCATCGAGTTTCTTCTGTTGGTGTGTCGTGTTCGCGCCTTCACCGCCCGAAGAGCCCAAGCCGAAACCTTTGACCGTCTTGGCGAGAATCACCGTAGGCTGACCCTTATGATTCACCGCTTTTTCGTAAGCCGCATACACTTTCTGCGGATCGTGACCACCGCGATTCAAACGCCAGATTTCATCATCTGACATGTTCGCCACCATCGCTTTCAACTCCGGGAACTTGCCGAAGAAATGTTCGCGGGTGTAGGCGCCACCTTTATTCTTGTAATTTTGGTATTCGCCATCGATGGTTTCTTCCATGACGCGTTTCAGCAAGCCGTCGTTGTCTTTGGCGAGCAAGCCATCCCAGCGGGAACCCCAAAGCACTTTAAGCACGTTCCATCCGGCGCCACCGAAGGCTGCCTCCAGCTCCTGAATGATCTTGCCGTTTCCTCGAACCGGCCCATCCAATCGCTGAAGATTACAGTTAATAACGAAAATCAGATTATCGAGCCCTTCGCGAACCGGCATCGTTATCGCACCAAGCGACTCCGGTTCATCGGTTTCCCCATCGCCGAGGAAGCACCAGACTTTACGATCGCTGGGCTCAATCAAACCGCGATTCTCAAGGTAACGCATGAAGCGCGCCTGATAGATCGCCATCATCGGGCCAAGACCCATCGATACGGTCGGGAATTGCCAAAAGTCCGGCATTAGCCACGGATGCGGATAGGACGACAACCCGTCACCGCCAACTTCTTTACGGAAACGGTTTAGCTGATCTTCAGACAATCGGCCTTCCAAATACGCACGAGCGTAAATACCCGGCGAGGAATGACCCTGCATGAACACAAGATCGCCGCCATGCTGATCGGAAGGCGCACGCCAAAAATGATTAAAGCCAGTCTCATACAACGTCGCCGACGATGCATAAGAGGCGATGTGACCACCGTATTCGGAGTTCTCTCGATTCGCTTGCACAACCATCGCCATCGCATTCCAACGCAAATACGCTTCCAACCGACGTTCGATTGAACGATCTCCCGGATACTCGGGTTGTTGGCTCGTAGCGATGGTATTGAGATAAGCCGTGTTAGGACTATACGGAAGATAAGCGCCGGACCGACGCGCAAAGTCGATCATCTTGTCGAGCAAAAAGTGCGCTCGCTCGGGCCCTTCATTTTTGAGCACCGAATCAATCGACTCGAGCCATTCCGTAGTTTCGATAGGATCTGCATCGTCAAAGCGATTATGCTGCGACATGTTTTAGTTTCCGCGGTTACTGAATGTTAATCCCCTATTATACCTGACCAGAAGCAAAAGCCCGACTAGTTGATAACAGTCTTTCCATGCTGCGCTGCATCATCGCAGTGATGATGAATTAACCAGTGTCTACTGCTACGATGACTGACCGCTGATACCAGCGGGCTGCTCATCAAGGATCATTTTTGACTATCCCCACCCTAGCCAACCCCGTTCTCCCTTCACCCAAAATTAATACTCGACGAGCCGCGCCGACCGAAGCGTCGCTCAGTAAATTTGATGCGGTCTTATTGCTCCACAATTTGCCGGATGAACAGCTAAAATCCAGCTTACCGCTTGGTGCAGAGCTCGCCACCGTAGCGACGCGCAAACCAGGTAGTCAGCTTTCGATCACGATGCCCGGCAAGCAATCCACGTTGTTAATCGCACTTCGTCTCAAAGAGATGACGGACACATTTCAGCTGGAAACCGCCTGTCGCAATGCGGCGAAGCAGGCCATTGGATCCGGCGCCCGCTCCATCGCTATCGTGATTCATGACGACAGCATCAAACAGCACACCAACGTCGTTCAAGCCGCGGTCGCCACGCTTTGTATGGCTGATTTTGCGCTGCCGAAATTCACCAAGAAAAAACGCCCCAGCAAATCCGAGCTCAAGGTCACCATCTTCGAACCGAAGAAATCGCCACTTAAGTCGGTTATTGCTGCAGCACGCGGTAATTGCCTGGCGCGTTGGCTCAGTGCCGCGCCGCCAAACTTGCTGGATGCCGTGGGATATCGAAACATCGCTGAGAAAATGGCCAGAGACCATCGCTGGAAGTATCAATTCCATTCGTTGGCCAAGCTCAAGCGCAAAGGCGCCGGTGCGTTCGTCGCTGTCGCTCAAGGCAACGAAAACAACGACGCGGGCATCGTCCAACTCACGCGCAAAGCGTCCGGCAAGTCTGCGAGAAAGAAAATAGCGCTTGTCGGCAAAGGCATCATTTTTGATACCGGCGGCACCAATCTAAAACCACACAATGGCATGTTGAACATGCACATTGATATGGGTGGTAGCGCGGTAGCGTTAGGCAGCCTGCTCGCCTTATCCGAGATCGATGTACCTTTTGATCTCGAAGTCTGGCTGGCGATCACGGAAAACAGAACCGGACCGCAAGCGTTCAAACCACAAGATGTGGTGACATCGCTTTCCGGCAAGACCATTCAAACCATTCACACGGATGCCGAAGGCCGGATGGTACTGGCTGACACATTAACCATGGCGGGCCGCAACAAGCCGGATGCGATTCTGGATTTCGCCACACTGACAGGTGCGTGTGTCACGGCGGTCACCTCGCAATATAGCGGTGTGTTTAGCAATCGCAGCGCATTGCACCCGATACTCAAACGCGCGGGTGTCGCGTCAGGTGAGCGCGTCTGGCCATTTCCGATCGGCGGCGATTTTCTCGACAATCTCAAGAGCGAAACGGCGGATATCATGCAGTGCCCCATCAGCGGCGCCGGTGACCATATTCTGGCGGCCACCTTTTTGGAGCAGTTTGTACCGCGAGGTATTCCCTGGGTTCACATGGACCTGTCGGCTTGCGAGAACAACGGCGGGTTGGGTGGCGTTGACACCACCATTACCGGGTTCGGCGTTCGGTATACAACGCATCTGCTACTCAATCATATGACCGACATCATCAAAGCCGGCCGACGCTCATGAGCGAATTCAGAATCAACCAACGCTTCCGTGGTTTTTTACCGGTCGTTGTCGATGTGGAAACCGGCGGTTTCAATGCGGCGACCGATGCATTGTTGGAAATTGCCGCTGTCACGATTCAGGCGAACGACAGCGGTCGGTTTTCCAGAGAAGAGACCGTACGTTTTCATGTCAAACCATTCGAAGGCGCCAACATGGAACCTGCTTCGTTAGCGGTCAACGGTATCGATCCGGATCATCCGCTGCGACCCGCTATCGACGAGCGAGATGCATTGCAGCGCGTATTCAAAGAAGTGCGTGCAGCCGTGCGCGAGCACGAATGCACGCGTGCGGTGCTGGTTGGCCACAATGCTTTCTTCGATTTGAATTTCCTGAATGCGGCGATCGCTCGATGCAACATCAAACGCAGTCCGTTCCATCCGTTCTCATGCTTTGACACAGCCACTTTGGGTGGCGTCGCGCTGGGTCAAACGGTCTTATCGCGTGCGGTGAGACGCGCCGGTATAGATTGGGACGAAAGTCAGGCGCATTCGGCCGCATACGATGCAGAAAAGACGGCCGACTTATTCTGCGAAATCGTCAACCGCTTTTCGAGCGTCTACGAGGCTAGCCTGCCGGAAGACGAAGACTAGGCGACCGCTTCTTCCAACAGAGGCTTCAACTCGCCGGACTTATACATTTCGACAACAATGTCAGACCCGCCCAAGAGCTCACCTTTCACGTAGAGCTGAGGGAACGTCGGCCAGTTTGAGTAGACCTTCAGGCCTTCCCGGATTTCCTGATCGTCGAAAATATTCACATAGGCAAACTCTTGCCCACATGCTTTCAACGCCGCAACAGCTTGCGATGAGAAACCGCATTGCGGAAAGTCAGGCGTCCCTTTGATATAGACGATAACTGGATGATCATCGAGCTGCTTTTTGATTCGGTCATTAACTTCCATTGATCAGTCCTGGGCGATTAAACACAAATTGGGGATACGGAGCGGTCTCCGTTAAAGAGTGACAATGGGTCTGCTCATCGGGGTTTTCAAGAGCCAGCGTCGTCGCCGGCCGCTTCTTGCCACCCGTTAACAGCGCGGTGCAACCGCTGCAGAACATGCCGCAAAGCAACACGACCACTAGTCTATTAAGCTGATTTTTCATGCGCTTCTAGCCGAATTGCCAATCGATCGAGTACCGCCTGCTTTGCCGGATCATCCATCATGGCCCAGTCGATAATCTCATCGAGTGTTCGGGCACAACCCATGCAGACATCCTGCTCATCGAGCGTACAGATGCTGATGCACGGGGATTGAGGAGACAAAGTCGACAAGTGCGGACTCCGGAGTACTTACCAAGCGCTAATTATGCCGTTATGGCCACCAAGTTGAAAGATAACCGATCGGAAAGAGACTGCGAAGACGCCTCCGCTCTGCCATAATCCCGCCGTTGATAGAGAATCACCCTCCAAAGAAGCGACAGATGACACAAGAAATCCAAAAAAAGTCCCGGTTCCGCGCAAAAGTCTCGGACAAAAAACTGGCCAAAGACCGGCTGGAGATCGTGGAGAAAGCGCTTCGTGAAGACGTTGGAAAAGGTGATGTGACCGCATCTTTGGTCGAACCCGCCGCGATGGCGCAGGCGCGAGTTATTGTGCGCGAACCGATTGTGCTGTGCGGCCGCGAGTGGTTCGACGAGGTCTTTCGCCAGCTAGACGACGAAGTTCATGTCCGTTGGCACGCCGAAGACGGTAATACGCTTGAAGCGGACGCGCTGGTTTGTGAGCTGGATGGGCCGGCGCGCTCACTGTTAACCGGAGAGCGAACGGCGCTGAACCTGTTGCAAACACTCACGGGAACCGCGACAACAACGGCGCACTATGTAGAACAAGTGGCCAATACGCCGTGTCGGATTCTGGATACCCGAAAAACGATTCCGGGCTTAAGGCTAGCGCAAAAATACGCGACACGAATCGGCGGTGCCGTTAACCATCGCATTGGATTGTTCGATGCCATCCTGATCAAAGAAAACCATATTGCGTCGGCGGGATCGCTGGCCGCAGCGGTCCGCGCTGCGCGTGCCAGTCATCCGGCCCTACCCGTTGAAGTCGAGGTTGAATCCGTCGCTCAAGCCCGTGACGCCATGCAAACAGGCGTCGAACGCATCTTGTTGGATAATTTCCCACTCGCGGATCTTCGAGAAGCCGTCGCCCTAAATCAGGAACTGGACGCAGAGTGCGAACTCGAAGCGTCCGGTGGTATCGAAGATGGCGCGCTTGGAGTCATCGCCGCGACGGGCGTCGATTTCATTTCCGTGGGTGCGCTGACCAAACACGTGCGTGCGTCAGACTTCTCAATGCGATTTAGTTTTTAGGCGATCGCCTGCAACACTTTCTGGGGCTCCGACACACCGTAACCCTGTGCATAGTCGATGCCCATTCCCCGAAGCATCGTGATGATCTCCGGGTTCTCGGCGAATTCCGCAATGGTCTGCTTACCCGTTAGATGACCGATCTCGTTGATCGACCGAACCATTTCGCGATCGATCGGGTCATGCAGGATTTCTTTGACAAAGCTGCCGTCGATTTTCAGGAAATCGACGGGGAAATGTTTGAGATAACCAAACGACGATAAGCCCGTGCCAAAGTCGTCCAGCGCAAATTTACAACCCAGCTCTTTCAGCGCATTAATGAAACGATTGGCTTGCGAGTAGCTGGCGATAGCCGCTGTTTCGGTAATCTCGAAACAAATCTTCTCGGGGGCAATACCACTCGTCTGGAATTGTTCAATGACAAACGGCAAGAACTTTTCATCACCCAAACTCTGACCGGACAAATTGATCGAGCACATGGATAGGCGACTACGCTCATCGGCTTCAGAGACTAACCAGCGCAGTGCATTGCGAATTACCCAGCGATCGATATTCGGTGTAATGCCATAACGTTCGGCTGCCGAAATAAACAGATCCGGTGAAACCAGCGCACCGTTCTCGTCCCGCATCCGCAGCAACAACTCGTAGTGAGCACCCGCATCAGGTGTTTGCAACGGCAAGATCGTTTGACGAAACAACTCGAACCGGTTCTCTTCGAGCGCGTTGTTTATGCGCGCGGCCCACTGCATCTCGCGTCGTCGACGCATCATGTCGATGTCATTCTCATGATAGGAATGCAATCGGTTGCGACCCGCATCTTTCGCGGCCGCACAAGCGCTGTCAGCCGCAGACAGTACACTGGCGACATCTTCTTCATTGGTCGCGTTCAGTGGAACAATACCAATGCTGGTGGTCAGTCGGAAGCTGCGCTCATCCCAGATAAATTTGAACTCACTAACCGCCTCACGCAAGGCATCAGCGGTCGTCATCGCTTCTTCAATCGTGCAACTCTCGAGCAACACGCCGAATTCATCGCCGCCTAATCGCGCCAGCGTATCGCGCCAGCGTATTTTCGATTTCAATAATGCACCCAACTGACTGAGCAGTGCGTCGCCTGCGCTATGGCCGCAGGTATCGTTGATAATCTTGAACTGATCCAGATCGAGATAGCAGACCACATGCGAAACATCGCGTTTTTCATTGCTCTTCAACGCACGCTCGATGCGCTTCTCGAACTCACGACGGTTAACAAGACCCGTTAGGAAATCGTGGCTGGCGTGATAGCTCAACTTACGGTTGAGTTCGCGCGCCTCGCTGACATCATGGAAAACCAAAACGCCGCCGGTAATCACTGAGTTGCCATCACGAATCGGTGATGCGGTACTTTCAATGTATAGCTCATTGCCATCGCGACGAATCAACAAAATCGGGCGATTCGATTTGACCGCCCGACTGCGTCGCACCGCGACCGCAAGGGGATTCTCCAAGGGCTCACAAGTTTCTTCATGGAACGCACGAAATACTTCATCGAGCGGACGCCCGGTCGCGTCATCGACCTTCCAGCCCGTCAATTCTTCGGCCACCGGATTCACATACTCAACGATATTGTGTTCGTCGGTCGTGATCACGCCATCACCAATCGATTGTAACGTGATTTGTGCGCTCTCTTTTTCACGGAACAGCGCTTCTTCATAAAGTTTGCGCTCATTGATGTCGACCTCGACACCCAACAACCGCAGCAGCCGACCTTTGTCATCCATGATGCCGCGTGCCTGACTGGTGACCCAATGCCAATCGCCATTGCAATGTCGCATGCGGTGCGTGCTGCGAAACATATCGCTGCGACCTTCCAGATGCGCGCGCATTTTGGACTGCACTGCAGACATGTCATCCGGATGAACCAATCGGTACCAATCCGGCGCGATGTCATCGGCATCAACGTCATAACCGAGCATCTCTTTCCAACGACGGGAGAACGTGACCTTCTTGGTCTCACCATCAAAATCCCAAACGCCGTCGTTGGCGGTATTCACCAACAAACCATCACGTTCGCGAACCTCGGCAAGCGCCACGGATAAATCAACTTGCTGCAAACCCGCACCCAAATTCGCGGCGAGTAGTTTCACCAGCAAAGCAAGATCGGTCGACCATTGATCGCATGGCGCTTCATTGATGATCCCGAGGATCGCGCGCAAATCTTGTTTTTCATCACCGGATGCCTGGCCGGAAATACCCGCCAGCAAGCAACTGCCCATATGAATCGTCGCGAGCTCGCTAGCGGCGGACTGCAGCTCGCCGTTGCCGTCATCTGTATTGGCAAACTCAACCGTGCGGGACTCGGCCAAGCGGCGCGTTAACACTGGCCATTTGTCGAGCGAGCGATCCTGTAGCACTTGCGGCCGACAACGTGTAAAAGGCGACGTCGCCGCCAGCACTTCGGAAATCGTGAGGCCGTCTTCACCGATCAGGGCCAGGAACACCGCGTCCGATCCTGTCGCATCTCGGAGCATCTCAAAAGATGACTGGAGCGATTCGGAAACCGCATTTGGATCAGGCGATAAGAAATTGACAGCAATCTGCGTAACTAACGCATCAACTGCAGGTGTGCCGTCGCCGCTTCCCCGAGCGGCTATTGCGGGAGTTCGTCTACTAGACGATGTGTCGAAATCTGCCATGTCACTGGATGAGAAACGCTAAACTCGTTGGCGCTTCTCCGGCACCCTCAATCATTTTGTGTACCAATACGGCTGACATGTTCGCCAGCTATGCTTACCTACAACGAATCGCTCTCCCTATGCTCAACGTTGTTTGCTGCTTTCATTCTCGCATGCTTTCTAAAGAATACAAGCTAAGCGACTGAAATCAGTAATATCCCTGAATTTCGCCCCATGATTTTCAGGTATCGAGAACTGACCGCATGCTAACCAACATCGAATCTGCGCAGGTATTTAACGTAACGATTACAGCAGACGCTAGATATCCCTCAGAAATTGACCACTCCAAGACCGACCGTTGATGCCCCTGCCGATGCTAAACTAGCGCGATAGGCCGACGATACGGCCATTCGCTAGGGAGCTAAATCTGTGAGTTATTTTCGGCGTGTAAACATTCGCTACGCATTGGCATTGCTGCCATTTCTTGGCATGGGTCCGGCAGTCGCCGGCGACGTACCTATTATCCAGCCCGGCGCACCGGGTAAAACGGCTGCACGCTTAAGTGCCGAGGATGCCATCCGGATTGCGGACACAAGTTATTCGCCAGCCGATGCGGAATTCATGCGACAGATGATTCCTCATCATCGTCAGGCATTGACACTTGCGCGGTTAGTGACCGACCGCACCAATACACCCGATGTCGTCGATATTGCAGGTCGTATCGATAAGACACAGGCCGACGAAATTGAGTTCATGCAACAGTGGTTGCAGGAGCGAGACGAGCCCATTGCGTCGCACCATGGATCGATGAATCATGAAGCGATGATGGCGATGGGTATGGCGAGCCCGGCCGATTTGGCCAAACTTCGCACGCTGTCCGGCACCGAGTTCGATCGTTTGTTTTTGCAGCTAATGATCACGCACCACGACGGCGCAGTCACGATGGTAGAAGACTTGCTGGAACTTCCCGGCGCGGCCTATGATCCCGTCTTGTTCGAGTTCACATCCGACATCACCAACGACCAGACCAGCGAAATCAATCGAATGAATGGTCTGCTACTCGGCTTATCTTCAGATCCACGTGCTGGACTCAAAGCCGGTTTTGAAGACGCTGATCAGGCAATCCAAAACCTCACGTTAGTCGCTACGCTGCCAAAACCGGCAGGCTTTTTCGACCCTGAGAATCCCGCAGGCTTGCCGCCGAAGAAACCGGTAGACGACGAGGCAGAAGATAACGACGCAGCTGCCGAAGAGTCGGAAGATGCCGACGCTGATGAAAAGAAAGAAAAACCGTACGACCGTTATCCGTTGCTGAGCTTCGCCAACACCGACATGGCGTTCTATGACGATGTCATGGTGGCCGGCAATTATCATGGCTTCAACATGTATCGGTTACCCGCAAGCGGTGTGCCCGAGCAAATCAGCTCAGTGGTTTGCCCCGGTGGTCAGGGCGATGTCTCGGTCGTTGGCAATCTGCTAATCATGTCTGTAGAACAAACGCGCGGTCGGCTGGATTGCGGCCTGCAGGGCATCAACGACGATATCAGCGAAGCCCGTTTCCGCGGCATTCGAATTTTTGACATCACTGACCCTGAACAACCGCTGCAGGTTGGCGCGGTGCAAACGTGTCGCGGCTCGCACACCCACTCCGTCGTTTCCGGTCCCGATAAAAACGGCAAGATCATCGTCTACAACTCGGGCACCTCAAGCGTTCGCGATGAAGAAGAACTGCCTGGATGTATCGCTGATATTCCTGGCGATGAGCGCACGGCGCTGTTCCGTATCGATGTGATCGAAATCCCGGTCGATGATCCTTCGCAAGCGCGCATTGTGGACAGCCCGGCTGTTTTCGCCGACAAAGATGACGGCGTCATTGCCGGCCTTTGGCGCGGTGGCGATCACGGTGATGATACGCAAGACACTAACCGTACCGACCATTGTCATGACATCACCGTCTTCCCTGAGAAAAACCTCGCGGCAGGCGCCTGTTCGGGCAACGGCATTTTGTTCGATATCAGTAACCCGCTGAAACCGAAACGGATTGATGAAGTCATCGACCCCGGTTTCGCTTACTGGCATTCGGCCACCTTCAACAACGATGGCACCAAAATTCTGTTTACCGATGAATGGGGTGGCGGTGGTCGTCCACGCTGTCGCGCCTACGACCCGCTCACCTGGGGCGCCGATGCGATCTATGACATCGTTGATGGCGAGCTAACCTTTGGGAGCTACTTCAAGATTCCGGCGCCGCAAAGCGATGAGGAAAATTGCGTGGCGCACAACGGCTCGATCATTCCTGTACCGGGTCGGGATATTTTTGTCCAAGCCTGGTACCAAGGCGGGCTATCGGTCATCGACTTTACCGATTCAGAGAACCCGATCGAAATTGCGTTTTTTGATCGTGGGCCCGTTAACGAGGATACCTTGATTCTAGGTGGCTATTGGTCGACCTATTGGTATGGCGGAAAAATCTACGGTACCGAAATCGCACGTGGCGTGGATGTTCTGGCATTGACACCGAGCGAACACCTAACAGCGAATGAAATCGCGGCAGCGGCGCTAGCCAATCAGGGCGCGCGCTTCAATCCGCAACAACAGTTCAGTGTGTCCTGGCCAGCTGACCCGGTCATTGCGCGCGCTTATATTGATCAACTGGACCGCGGCATGATGATCGACGCGAACTTAAAGTCAGAGCTACTAGCATTGCTCGATCGGTCCAGTGGCCCGACCACTCGCAAGGCGTCGGCCAAAGCGTTGAAAGCGATGGCCAAGAAGCTAAAGAAAAAGGGCAAAGGGTCTGACCCCCGCTGGACATCGCTGGCGGAGACGCTAACCGGATTGGCCAATCGAACGGATTCAGTGGCTGCCGTTGTTAATTGATAGCATGGCACTTTGAATTGAAAGCCTCAAAAACATCGTCGCGCGATAGCCGGTTAATCCAGTTATCGCGCGGCGTTGTTTTGGCAGCCGGTTTGTTGATCGGAATGGCCGGTTGCGCGACCAAAGAAGTCGCCGACCTATCCATTATCAATGTTCGGGTCGTGGATGCTGAAACGACCGATGCGACACAAAAGACGGTAACGATCTCCAATGGCGTGATCAGCTACGTCGGTGAAGGTGCGAATGCACCTGATGCCAAGACCACGATCAATGGCGAGGGAAAATATCTGATTCCAGGCCTTTGGGACATGCATGTCCATCTCACTTACGACGAACGCTTCACCAACACCATGCCGGCGCAGTTCGTCCGATATGGCATCACCAGCATCCGCGATACCGGTGGCTTGTTGGCATTGTTGCTGCCGGTGGTCGAAAAAATGCGAGCTCCGGGCGCATTGGCCCCACGCGTTTATTTTTCAGGCCCTCTGCTCGACGGCGATCACGTCGTTTATGACGGCAACGACGTGCCCGAGATTGGCACAACCAATACCGACCCGGATCAAGCCGCAGCGGCAGTCGCTGCCCTTGCCGAAGCCGGCGCCAGTTTTATCAAGATCTACGAAATGGTCAGCCCGGAGGTTTTCGAGGCATTGGTTGCCGCAGCCAACGCAAAGGGTTTGCCGATAGCCGCGCATGTGCCGTTGAGTATGCACGCCGATAAAGCGGCACCTGCCGTCGACTCTATGGAGCATTTGCGTAACATTGAATTGGCCTGCATTCAGGAAGCCGACAACCGGTTAAGCGAGCGACGCGCCATGCTCGAGAATCCTGACAAAGTCAGCGGGAATCGACTGCGCCAAAGTATTCATGGCGCTCAGCGTGACGCGGCAATCGATGCGTTCGATCCGGACGTCTGCGGCGGCGTCTTGGGAGCACTTAGGGAAACCATTCAGGTCCCTACGCTGCGATTGAACGCAATCAATCAGTTCATCCCGTTTGATCGTACCGACTGGCAGGATGCGCTTACGACACTGCCCGATGACGTTCGCCAGCAATGGACGAAAAGACCCAGCTGGCTTGGCGGACGTATCAATCAATCCTTCTTTCGCTACGGGCAATTTTCGCTCGACATGATTCCACGCTTGATCGAAGCAGGCGTTCCAATTGGCGCCGGCACAGACACACCCATCGCCTATGCGATTCCCGGGTACAGCTTACACAATGAACTCGAAACGCTGGTTGCGGCCGGCCTGAGTGAACGTGACGCACTGGCCGCGGCCACGACAGTGCCCGCCCGGTTTTTCGGGCTAGAAAATCAGATTGGGCTGATTAAAGTCGGCATGCTAGCCGACCTTGTGTTGCTCGATAAAAACCCGCTCGAAGATATCAAACATACGAAAAAGATCTCGACGGTTGTGTTGCGTGGCGAAGTCGTTCGCTAGGTAAGCTTCGCCAATGAAGCCGCATCGAATGACTCGAGCGCATCGAATTGGCTGTCTTTCACTTTACTGACCCATTGTGGATCTTGCAGCAGTGCACGACCCACCGCGACCAAATCAAATTCGTCACGATCGAGACGCTCTGCAAGTGCATCAATATCCGTACGACCGGATGTGTCGGCGCCCTGACCGGTAAACGATCCAAAAAAGTCGCCTTTCAAGCCCACCGAGCCAACCGTGACGGTCGGCTTGCCCGTGAGCTTGCGCACCCATCCGGCGAAGTTGAGATCAGAACCGTCGAACTCCGGCTCCCAAAACCGTCGTTGAGAGCAATGGAAAACATCGACACCGGCATCGGCCAAAGCACCGGTGAACTCACCCAAGGCTTCAGGCGTGTCCGCGAGCTTCGCCGCATAGTCTTGTTGCTTCCATTGTGAAATCCGCAGAAAGATCGGTAGATCTTCGCCGACCGCTTCACGACAAAGCTTTACGGCTTCAATCGCAAACTGCGCACGCTTCACCAACGATCCGCCGTAACGGTCAGTCCGCTGATTCATCACCGACCAGAAGAACTCATCGATCAGATAGCCATGCGCGCCATGAAGCTCAATCATGTCGAATCCCAGTCGCTTGGCATGACTTGCAGAACGGGCGTACGCCGCGGCCATATCGGCGACATCTTCTTCTGATGGCTCCGGCAGCACTTGTTTGCCCGTGTGCGTGATGCCGGAAGGCCCGTCGGAGTCAGCCTCCGGATGCGGACCGGTGCCCGGCTTTCGGGTCATGCCAACATGCCAGAGTTGGGGACCCATCTTGCCATCAGCCTGATGAACAGCATCGATTACAGATTGCCAACCAGCGATCGCCTCATCTTCGACCATGTTGGGAATGCGCGGGTCGGACGATGCGCCTTTCCGATCAACGGTAACGCCCTCGGACAGGATCAAACCCACGTCCGCGGCGGCACGTCGTTCGTAATAACCTACAACGTCGGCGCCAGGCACACCGTTCGGCGAGAAAGATCGCGTCATGGGCGCCATCACAAAACGGTTCTTGAGCTCAAGACCGCGAATCTTAAAGGGCGTAAACAACGATGAGTCTTTCATACAATTTCCTGACAATCAGTGTTGACGCAATAAGGTTCCGCGCCAAGATAAAATGGGGCGTGCCGGAAGGCACGTGCGAAACGCTACCGGACTCTGTCATCTTGCACAACCGTGAGGTGTTCTCGCGGCAGAGAATTCACCGTCGGGACACTGAACGCCGTATCGCCGTACTGCTTGGCGTCTGCAGGCGTTGCCTAGCGCACCCAGCAACACGCTCGATACGCGAGCGAATTCACTCGCTTCGATGCCTCGCGCGCTCTTCCACCAAGGCACCAATCGCAACGGCATCAGCATCGCTTGAGCTATCCAAGCCATCACGGACGCCCTGCCAATCCGGGAGTGTTTTATTTTGACTGACTTTCCATGTGCCTTGCAGATCCTCGATCACGATTTCAAAGCCGACGAGGGCTCTGAGCTGGCGTGCAATATACGCATCGGGCGCATCGGCAACAGCCCACGGTTCCGGTCGATGGCTTTCATGCTGAGCGGTGAGATCATTGAGATGACGCATCAACCATGCGGTGTCTTTGGTAAAGGTCAGCGTTCCACGCGCATGCACAACGACATAATTCCAGGTCGGCACGACTTTGCCATGCGCTTTCTTTGTGGGGTACCAGGACGGCGTCACATAGGTTTGTGGCCCCTGAAAAATCGTCAGGACGTTTACAGGGCGATCAGATTCGCGAAATAGCGAATTTGAGATCGCCACGTGCCCACGTAAGACGCCATGCTGACCTTCGTCAGCGTGAAGCACTAGCGGAACATGGTCAGCAGACAACACCCCTGAGACCATTGAAACCACCGTCGCGAATGGATGCGCAATCATCAACGCTTGCATGACGTCGATGCGGTCTTCTGAAAAAATGGGAGGTTGCTGCATGCGGATTCTCGCTGTTGGGTTGTCTCGTCGTCTTGGGCTCCACCGTGAAGTTTATGCTGCCGTGGCCGTCAAATGATAGACATGAAAACGCCCGTCGGACTAGCTGCTACTTATACCTGAACTAGCTAGCTGGCCAAAACGATCAATCGGACCAGCAATGCAATCTTTAGCAGTCTAATGAACCGATAGCTACTTTTTCACGCTGTCGTTATAGGGCGGTTTGAGCGAACCCTTCGCCCAATCACCCAAAAGCTCATAGTAGCTATCAACGACACGCGTACGCGTCCGCGTGCGATCAGGCGCTTGCTCGAACTTCCACATGCCATGATCCGTATTCGGAAACACATAAATCGTGATATCACTACCTTCGCGTCGAAGGGATGCTAATCGCGCCAAGGTCTTGGACATTGGCGCCTCACGATCTTCGGCAGCAAGCACCCACAGCTGTGGGAGATTTACCTCTCTGAGAACGTCCATAGGGTTGACCGACCAATCAATATTGAGTCGATCAAACATGGGAATGCCCTTCTCCCGCAATTCTGTAGTCGATAGCCCTAAAATGACGCCGGTAAATCCACCACGAATAATTCCATACCACGACTCATCACGATACTGATCCCGCAACGCATCGAGCTCTTCGAGGCCATCCGAATAGTTCGAAACGGCAAGCCGTGCCGTCACATCGGTGATGGCTTTTGCTTTGCTTACCACGTCATCGCCGAAGCCCGCTTCGCGCATTTCCAGCTCAACTTGCGACGCGTCTTCCTCCAGTATATCGACCAGCAGCCCGTAGCCGATGCCGATAAAATCAGCACCGGATCTCTCCGCCGCCAACGGTGCAATCCAACCGCCCTGACTAAATCCAAACAAGCCAAAACGACCGAAACGATCTTCTGCCAAGCGCTTAGCCTCGCGAGAAGCCGCTACCAAATCATCGGCCAGTTGCGGGAAATTCTGGGAGTAACTGCCATCCGATTGACCGGTACCGCGTTTGTCGTAGACGAACACCGAAACCCCGCGCCCGACAAATTGATACGGATAAGCGACGGCTTCGATCCAACCGAGTTCCTCGGAACCGTGCGCCAAAACCACCAGCGTGGTGTCCGGGCCCGCGTCTTTGGCCTCGAGCAATTGGCCAGCCAACTTGATCCCGCCCGCATCGAATTGGGTATCGGTAATCTCAAGCGGTTTCCGGGCCCATAGATCGGCTCCATCGAGCCTCAAGGTTTCTTTGCCGCACGAAATCGATGACTGATCTTTGATCTTGCCTCGCCGGCCATCACTGAATGCATAGCTAAACACATCGTCGCGACGGGTGATGGCAACGAACGAATCGGCAAGTTCGTAAATACCGACTTGGCAGGTGGACGGCATGAACATATCGGCTTCAATCGTCTCGGCTGGATGACCAATCCGGCACCCGGCCAAAGCCACTACGATAAGCGCCGACATAGCCACAGTCCTAGTCATCTTCGGGCTCTATCGCAAAGCGCTGTCGGCATCATGACTTCAATGGAGAACGTATTGGTCATGCGCACTATCTGGCGCGCCGCGTAGATCGCCGAACAAACCAAGCGACACTTAACGGCAAGAACAACCACCATGCGGCCATCATGGGCAAGAAGGTCATATCTTGAGGTATAACAAAAAACTTGAGGTTAGCAAGATAACTACCGTATAGATCAAAGCGCCACGCAGAAAACAATGTAACCCCAATCACAATCGCGATGCCCCAAAAGACTTGATGTTTGGGGACCCATTTGGCGACCGCATAGCCTGCTACGCCGGCAGCAAACGCAGCCGCAGGTATCGTCGTCACCAATGAAAACAAGAGCAAGGCGGTAGATGGATAGTGCTGCGAAAACGGTACAAACTGTTTGGGCAGTGCGACTGCAGCCGCCACACCGCCCAAGTTGGTGTGTAAGCAATAATAGGCAATGCCTATGATGAGACTAATCAAGAAATCTCTTCGATTGACTTTGTTCATTCTTCAGCTACTCACTATTCTCTTGCAGAATCGGAAGCTCAGAAAAATCACGATAAAACACTGCGCACTCGTCGTAATGATGAGCGGTCAAAATGATATCTGTTCGTTGAATCTGCATGGAAATACTCCGGCAAAAAGCGAACGACGATCGTTCGCAAACCACTGGATAAGCCAGACCATCATACATCAGCACACAATTATGCCGTAAATACATCCTGTGTCCTGCGATTAACCGCAAAAGCGAACACGCTTAATGACTCGCCTCTTTTCCAACCGCGTGCACGTAGACCCGCGAGGCCACGAACGCTACGGACATTGCCGAAGATAAGCAGTACTGCCTTCGGCGCTATCTGACAAAACGGCGGTATCGTCTTGCACAATGCAGCGTCCATCTACGCCACTGAAAGTGATGTTATTCCCATTGGCTGAAAAGGCCTCAGTTACGCAGGCTTCGAATGACAAGGGGCCAGTAACGAGCTGCGCGTTGTGGTCCCAATTGGTAAACAGGGTAGCACCGCCATTCCAGAACGTGTTCGCTCCCTGAAACAGAAAGTCGCAACGTTCAAACTTTAGCTGATAAATGGTGCCCGATGCATCGGAGCCACCAGTGCCACTGGCCCCGCCGCCAACGTTAATCGTCATTTGCCCGCTACCGGTTGGGTCGCCGGCGGTTGCAATAGATCGAGAAAACCGTTCTTCTGCAGCCAGCGTCAACCCGAAGCCACCCTCGGTGCCGTTAATGCGTGTGTAGCTCTTCACGGTTTTGTCGCTATTGAGATAAAAAATGTAAGCGTTACCTTCTTCAAACTGATTCGCACCCGTAAATAGGTCAATGACCCCGTCACCATTTAGATCACCCACCGAGGCCAGTGCATGACCCAATTGCCCGCCAAACGTACCATTAGGATTGGGATCGTTCGGAATCGTCTCGTCAAAGCCCGATTCACCGGGTGCGATCTTTACTTTGCTAACGACATTCAACGTCACACTATCCACTGAAAGAATCCACACGGCCCCTTCGCCGCCACCGGATTGAAACGCGCCGACAGCAATCTCCAAAGTACCGTCGCCATCGATATCTCCCAGCACCGCCGACTCGCGCCCGCCGAACTCATCGCCGTCGACTAGGCCGTCACCAAAACCACCTGCATTAGCGCCAATCACAACCGTGCTTGCCGGAATGACAAGCGAGTCCGGGCCGAAGAACAGGATTTGGATGGCACCGCCATTCGCCGCACTGGGCTCGCCTACGATCAAATCGATTCTGCCGTCGCCGTTAAGATCGCCTGCGGCAGAAAGACCGGTACCAGGGATACCAGGATTTTTGGTCATCGACTTAACCGTGCCATTGGCATTGAGATGCATAATGTAGACGGCACGATTCGCAGGGTTTGGAGCCGTCGCTGCAATATCCGGGATGCCATCCGCATCGTAGTCACCAATGCCGGCAACGCCATATCCAAAAAAGTTACCTGTTACCAGAACGTCAGTGAATCCGCCTTCAAAGTTCGAAATTTTCTGTTGCGCTTTCACCGTATTGTCGGCGTTCATGAAGACAATGTAGACGGCACCTGCATCAACGGCACCATCGTCATCCGAGCGAGCACCGACAACGAGATCGACAATGCCATCGCCGTCGATGTCACCCGCGATATCATGATCGCGCGAGAAACGATCTCCGGTATCGATGACATCATCGAAACCGTTCACACCGGATTCAATAACAACGAAATCAGTTGGTCCATACTGCGTTTTAACCGCAGCCGGATTGAACACGGTAACAATGCGAGTAATCTCGGTCGCGGCGTTGTTCGCGGCATCAGATACATTGTAGGCCACCGTATACTCGCCCGGAACCGCCGAGTTCACCTGTGACGAAACGGTGATCCGATCAGTGATGTCACCGTCTTGGTCATCCGAAGCTGTCGCGCCGGGATCGAAGTAGAGCGTATCGACAACAATTTCTAACGACTCGCCACCGTTAAGCACGAGAACCGGAGGCGTCGAGTCGGTCGGCCCGCCAGTATTTGCCGGTGGTGTGCTTGTGTCGTTACCACCGCCTCCGCAAGCGAAAACAGACAGTAACAGCCCACCAAAAACGATGGCTTTCATTGAGCGCGTAGCTAACAAGCCGCGAGACGTCATTACGTTTTTCATTATCTAAGTTGCTCATGTTGGTCGTGCGTAGAACCTAACATGTGCATCGCGCCAAATTGGCCAACTTGAGATAACTAAAGGGAACTAAAGATTACTAAAGCTAACCGTCTCTCAGGACGTACCCAGTCCGGTCACCCATTACCATTGGGCAACAATACGTTCGTGTCGAAATTTCAAGCGCTCCACCGCCCATCAATCAACAACTCATGTGGCTGATAATTCGTTTTGTAGTTCATGTGCGGTGAATCGGCGATGTACAAACCGAGATAGAGATAGTCCATTTCCCACTGGCGCGCCAAACGCAACTGCGTGAGCACCGAATAGACGCCTAGGCCGAATCGGGCGTACTCGGGATCGAAATAACAATAGACAGCCGAAGCCGCTTTCTCGCCGATATCGAGAATTGCAACGGCAACCAGTGCCTCATCGATGGTGTAACTGATCTCAATGGTATCGCAGCAAGACGTCGTGAAGAAATCCCGATAGTTGTCTAGCGAGATGGATTCTTGCAACGTGTTTAGACCGCGCTCCCTGCCGTGCTTGTTGTATAGCGCTATGCGGCGTTCATCTGCGATGGGCTTTGTGACTTGCGTCTTGATCACACGATCACCGCGACGGAGCGTCCGGCGTTGCGAACGATTGGGCTTAAACGCATGCACCGGAATACGTATGGGCAGACAGGCAGAACAACTTGGACAATTCGTCCGGTAAAGAAATGAGCCCGTGCGCCGGTCACCGGCCTCTAGTCTTTGGTCGAATTGCTTACCCGTTAGCCCACCAACGGGGTGGCGCAGTGGCATGCGGGCTTCCTGGTCAGGCAGGTATGGGCAGGGGGTCAGCTCATCGTAGACGACGACTTCATTGGGCTCATTCATAGTGTCTTCACGTCAACTTAACCACTAAGGTGACTGTTCAACAGCAATATCAAAGTGCATTACGTCTTCACGCACACCGAGCTTTGTGTAAAGCGCGATTGCAGGTTCATCACCATAATCGGCCTGTACGAACACAACTTCCGCTCCCCGAGCAGCCGCCACTGTCCGCAACTCATCGATCAGGGCGATAGCAATGCCTTGGCGCCGCTCGTCCTCGGCAACCGCAAGGTCATAAAGATAGATTTCGCTGCGTTCTTGCTCGAACTTGGGCAACTCATAGGCGGCGATTCCGCCGACAACACGATCGTTCTTGAGGGCAACGAGCGCGATAAAAAAATCGTTTTTCAGCAGCCGTCTCGTATAGCCAACACTGGGACGAGCGGCGCTATAATTTTCGACGTCATCAAATGCCTCCGCAAATAGCGATAGCATGTCGTCCATCAAACTCGGGTTCTTCCCATCCAGCTTCTCTATGCTAACCGGGGTGTCGATTGCAGACTTCATCAACGGTGATCTCCGATCCAGAAACAGGTCGCCGCTTTAGAGCTACAGCAGCACTTAAAGATTAACACCGATCGACTATGACCAACTATTGCTACAAGGTCTTAATCAACGTTTCAGCATAGGGCATCAACACATCCCAACGGTCATACGCGCATCGCGCCCATCGCGCTACTGCTGCCGCATGATTTTCGAGATCAGACTTCAATACGTCTGACACCGTAACCTCGAAGTCTGATGGGCGCGAAGTAAGAGGGCTAAATGACCCTTGGGCAAGCTGCTTCAAAGCCTCAGTTGCTTCAGCGTGACGTAAGTCATGGGCAAAAATAAGATGCAGCGAAGTGTAATGAATCCGAACCGACTGATAAGCTCGGCGCTCGTTGTTCTTGCCAGGGTGCTGCAGCGCATAGGCATCAACAGTGAGTCGATGCGCGCTAGCGAAAAGTTCAGGGTTCTGATACTCGCGCGCCAGTATCAACCCATACTGTGCCCAACAACCCGGTGACGAAAGCATGTAGTCGTGCACCGGACCTTTTTCGTCGTCAAATAGACCGCCACAGCCCATGCATCTGCTTTTCATTCTCTAATTCTCACAGTCTTTAGGCCACGGATCGACACGCGAACACACAAAAAGCTCAAGTTCCCGAAGGTTTTAATCGCTTGAGCTCGATGGACCGCGACTGTGCTGTACCACCGTCGCTCAATACTAAACCAATCCATCGCCAATAATTAATGATATGAGATCTAGCGGACGCTCATACGTCTACGTCACCGATCTGCTCTGTCTGCTCTGTCAGATCATCCATCAGCTCAACAGCTAACTGCCGAAGCTTGTTCCCTTTGAACTTGTGGAGCCCCGAGATGTTCGTCAACAGCACGATTCCGCCTCTCCGCCTTTTCCGTTAAAGCTAAAGCGTTTACGCGATGTGCCGATGTATAGAAGATGAGTGACCCGCAAAGACAGGCCGAAATTAGACGCGCTTGCTTGGATCTGATTTTCGAGCAGACGCGCATGGCATGGCTTTCAAACGCATTTTGCATTCTGGTCATTCTTTTTGCCTTTTGGGACAACGCGAATCATGTCTGGCTATCTAGCTGGGCGGCGCTCAGCGCCTTGCTGGCGTTTCTACGTGATCAACAGGCGCGACGCTATGCCCGTCTGGCGGGCAAGCGAATCGACATCGTCGCCTGGACTCGTTGGCAGCAGGTTTCTCTATTCTTGAACGGATGCCTGTGGGGTGTCGGTTGCGCGGCGTTGGCCTTGATCTCTACACCCTACCAATTGACGGTCGTTCTAATGATCACCGGCGGCCTCCAAACTGGTAGCGTAGTGGTCACCAGTTATCTGTTAAGCGTTTACATGCTATTTTCGCTGCCGTTGTTCTTGGGCACGCTGATCGCTTTTCTGGTTCTAGGACTTGGCGGCGAACCAAGTTTGCTTGCAACGGCTGCGTTACTCGTAGTTTGGTCACTCTTCATTTATGCCTGTGCCGCACGTTTCGGCAAACACTATCAGACGTCTTTAGGTTACGCCTACGATCTGCAGACGCATCGGAATGATCTGGAACGTCAAGTTTCTGTTCGAACCAGCGAGCTTAGTGCGGCCAAAGAACTCGCAGAGAGTGCTGATCATGCGAAGAGTCAGTTTCTTGCCAACATGTCGCATGAGATTCGTACGCCGCTGAACGGGATCCTCGGGATTGGCGAGATCTTACTCATGGACCCGCTGCCTCCAGAAAAGCAATCGTTGATGAAGACCTTGTATACGTCAGCGCAGTCATTGCTGAGAATTGTGAACGATGTGCTCGATATTTCGAAGATTCAAGCGGGCGAGATGGTGGTCCATTCGGAAGCCTTCGATCTGGAGATTCTGCTGAGAGATTGCTTGACGTTGTTTGAATCAAGTAATCAGATTCCACAGCTACACTTCACCATGCACTACCCGGCAGGCGCACCTCGGTATTTGCATGGTGATAGCGGCCGTATCGAACAGATTATTCGAAATCTGATCAGCAATGCGGTCAAGTTTACAGAAAGCGGCTCCATAGAAATTGTAGTCAACGAACCCACTCCCGATGGCGTCTGGCGTATCGATGTTGTAGATACCGGTATCGGGATTTCCGAAGATAAGCTTGAACATGTCTTTGGCATATTCAGCCAGGTGGATGGGAGTGCCACGCGGCAATACGGCGGCACAGGACTGGGATTATCAATCAGCCGAGATTTAGCAGAGTTACTCGGTGGAACCCTCTCTGCCACTAGCGTGCCCGGCGAGGGATCGACTTTTTCTTTGCAAATACCGCTAAAAGAAGAGGAAGCGTTGGCAGCCGAGCTACTGGACATGCCAAAAGATACGACTACGGGGAACCCGCGCCATATTCTGCTAGTGGACGACAACCGTCTCAATCAATTGGTCGGCATTCGAATGCTTGAGAAAATGAACCACAAGGTGGTCGTCGCTCATTCTGGAAGAGCCGCCTTAGATTTACTTGAGACGGAGCAAGTTGATTTGATATTGATGGATTGCCAGATGCCGGACATGGATGGTTTCGAAGCGACACGCGTCATCAGGCAACACAAAGATCAATCATTAGCATCGATGCCAATTGTCGCGTTGACAGCCAACGCAATGGTTGAGGATCGTTTGCATTGCCTGCAATCCGGAATGGACGACTATTTGAGTAAGCCATATTCGTTCACGCAATTACAGAACGTAGTTGCACGAGTGGGCCGTCAACATGAATCAGGCCTCATGAGAGGTAATACTCAAGAATGCGTATCAAAGTAGGAATGGGCTCGGACCGATCTCTTGCCCGGCTGGCAAATGACTCAAGCGCTCCGCTGTGGCTTTAGAATGCTCGCCGTATTTACACGTCGACCTTGGGCCAAGTTTTGGCATTGTGTTC
>JBGCGB010000008.1:0-61429 GCA_045110335.1 Woeseiaceae bacterium
CTTCAGCGTCAACAGCCGAGCCTGCTCTATATCGATACGTGATTCGGCAATCGATTCGCGAACGACGCCCTGCGCCGAGAGCGGTTTGCCGAATGCAACGCGTTCATCCACACGTTGACACATCGCCTCAAGCGAACGCTCCGCAAGCCCGATCAGACGCATACAGTGGTGGATTCGGCCCGGACCCAACCGGCCCTGGGCAATTTCAAATCCACGCCCCTCGCCCAGCAACAAATTGCTCGCAGGGACGCGAACGTCTTTGAAAGCGACTTCGGCATGACCATGCGGTGCATCGTCATACCCAAAGACATGCATAGGCCGGAGTATTTCCACGCCTTTGGCTTTGGCGGGTACCAAGATCATCGATTGTTGACTGTGACGATCCGCTGATGGATCTGTTTTACCCATCAATATCAAGATCTCGCAACGCGGATCCATGGCACCGCTGGTCCACCACTTACGACCGTTGATCACATACTCATCGCCATCTTTGACGATAGCGCATTGAATGTTGGTCGCATCGGAAGAAGCAACCTCGGGTTCAGTCATCGCAAAGGCGCTTCGAATCTCGCCCGCCAGCAGCGGCTTGAGCCATTGTTCCTTGTGGGCGTCGCTACCATAACGTTCCAGCACTTCCATATTGCCGGTATCCGGAGCGGCGCAGTTGAACACTTCCGGGGCAATCATCGAGCGACCCATGATTTCGCAAAGCGGCGCATACTCGAGGTTAGTCAGACCCGCGCCTCGTTCGCTTTCCGGCAGGAACAAATTCCACAAACCCGCCGCCTTGGCCTTGTCTTTTAACGTTTCCATGATGGGCGGCACCGTCCAACGGTCATCTGCCTGCTTAAGGTAGTCGTAGTACGTCTTTTCATTCGGATAGACGTGCTCATCCATGAAAACATTCAAACGTTTACGCAAAGCTTCAACTTTGGGCGAATAATCGAAATTCATTGAGGTTCCCCGGGAGTCTATGTGTTGCTGAATAACGGCCGAGCGAGAAATTTGCTGGGCAGCGTAAATAACGGCCACTGAGCATACGCGCAGTCGTTTGTATCTTACAACCGCTCTTGAAGGCGTCTGCCAGCCCACCTATGCTGTGCGGCCAAACCACTAAACAGGGAAATCCGGCTTATGAAGGCTGCACTCGTCAAAACTTACGGCACACCTGACTCAATCGTTATTGAAGATGTGCCCAGCCCTTCACCGAAACCCGGCGAAGTGAAGCTTCGATTGCGCGCTTGCGGTGTCAACTTTCCGGATGTGCTGATGGTGGCTGGGAAATATCAGTTCAAACCTGAAATGCCATTTTCGCCAGGTGCCGAGATGGCCGGCGACGTCATTGAGTTGGGTAAAGGGGTCGAAAACATCGCCGTCGGCGCCCGGATGCTCTGCATGGTAGGCCACGGCGGCATGGCTGAAGAGATTTGCGTCCCCGCCGATACGGTAGTCCCTATCCCCGATGTGATGGACTACAACACCGCGGCAGCCGTGATGCTGACCTATGGGACGTCATACCACGCGCTGAAACAACGCGCAGCTATTCAACCAGGAGAAACACTACTGGTCTTGGGTGCCGCGGGCGGTGTCGGTCTTGCGGCTGTTGAACTGGGTGCAAAAATGGGCGCACATGTCATTGCCGCGGCCAGTTCTGACGAGAAACTGGCACTCGCAAAGTCCTATGGCGCCAAAGACCTCATCAACTACACAGAAGTTTCGCTGAAGGACACCGTAAAAGAATTGACCAAAGGTCGTGGCGTGGACGTGATCTACGACCCGGTCGGTGGCGACTTGTTCGACGACTGCCTCCGTTCATTGGCATGGCGCGGTCGTTTGCTGGTGATCGGTTTCGCCGCTGGCGAGATTCCCAAGGCGCCGGCTAATCTGCCCCTGCTGAAGGGCAGCTCTATTGTGGGCGTATTCTGGGGTGCATTTACGAAACATGAGCCGGCAGCGCATGTGGAGAACATGCAGGAGTTGGTAGGTTGGTTCAGTACTGGCGAATTAAAACCTCATATTGGCGACGTGCTACCGCTCGATAAAGCGGCGGAAGCCATGAACATTCTGGCTAGTCGCCAAGCAATGGGTAAGGTCGTCATCGAGATTTGATGGTTAGGCCTAACGCAGAAAAGGTAACGAGCGAAACCGATTCTAGGTCTGCAAATAACCATTGACACCGCAGCGCGCTTTAACCATTATCGACGCTAACAGAAACGAGAATACGATGATCAACCACGCACGACTTAGCCCTGCTCTTACGCTTAGCCTGCTTCTACTGGAAGCGAGGTGCGGGTAGGTTTGATCTGAAACAACGTTGAATGAATATCAAAACCCTGCACCCGATCCGGATGCGGGGTTTTTTTTGAGTAACTTTTCGGTGTTTGTTAACTGATACCGAACCATGACGCGACACGATATCTACGTGTGGGACAAATTGAGGAACCAAGAATGAGCGATCAGCCTTCTGAATCGGTAAAAATCTTCGACACAACGCTGCGCGATGGTGAGCAAGCACCGGGCTGCAGCATGACGCTCGGTGAAAAACTCCGAATCGCCAGATCCTTGGACCAACTCAACGTCGACATCATTGAAGCGGGTTTTGCAGCGGCATCTCCCGGTGATTTTGAAGCTGTTGCCGAAGTCGCCAAGCAGGTCGAACATGCCAGCGTCGCAAGTCTTGCCCGTTGTAATCCGGAAGACATCGAAAAAGCCTGGGGTGCCTTGCAGCACGCGAAAAAACCTCGCATCCATGTGTTTGTCGCGACCAGTGAAATTCATCGAACACACAAGCTGAATATGGCCAAAGATGAAATTCTCAGTACGGCCGTCGGCGCGATCAAGATGGCCCGGGAAGTGTGTGAGGATATCGAGTTTTCGCCCGAGGATGCCTCCCGAACCGAGCCTGAATTTTTGACCGAGATCGTGACCGCGGCGATTGAAGCCGGTGCGACGACGATCAATATTCCCGACACCGTCGGCTACACCGTACCAGCTGAATTCGAAGCATTATTCAATCACTTGATGAGCACTGTCTCCTGCGTCGACCAGGCGACGTTGTCCGTCCATTGCCATGATGACCTAGGCATGGCCGTTGCGAATAGTCTGGCGGCTGTCGCAGGAGGCGCGCGCCAGGTCGAATGCACGATCAACGGCATTGGAGAACGCGCGGGCAACTGTTCACTGGAAGAGATTGTCATGGCGTTGGATACCCGGGCACAGTATTTCGGTCTGCGAACCGGTATCGACACCACAAAGCTATATCCGGCTTCCAGACTGGTATCGTCTATTACAGGTATGCACATTCCCAGAAACAAGGCGATCGTTGGTGACAATGCATTTGCCCACGAAGCCGGCATTCATCAACACGGCATGCTGAAACATGCGTCCACCTACGAAATTATGAAACCCGAACGCGTGGGTATCACTCGCTCAAATTTAGTGCTCGGGAAACACAGCGGTCGACACGCCTTTCGAGAACGCATTAATGATTTAGGCTTTGAAGTGGATGACTTTGCATTGAACGCTGCCTTCGCCAGATTCAAAACGTTAGCGGACAAGAAGAAGGACATTTACGATTCCGATATCGAAGCGTTAGTCATGAGCGAAAGCGTTCAATCGCAAGGGCCATGGCAACTCGATTCATTGACAGTCAGTACAAGCACCAATACGCACGCGACGGCAACACTGGAAATGCATCGCCATGATGAACCGCCGATTGTCGAAGCCGCGGTCGGCAGTGGTCCGGTAGAGGCTGCTTGCAGTGCATTGGAGCGCGTCACGGGACTAACGTTGCAGTTACAAAACTACGACGTGCGCGGTGTCAGCATCGGCGATGATGCCCAAGGTGAAGTTACCATTACCGTGACCTTCAATGATGCCACTTATCGTGGGCACGGCATCAGCACGGATATCGTTGAGGCAAGTGCGCGTGCATGGCTTGACGTTATTAACCGAATCCTGCGACGCCGTGAGCGGGGTCTGGATGATCTACGCGATGGTCCTTCGGCGCAGCACGCCAACATCTAAAAAGAAACGAAACTGGGAGTTTTGATCTTGCCAAAAACACTATTTGAAAAAGTCTGGGACAGCCATGTGGTCGTCCCGGAAACAAACGACACGCCCGCCGTGCTCTACATCGATCTTCATCTCACCCATGAAGTCACGTCGCCTCAGGCCTTTACCGTTTTGCGTGAACGCGACCTGCCCGTACGACGCATCGATCGACTACTGGCTACAATGGATCATTCGACACCGACAACGCCAGTGAGCAAAATTGGCGACATTGATGTGGTCGGTCCGGCAGCCGCCGCCCAGATTCGAAAGATGATAGACAACTGCAAAGATTTCGGTGTCCCGCTTCGCGACTTTGATAGCGACGAACGTGGCATCGTGCACATCATCGGCCCGGAACTGGGTGCAACGCAACCCGGCAAAACGATTGTTTGCGGAGACAGCCATACATCAACGCATGGCGCGTTTGGCGCGCTTGCCTTCGGGATTGGTACCACTGAAGTCGGTCATGTCATGGCCAGTCAATGCCTATTGCAAAGACGCCCCAAAACTATGGCCGTCAATGTTGAAGGAAAATTGCCTGCCGGGGTCACTGCCAAAGACCTCATTCTGGCCGTCATTGGAAAGGTAGGTGTCGACGGCGGCACCGGCTATGTCATCGAATACCGTGGCGAAGCCATTCGGGATTTAGATATGGCCGGACGGATGACGGTCTGCAACATGTCGATTGAAGCTGGTGCACGTGCGGGCATGATTGCACCGGACGAGAAAACATTTGAGTATTTGCGCGGACGTAAATTGAGTCCGCAAGGCGCGGAGTTTGACAAAGCCGTTAATCAGTGGCGCGAACTGCATACCGACGATGGCGCCAACTTCGACAAAAGCGTCACCATTGATGCGACGACCTTAAGTCCGATGGTCACGTTTGGTACCAATCCCGGCATGGTGACACCCATCGATCAACCGTTGCCGGCGAGACCGGCCGACGGCAGCTGGGATCGCGCATTCGAGTATATGCAAGTAAAACCGGACCAACCGATTGCGGGAACACCCGTCGACGTTGTCTTTGTCGGTAGCTGCACAAACGCCCGCCTCCCTGACCTTGAAGCGACGGCAGCCATTTTGGACGGCCATAAAGTCGCTGATAACGTGACGATGCTCATCGTGCCCGGGTCACAAGCGGTTAAAAGCGAAGCTGAAGCTCGTGGTCTAGACAAGATCTTTGAAGCCGCCGGCGCAGAGTGGCGGGAGTCTGGTTGTTCGATGTGCCTGGGCATGAATGGAGATACCGTCGCGAAAGGCAAATTATCGGTCAGTACCAGTAATCGCAACTTCGAAGGGCGCCAGGGCATCGGTGCGAGAACGATTCTGGCTAGCCCGCAAACAGCTGCGGCAAGCGCTATCGCGGGATGTGTCGCAGATCCCCGAACCTATCTAAAAGCGGAAGGAGCACCAACGTCATGAGTGGCATTTCCCGAATTACATCCAAGACCGCCATTCTGAACAGGGCCGATGTTGATACCGACCAAATCATTCCGGCCCGCTTCCTCACCACGACGTCTCGTCAGGGATTGGGAAAATCAGCATTCGCCGATTGGCGGTATCTGCCGGATGGAGAACCGAACCCGGATTTTGAGCTGAACCAGCCGGCCAACCAAGGCGCCGAGATTCTTGTCGCTGGCAGAAACTTTGGCTGCGGATCATCGCGCGAACATGCACCCTGGTGCCTGACAGACTTTGGTTTTAAAGCCGTGATCAGTTCGGAGATTGCCGATATTTTCCGTTCAAACTCACTGAAGAATGGCCTACTACCCATCGTGGTCGAGCCTGACTTTCACCAGGCACTTTTAAGGGAACAACGCACGGTTTCCGTCGACCTTGAATCGCGATCGGTGAGTTACGAAGAAGACGGCAAGACCGTGACCACCCACTTCGCGATTGACGATTTCTCACGATACTGCTTAATGCAAGGTATCGATCAGCTTGGTTTTCTAATGGAGCAAATGCCGGCAATCAAGGCGTTTGAAGAAAAACGCGGAGATTCGGTTTAATGAGTTTTAAGGTGGTCGTATTACCCGGTGATGGCATCGGCGCAGAAGTCTGCAAAGCAGGCGTTAGCGTACTCAACACGGTCGCGACGCAGTTTGGTCACGACATCGAAATGCAAGAAATGCTCGTTGGCGGCGCAGCGATTGATCAGACCGGATCGCCGTTGCCGAACGAGACGCTGTCAGCCTGCCAACAAGCGGATGCGGTCTTGCTGGGCGCCGTCGGAGGCCCTAAATGGCAAGACCCCGATATCAACAATCGCCCCGAGTTCGGCCTGCTGAGACTACGCGCAGAACTAGGCTTGTTCGGGAACCTTCGACCTGTTCAACCACAGCCGGCTATGCACGACGCATCGCCATTAAAGCCAGACCGGCTGCATGGTGTCGACATCATGGTTGTTCGGGAGTTAACCGGCGGCATTTATTTTGGAGAGAAAACGGAAGGCGATCAGATAGCGACCGATACGTGTCGGTATACCGAGGAGGAAGTCGTACGGATTGTTCGAATGGCTGCCACACTGGCGCGAGACCGAAAAGGTAAAGTCACCTCGGTTGATAAGTCGAACGTATTGGCGACTTCCAGACTCTGGCGTAATGTCACCACCCGCGTGATGGCCGACGAGTTTCCGGACGTGACGCTGGAACATTTGTTAGTGGATGCTGCAGCGATGCATCTGATCTCGCGCCCTGCTCACTTCGACGTCATCGTCACAGAAAACATGTTTGGCGATATTCTGACAGACGAGGCATCAATGATCGTCGGATCTATGGGACTACTGCCTTCTGCATCGTTAGGCGCACTCAATGAAGACGGCAAGAGCCGAGGCTTGTACGAACCCATTCACGGCTCTGCACCGGATATTGCCGGCAAAGGTATTGCCAATCCCTGCGGCATGATCGCAAGCGTTGCGATGGCGCTACGTCATAGCCTGGGTCTACCGAAAGAAGCTGCCGCCGTAGAACTGGCGATTCGAATGGCGCTCGCCGATGGCGCGCGAACACCGGATCTCATCACAAGCCGGCAGACCTTGAATACGCAACAAATGACACAGCGCATTATTGACAGGTTGATCGGCGGTTGATCGCTTGGGTGTCAGGTTTCAGCCACTCTGTTGTCTGAACTGACGGATCAGGTCCGACAACGGGGCCAGGTCAATCAGTATGCCGTCGTGCCCATGATCACTATTCAAGTAGGCGAGTTTGGCTGCAGGGATATGCTCCGCCAAGAACTCCTGTTCAACCGGCGGGTAAAGAATATCGCTTGAGACACTGACAACCAGCGCAGGACAGCGAATCGCATTCAAGGCATTCACAGTGCCTTCCCGCTCGCGGCCAACGTCGTGACTATCCATCGCCTGCGTCAGCCGGAAGTAACTGGCTGCATCGAAACGTTCAACAAGCTTCTTACCCTGATAGTTCAAATAGCTGCTCGCCGAGAAATCCGTTCGTTGATCGGCTTCGCGACGGAACCGTGCCTCAAAGTTGTGCCAACTGCGATACGTGACCATCGCCATCATTCGTGCGGCTGCCAGGCCTGACTTTGGCTTCGCCGAATCGTCGTAGGCACCATCCCGCCAATTTCCATCGGTGCTAATTGCTGCCCGTTGCGCTTCGCCAATGCCAATACACCATGCGGAATGCCTTGCCGAGACACCGATCGGGACAATTCCTCCAACGAAATCAGGAAAAGTCGTCGCCCATTCTAACGTCTGCATACCACCAAGCGATGGCCCGACAACCATCGATAGCCGCTTCACACCGAGAAAATCCAACAGCTCGCGCTGGGCACGCACCATGTCCCTAACCGTCACCATCGGAAACTGAAGTCCAAGACGAGTCGAGCCATCGTCAGATGTCGCGAAAGGGCCCGTACTGCCGTAGCAACTGCCAATGACATTGCTGCAAACGATAAAATCGTTAGCAGGATCCAATGCTGCTCCATCCCCAATCAGTTCAGGCCACCAATCGTCGGCGTCCGCAGAACCTGTTAATGCATGGCAAATCAGTACAGCATTATCGCCGGCCTCGTTAAGCGTGCCCCAGCTCCGATAGGCAATCTGGAGATGCGCTAGCGATTCACCAGACTCCAATCTAAAAGGTTGTGTCGATTTATAGAATTGCGTTTGTTCACTGATTACGCCTGCAGCAATGGTCATAAAGGTCAGGTTGCCGCCGTCGTTTTCGCACGCTCGAACGCTTGTTCAAAGTCGGCCTTAATATCATCAATATGCTCGATACCGACAGACACCCGGATCATGTCCGGTAGAACGCCTGTCGATCTCTGCTCGGCCTCACTGAGTTGTTGGTGAGTCGTGCTCGCCGGATGAATGACCAGCGTCTTCGCATCGCCAACATTCGCCAGGTGACTGGCAATCTCAACACTCTCGATAAATTGTTTGCCGGTATCCAGTCCACCCTTAATCCCAAACGTCAGCACGGCGCCAAAACCATTGGTGAAATACTGCTTCGCACGCTCATGGTAAGGATGATCTGGAAGACCAGGATAGTTGACGTAAGCCACATCGTCACGTTCAGCGAGCCATTTGGCCAAAGCGAGCGTGTTGTCGACATGCTTTTGAACGCGCAGCGACAATGTTTCCAATCCTTGTAGCAACAAGAACGAATTAAACGGACTCTGCGACGGGCCGAAATCACGTAGGCCTTCGACACGCGCGCGAATGGCGAATGCGATATTGCCGAACGGCCCGCCCACACCAAACACTTCAGCAAAGTTCAAGCCATGGTAGCCATCAGCAGGATCGGTAAACATCGGGAACTTCCCGCTCGCCCAATCGAAATTGCCAGAATCAATAATGACACCACCAACAGACGTGCCGTGACCGCCAATCCATTTGGTTGCCGACTCAACAACGACGTCAGCACCATGGTCTATTGGCCGCACCAAATAGCCGCCGCAGCCGAGCGTGTTGTCAATCACCAAAGGAATACCGTTGGCGTGAGCCAGATCTGAAAGCGCCTTGAAGTCCGGCACATCGAATCCCGGGTTGCCTAAGGCTTCTGCATAGATCGCTTTTGTATTATCGTCGATCGCTGCCTCGTAATCTGCGAGGTTATCGCCTTCCACAAAACGGACATCGATACCCAAACGTGGCAATGACACTTTGAACTGATTGTAAGTACCACCATAGAGGGAGCTTCGCGAGACAATATTGTCGCCCGCCTGCGCCAGGTTTGTGATCGCCAAAAACTGGGCTGCTTGTCCACTCGACGTGGCGACCGCCGCTACCCCACCTTCGAGCGCCGCAATGCGTTGCTCGAAAACATCCGTAGTCGGATTCATCAGTCTTGTATAGATGTTCCCGAACTCTTGGAGGGCAAAGAGCTTCGCTCCGTGATCGGCATCATTAAACGTATACGACGTGCTCTGGTAGATCGGTACCGCACGTGCATTCGTGCCTGGCGCCGGCTCTTGCCCGGCGTGGACTTGCAGCGTATCAAAGTGCAGTTTTGTTTTATCAATCGTCATGTCAATCTCTCCTGGAGTTCTATGCGTTCGCGGCTACTGTGGCGATGCGGGCAAAGCCGGGGCGTTATTAAAATCGTTGGTTAAATTTTTGGCATGCGCGTTAGCCATCGAGAGACGACTAAGGATGGCCGTTATTCCCTTAGCGACTGTTCGAAGCGCCTGATGCAGAGATGCATGCGTCATGTTTGATGATGGCCGAAAGCCTTTGTGACCAGCCGCTAACCCCGCCGGACAGTGTAGCCATAGCGATAACAGCACAACGTCATGCGCTTGATCGGACGCAATGTTGTTGGGTTCGGCGGTCTCTCGACCTGAGTACCTTTTTTTCATCAATGACCACCTACAAAGTTCAGTGCGGACTAAACTCATCAAGCAATCAATCGGTATAAGGAGAAGGAGCATGTCACCCATCAGCACCTGACAGCGCTGCTTTGACAAACCTCATCTCCCGCAAAGCCGTTGGCCTTCCGAAGGAGTTGGCACCTTGCGTGTGGGTTAGACCCGCAGGTTGCCCCAGCATCAAAGGGCCTTTCCCTCCGCTGGTCTCGATGAGCGTGAGTGATGGTGTGAAATCGCGAAGAACTTGTCAAGCGCTGTTTCATGTTTTTTCCTTGCGTAGGAAACCAATACAATCTACTATTGCATTACTGTACTAACACGCTATTACACTAGGTTGCGTCATGAAACCCAATCGACAAATTGATTCCAGACGTCAAAAGAGCAATGAACAAGCGCTTAGCAAAGCTTTTGCAAGCCTCGCAGATCCGCGAAGCGTGCAAGCCTTTCTAAAAGACATCTGCACCCCTGCTGAGCTACAAGCGCTGGCAGACAGGTGGCAAGTCGCGCTCCTGTTGCGCGAAGAATTGTCGTACCGCGCAATCCATGATCAAACCGGTGTTAGCGTCACAACCATTGGTCGCGTCGCCCGCTACGTTTCAAGCGGCGCTGGCGGATATCTTTCAGCACTTCAAGCCATCGAATAATGATGGCGGGAAAATCACTCATGCCCCAATCCGAAGAACGCCTACAAATTGCCGTACAAAAGTCCGGCCGATTGACTGAAAAAACGATGAGCATCCTGCAACGTTGCGGCCTCGAAATTCGAAAAAGCAAGGATCAGCTTTTTTGTTATGGCGAGAATATGCCGATCGATCTGCTCTTGGTTCGCGACGATGATATCCCTGCCCTCGTTGGTGAAGACGTTTGTGACTTAGGAATTGCTGGTCTTAACATCATTGAAGAAAAACGCTTGAACGGTACATTCGCTGAAGGGTCTGTGCCGTATCACGAACTGCGGCGCCTCGGGTTTGGTCAATGCCGCCTTTCACTGGCGGCCCCTGTTGGCAGCGAATGGGCAGGACCAGAGAGCTTGAATCAAAAAAGAATCGCGACCACCTATCCGGCGTTAACTCGCGAGTACCTCCGGGAGCACAATATCGAGGCGGAAGTGGTCTATTTTTCCGGTGCCGTTGAGATCGCACCCCGACTTGGCAAGGCTGAGTACATTTGCGACCTGGTTTCGACCGGCTCCACGTTGGCCGCTAACCAGTTGGAAGAAATCCACACCATTTTGAACAGCGAAGTGTGCTTGATTCAAACGAATGCACCTTTGAGTGAGTTCAAGCAACAATGGATCGAACGATTGCTGCAACGTATGCAAGGCGTCATGCAGGTCAGCGAGAGCAAATACATCATGTTGCATGCGCCGCGTGATGCCTTGGCAGAGATCAAACGGATTTTGCCGGGCACGGAAGCACCCACTATCCTTCCTTTAGAGGGCTTAACAGACCGAGTGGCGGTGCATGCCGTCTGTCGTGAGAATGTTTTCTGGGAAACGCTGGAGAGCCTAAAAGAAGCCGGCGCAAGCTCTATGCTGGTGCTACCCGTTGAGAAGATGCTGGCATGAAATTGGCGACGGTAAACTGGGCCGAAATGACAGTGGCTGAACAATCGGCAGTATTGGAACGGCCTTCCGTCAGTGCAGGCGGAAAGACACTCAAGACAGTTCGGCGCATTGTCGATCGTGTGCGAGAAGAAGGCGACTCTGCACTGTATGAGTTTACCGAAACGCTCGATGGTGTCGCACTGGAGTCACTCAAGGTGGACTCATTAGAATTCTCGGATGCGGAACTGTCTCTACGTTTCGAGGACCGTGAAGCGATTCTCCATGCCATCGAGAATATTCGGTGCTTTCATGAAGCAGATATGCCGACGGAAGTCGATATCCAAACATCGCCAGGGGTTCGTTGCCAAAGGCTCACACGGCCGATTGAAGCCGTGGGGCTATACGTACCCGCCGGAACCGCCCCACTACCTTCCGCGGCAATGATGTTATCGATTCCGGCAGATATCGCCGGTTGTCCGACTCGGGTGTTGTGCTCGCCACCCAACAAGGACGGAAAAATTGATCCAGCAATCTTGTTCGCCGCGTATGAGTCCGGCGTTCGTGACGTCTATAAGGTCGGTGGCGCGCAAGCGATTGCGGCGATGGCTTATGGCACTGAGAGCATGCCGAAAGTAGACAAGATCTTTGGGCCGGGCAATGCATTCGTGACGGCTGCGAAAGCACTCGTCGCTGCTGATCCGAAGGGTGCCGCGCAGGACATGCCGGCGGGTCCTTCCGAAGTCTTGGTGATCGCCGACAAGTCAGCAAACCCGGCCTATGTGGCAGCCGACTTGTTATCCCAGGCAGAACACGGCCCTGATTCGCAAGTCGTCCTACTCACCGAGTCTGCGCAGCTGGTTGAACATGTCGTGTTAGCGATAGAACAACAGCTCAACACGTTGTCACGCGCCGACACGATTCGCGCATCACTGGCGCACAGCGCGTTGATTGTCGTGCCAAATATTGACGAGGCCATGACGATCAGCAACGCGTACGCACCGGAACACCTCATCATCAATACTCAGAATGCGCGAGACCGTCTCTCGCAAGTATCGGCGGCCGGTTCCGTCTTTCTCGGCGCCCTGACACCCGAGTCTTTAGGCGATTACTGTAGTGGTACGAATCACGTATTGCCAACCTATGGGTATGCACGCAACTACAGCGGCCTTGATGTCGCCCAGTTCACAACGCGAATGAGTGTTCAGGAGGTCTCCGTAGAAGGATTAGGCAATATTGGTCCGACAGCCCGGCGACTCGCTGATCTAGAGGGATTGGATGCGCATGAGCTTGCCGTTCGTATTCGCATGGAATCCAACGATGTCGACTAATGGCGATATTACGGCGTTGGCCAGGCCCGAGATTCGGTCACTAAAGGCCTATGTGCCCGCGATTTATAAAGATGGCTTAGTTCGGTTGAACGCCAACGAGGCACCATGGACATCGGGAACGGATGATTCAGCAAGAGGCCTCAACCGATACC
This sequence comes from Woeseiaceae bacterium, assembly GCA_045110335.1. Lineage (GTDB taxonomy): Bacteria > Pseudomonadota > Gammaproteobacteria > Steroidobacterales > Woeseiaceae > CALBPI01. The sequence goes on from JBGCGB010000008.1 coordinate 12,912, forward strand.
CTCCTGCGCGACCATCGGCGCTTACGGCGGCGCTGGCATCGCACTATGACGTCACGGCAGAACAGGTTTTTGTCACCCGGGGCAGTAGCGAGGCCATCGACCTATTGATTCGCTGTTTCTGCCGGCCCGGACTGGACGAAATTGTCATCTGCCCGCCGACCTTTGGCATGTACAAAGTCTATGCCGATATTCAAGGGGCAAGCGTTCGCGAAATTCCGCTGATTGAACGCATTGATGGCCTCCAATTGGATACCCAGGAAATCATTGAGCGCTGGACCGGCGTTAGTCGTCTGGTCTTTGTAACAACGCCAAACAATCCAACGGGTGGCGCGATAGCGATCGATGATATCCAACGCCTGGCCAACGCCCTCACCGGCCGTGGCATCGTTGTCATCGATGCTGCTTACATCGAGTTCGCTACTTCCGATGAGCTCATGGTGTTAGCGAACAGACCTAATATCGTTATCTTGCGCACGTTATCCAAAGCTTACGGCTTGGCCGGTGCGCGTTGCGGCGCGTTAATCGCGCATCCTGACGTGGTCTCTTTAGTAGCGCGCGTCATGCCGCCCTACTCGATGCCGACACCCAGTATGGAAACCGCATTGGCAGCGCTCGTAGAAGAAACCCACAAAGTGATGCCAGAGAGAATCGCCCGATTGATCGAAGAGCGAGAGCAGCTAGCCGCCGCGTTGGATCAGCTACCGTGCGTCGTCCGAGTGTGGCCAAGCGATGCAAACTTTCTTCTTGTTGAATTCACGGACCCAACGGCAGCTATCCGTATGGCCGAAGACAATGGATTCCTACTGCGCGATTTTAGTAACGGCATTGGTACGGAAAATTGTCTGCGGATCACGGTGGGTGGTGAGTCCGACAACCGTGAGCTACTGTCGGCACTGCAAAAGCTCACGTCGAGCGGAGCAACACCATGAGTCAGAAAATTCTATTTATCGACCGGGACGGCACTTTGATCGAAGAGCCCGCCGACGAGCAAGTGGATGAAATCTCCAAAGTCCGGCTGGTCCACAATGTGATCTCGGCGCTACAAGACTTGCGTGACGCTGGCTTTCTTTTTGTCATGGTAAGCAACCAGGATGGTTTGGGGACCGAATCCTTCCCTCAGAATCAATTTGAGCCAACCCATCGTTTTGTCGTGGACCTGTTCGAGTCGCAAGGCATTCAGTTCATCGAGACGTTCATCTGCCCGCACTTCGAAGCGGATGGTTGTGATTGCCGCAAACCAAAAGCAGGATTACTCACCCGTTTTCTGGCTGCCACATCACTGGATCTTTCAGCGAGCGCCGTGATCGGCGATCGCGACTCGGATATCGGACTTGCCGACGCTATCGGCGTACCTGGATACCGTCTCAATGAGCATCAATCATGGTCGGACATCGCCCGACAATTGATTGAGCGACCCAGAACCGCCACCGTCAAGCGCGTCACCAATGAAACGCAAATCCAAGCCGTCATAACATTAGACAGCGCCAACGCAGCAAGCATCGAAACCGGCATTGGATTCTTCGATCACATGCTTGAGCAAATCGCAAAACATGCTGGCTTTTCGCTTGCGTTGACCTGCGACGGCGACCTCGATGTCGATGATCACCACAGCATCGAAGATGTAGCCCTGGCGTTGGGCGCCGGGCTACGTGAAGCCCTCGGCGACAAACGCGGCATCGGGCGATATGGATTCACGGTGCCGATGGATGAAACCCTCGCTACCGTCGCTATCGATCTATCTGGTCGGCCCGCTTTCAGAATGAAAGCGGACTTCGGGCGTGAAAAGGTTGGCGGGCTAGCAACAGAAATGGTCGGGCATTTTTTCCAATCCCTGGCGCAGTCCATGGGCGCCGCCATTCACATTCAAGTGGAAGGCGAGAATGCACACCATATGGTTGAAGCCTGCTTTAAGGGTGTCGGCAGAGCACTGCGTCCTGCGCTGGCACAAAGTGGTCGCGACATGCCGTCTACAAAGGGATCGCTATGACAGCAAATGTCGCGATCGTGAACTCAGGCGGCGCGAATATCGCGTCTCTTATTGTTGCGCTAAAACGATTGGGTCAAAACGCTGTTCTAACAACAGATCCAGCATTACTGCAATCGGCTTCGCACGTCATCCTGCCGGGTGTTGGTGCCGCTCAGGACGCGATGCAACGACTCGCCGACAAGCACCTAGTGACGTGCTTGCAGCAACTGACTCAACCTGTACTCGGCATCTGTTTAGGCATGCAATTGCTTGGCGAAGGTTCGGCAGAGGACAATGCAAAATGCCTGGGTCTGACGACCGACCATGCCGATTTATTGAAGCAGGATGAACACCACGCGGTTCCGCATATGGGCTGGAATCAATTGGTGGATGTAAAAACGTGTCCATTGCTAACCGATATTACGGCTGGCAGTTACTTTTATTTCATTCATAGCTACGCCCTTCCCGTCAGCTCAACAACGCAGGCAACCTGTCACTACCAAACACCGTTCGCGGCTGTGATCCAACGGGACAACTTCTTTGGCACGCAATTTCACCCGGAGCGTTCTGCAAAAGCAGGCCGTCGGCTACTCAGCAACTTCCTGGCGTTATAAATGAATATTATTCCAGCACTCGATATACGCAATGGCGCAGTCGTGCGATTACTCTATGGTGACTATGATGCCGAGACCCGCTACTCAGTAGACCCGGTCCAGCAAGCCGTTTCTTATGCCAGTATGGATTTAAACCACCTGCATCTGGTCGATTTGGATGGTGCCAAAGCAGGCGCCCCAGTCAACAGTGCCCTTTTCGCCACGATTGTTTCGGCAACATCGATGACCGTTCAGGTCGGTGGTGGTATCCGAAGCAGTCAGCACATCGAAGCATTGCTAGAAGCAAACGTGGATCGTGTCGTCATCGGCAGTCTTGCAGTCCGGGAACCCGAACGGGTCCTATCATGGCTCAACACCTTTGGGCCCGATCGGATTGTATTGGCACTGGATGTTCGATTAGGCGATGACAATGTCCCTTACGTCTGCACAGAAGCCTGGACCAAAACGTCAGACCAATCGATCTATCAAGTCATTGAACAGTATCAAGCTGCCGATCTGGCACATGTCCTTTGCACCGATATCAGTAGAGACGGCGCTATGACCGGCCCTTCGCTAACCCTATACCAGACGCTGGTTCAACGGTATCCGACGCTTAACATTCAGGCATCCGGTGGTGTCTCGAACATCGATGACCTCAAAGCACTCAAGTCCGCTGGTCTCGCCGGGGCCATTACCGGGAAAGCGCTCCTAGAAGGTACCATCACCAAAGCGGAGCTCGCGACATGCTAGCGCGGCGAATTATTCCGTGTCTTGATGTGCGCGATGGCAAAGTCGTCAAAGGTGTCCAGTTCGCAAACCATCGGATCGTTGGCGACATCGTGCCGCTCGCCGAGCGATATGGTCAGGAAGGCGCCGATGAGCTCGTGTTCTATGACATCACCGCGAGCCCTGACGGGCGCTCCGTGGACCGCTCCTGGGTCAGCCGGGTAACTGAAGTATTGGATATTCCTTTTTGTGTCGCCGGCGGCATTCGCAGCGTAGCGGACGCCGAGGATGTCCTCAATCGCGGCGCCGACAAGATTTCGATCAATTCTCCAGCGCTGGCTGATCCGGACTTGATCAATCGGCTGGCCAAACGGTTCGGCAGTCAATGTGTCGTCGTTGGTATTGATACGAAAGCCGAGCACAGCGACTGGTTTGTACACCAGATGACCGGTGATCCCGACAAAAGTCATGGCGCCAATCGACGAACCGCCGCCTGGATCGTGGAAGCCCAAGAACGCGGTGCCGGTGAGATCGTGCTTAATTGCATGAATCAGGATGGCGTCAGGCAAGGATACGACTTGCAACAATTGAGCACGATGCGCAAGCGTTGTCAGGTCCCTCTAATCGCTTCCGGTGGTGCCGGTTCCATGCAGGATTTCGCCGATGTGTTTTCGGAATGCAACGTCGATGGTGCACTCGCTGCCAGCGTTTTTCATAGTGGCGAGCTGCCTATCGGTACACTAAAAACCTTTTTAATCGAGAACGGCTTTTCAATACGGCCCATTGAATAAGTGAACACCACAATGACCAAGTACGCATTTCTTGAAACGCTGGATCAAACGATCGTTGCCAGAATCGCCACAGCCGAAACAACGGATAGCTATACCGCCCGGCTGGCTGCACAAGGGCTAACACGAGTCGCGCAAAAAGTCGGTGAAGAAGGTGTCGAACTTGCACTTGCCGGCGCGACAGATACCAGTGATGATGACATGCTCGGCGAAGCAGCTGATCTCATCTATCACATGGGTGTTTTACTGGCGATGCGAAAAAAATCGCTGAGCGATGTCTGCGAGCTGTTAGAACAACGGCACAGTGAAGCTTAGCTCAACGTCGTCGATACAAAGTCTGCCAGGGCATCGACTAGCTCCACGGCAACGTCCTCTTGTAAAAAGTGTCCACCGCCACGCATTGTTTGGTGCGATTGATGCTTTGCTCCAGGCATCCGGGTCTGGAAAATTTTCTCACCCCCCCGGGTAACGGGATCCCTATCGCTGAACAGCGTTAGTACAGGCCGATCAAATTGACTGAGCACCTTCCATGCGGCGCGATTCGCCACAGCGCCGGGATCATCCGGCTGCGTCGGCACTAGCAAAGGAAAGGCTCTGGCGCCCGCCTTGTAATGTCGAGACGGGAAAGGCGCATCGTAAGCCGCTTGCTCTTGATCAGTCAGCACCTTTTTGCTTGCCTTCTGAATTATTTTGCCGATCGGAAACACCGGCGACCATCGCGCGAAGCGTTGCCAGTTACGAAACACTTTGGGCATGACTCCACTGCCCTCAGGCAACCCCGTATTTGAAACGCAAATGGATGCAAACTGATCCGGTGCTTCGGCGACGGCTCGTAGTCCAACTAGCCCGCCCCAATCCTGACAGAACAAATGTAGATTTCTAAGGCCCAACTCCTTCAGGAATTGCATCATCCAGTCGACATGCCGTGCATAGGAATAGTCGCTCAGGCGTCCGGGTTTGTCAGAGCGGCCAAAGCCGATCAAGTCCGGTGCAATGACACGATAACCCCGATCCACCATGCCCGAAATCATATGCCGGTAGAGAAAAGACCAACTAGGCTCCCCGTGCAGCATTAAGACTGTTGCCATTGGCGTCTCGGGCGCCTCATCCACATAGTGCATTCTTAACGTACCCAACTCACTGTCCTCGATATCCGCATAGCGCGGCAAGAACGCATAGTCAGGGAGGTTTTGGAAGCGACTATCGGGTGTCCGATAAACTAGCGTCTTGCCGTTGCTGGGTATTCTTGGCATTTGATCTTACTCTCTAAACAATGCAGTTTGATAACTACAAGCCAACAACAAACCGTCAGTCCGATACAAGTAAGACTCGGCGTTAATGAGCGAATTTCTGACCCCGTGACTGGTCGTATCCAGGCGTACAAAATCACTACCTACCGCGCTAATCTCCGCTTCACTTGCATACAGATGTGTCGATAGCGAAACCGTCGACGCGAACACGCGTTTTTCCGATAAGAAAAACGTTCGTGGCATTGGTGTATCTACGATCGCCGTAACGGCCCGAACATCCAGCGGTCGACTGTCTGCATCACGCAACCAGGTCACAGACTCAAGCGTTTCGTTCGCGGCGAAAGGCCGCCCTTTTGCCAAACGAATGTCATAGTGGGCAAACCACTGGGGCCGCGTGCCATCTTGCGTTAACGGGTAGGCTTCTTCTACGGTTCGCACCGCCTTCGGTGCTTGGGCATATTGATTGCTAGACTCCGTATTGGCGCCGCACACCAAATTCGCCGACGCCAGCACTTGATCACCCTGCTCGGTAAAACATCGGACATGCCAGAAGTCGAGGGATCGACGTCGCTCTAGCAGTTCAACGCGACATATCAGCCTTGGTGCACGAACGCTCGCATGAAAGTGCATGTCTTGCGTAACCAATTGACCTCGGTAGTCGGCATGAGACTCCGTGCAAGCGAGCATGGCAGCCGCCAACCAACCGCCAAACGCACTATCAAAATTAAAATAACGTTGATCGGTTGCAAAACTGAACGTATCGGCCGATCTGGCCGATACCTGAATCGCCTCGTCGAAGACAAAAGTCATCGCAGAAACACTTCATTCGCTTTAGGTCGAAGATTGTAGTCCGACGCCATCACGAATCCATACGCACCGGCATTGGCGACCAACACAATATCACCCGATTGCGCGGCAGGCAGTAGGCGGTCATTGCCGAGCGTATCGCCTGTCTCGCAAATAGGACCGACAATCGTCACTGTTTGATCGGCCGGCTCATCGATCCGGCTGAGATTGACGATCTCATGAAACGCACCGTATAACGCCGGACGAATCAAAGAGTTCATGCCCGTCGATAGACCCACATACTGAACACTACCCTTGCCTTTCGTCTGCGTAACCCGCGATAACAGGACACCGGCTTCTGCCACCAGGAATCGACCCGGCTCCAGCCAAAACTCCTTGTCGGGGTACTGCGATTTCAAAGACGCCAAAGACGCATCAAATGCCGCAAGATCGAGAACATCATCACCCGGCTTTTCCGGGACGCCCAAGCCACCGCCAAGGTCGAGCACCTTAACATCAGGGAAACGCGCAGCCGCATCGGCCAAAATCTCGGCGACCTGCTGCCAACTATCGGCTTGTGTGATGCCACTACCGGAGTGGGCGTGAACGCCTACCACGCGACAATCAATCGCGGTCGTCAACGACTGCAAAGCATCCAACTCAAACAACGGCACACCAAATTTAGAATGCACACCTGCGGTCTTCACATGCTCGTGATGACCTCGCCCTTTCCCAGGGTCCAACCGTACGAAAATTTCTTGGCCTCGGAAAATCTCGGGCCATTCGCGTAACGGATGAAGATTGTCCAGCGTGACGCGAACACCCCGCTTGAAACCAATCGCATAATCTTCAGCAGGCGCAAAATTGGGCGTATAGAGAATTCGCTCGGGCGGCAACTCCGGAAACAACTCGAACACGCGATCGAGCTCGCCGGGCGACACGCATTCAAACCCTAGGCCAGAGTCGTGGATCAGCTGCAATATTTCGCGATTGGAATTCGCTTTCATCGCGAACAAAACGTTGTCGATATTTGTGAGCGCTTTTAGTGCGTCAACGCGAGCCTGGATAGTTTCCGCGTCATACACATAACAACTGCTTTGCGACTCCATCAACGTCACCAGCTGCGCTGACTTTGTTTTCCACCAAGAAGGTGCTGACGGCGTGATCTCAGCATGAGTCTGATAAGACTCCCATGTATCCCCGATATCATCGTCGGGTGCACGTCGCCCGAAGATGGACGGATGCAGCTGTTGAACCAAACGATAGCCTTGCGCTTGATCCACGACAACGGTCAAGTTGAGATCATTGGCCGCCTGCGACAACAAGTGAATCTTGTGTTCCTCGAAAACGGCAAGCGCCGGACCAATGCGATGGAGATGAGTTCGAATCTTTCTTCCGACGAGACTCACCGCGGCACAATTGCTGATCACCTCAACGCTGCAATGTGAAGATAGCGCGTTAACCAACTCGGACATCGCGCCCTCATCCAATACGTCGCCGTCGGGGTCGATGGATACGGTCACATTGCTTTCGGAAGTCGACACCAAGTCGATGGACACGCGAAACTGGTCGAACACTGAGAAGACCCGGGCAAGAAATCCAATTTCCTGCCACATTACGACACCCTCAAGCGACAGCAAGGTGATGTTCTGTCGCAATGAGATCGCTTTGACCGACGGATCGGGGTCCGTTTTCATCGCACCAATGGTGGTGCCCGATAGGTCCGGCCGGGGCGTACAACGCACGAAAAGCGGAATCTGGTGCCGCTTCAATGGTCCGATACAGCGTGGGTGCAAGACCAAACCACCGGTTGAGGCTATTTCCTGTGCTTCTTCATAATCGAGCCTTTTCAGGAGACGTGCTGCAGGAACAAAACGCGGATCCGCGCTGAACATGCCAGGTACGTCTGTCCATATTTCGAGCCGGCATGCGCTCAGCAGAACCGCAAAGTAGGCAGCCGATGTGTCCGAGCCACCGCGCCCCAGCAAGACGGTCTCATGCGCGGCATTTCGAGCAACGAACCCTTGTGTCACGTGCACACGGTCAGCGTCTAGCCGATCGGCAAGCACCGGGTCCGGGCTGACCTGACAGGCTGCGGTTAAGAAGTTCTTGCGTTCACGCCCCTCGTTTTGGTGTGCCGCCGGTAACAACTCACGCGCGTCTTGCCACTCGGCCGCTATGCCTTGGCTTTGCAACCAGGCAACGCTTAACGCCGTCGACATAAGCTCGCCTAGTGCCATCACTCTGGCAGCGACACGCGGAGTGACTTCACGAACTAAACGAACACCGGCAATCAGTTGCCGCAACTCTTCGATAAATCGACCAACCGTAGCCGTGACGTCGACGCCGAATTCATCCGCGAGTTGGCGATGGGTTGCCTCGATGGCATCAACGAGTTCATTGTCCGACGAACCAGTTTCCGCTAACGCTAGCGCAGCGTGCAATTTGTCGGAGATCCCCTTCAACGCAGAATGAACGACGAGTACTTTAAAACCGTCCGAACGCCGTTGGCGAATTCGGTCAGCGATCTTTTGCCAATTCTCGAAAGTCGCGACACTGGAGCCGCCAAATTTCATTACGACCCAAGTACTGTCAGACGTAGCGCCGACCGTCAAATCGGAGACGTCAAAGTCCGCTTCAATACTCATTCGTCAATGAACGCATCAGTGACCGCGCCGAGCGATGCTGATGTCACCTGTCTAGCGTACTTGGCCAAGGTGCCCCGCTTTGCCTTCGGTTCGGGCGCCGTCCATTGCTGACGCCGCGACGCCAAAATTGCATCATCGACCAACAAGTCGATGGTACGCGCCTCTGCATCGATACGGATCGCATCATCGTCTTCGATCAACGCGATGGTGCCGCCAACCGCCGCTTCCGGAGTGACATGACCGACAACAAATCCGTGACTGCCGCCTGAGAAACGTCCATCAGTAATCAACGCCACCTTATCCCCCAAACCTTTACCCATAATGGCGCCAGTAGGGCTGAGCATTTCACGCATGCCGGGGCCACCTTTCGGGCCCTCATATCGAATCACCACGACATCGCCGGCGACGATTTTGCCATCAAGAATCGATTGCAACGCTGACTCTTCGCTGCCAAAGACGCGTGCGCGACCTTCAAATGACAGACCCTCTTTACCGGTAATTTTCGCCACGGCGCCGCCACTGGCAATATTGCCGTACAGCACCACCAAATGGCTGTCGGCTTTGATCGGTGACGCAAGACTACGAATTATTTCCTGGCCCTCCGGGTAAGGTGCCACCTCGGCCAAGTCTTCAGCTAATGTCTGTGTAGTTACCGTTCGACATTCACCATGCAACAAGCCCGCATCGAGTAGCGTTTTCATCAAAGGGCGGATGCCACCGATTTCAACCAATGCAGACATCGAGAAACGCCCGCTGGGTTTGAGGTCAGCCAGCACCGGCACGCGTTTGCCAATCTCAACGAAATCGTCCAATGAAAGTTCGACATCGGATGCGTGCGCCATGGCGAGCAGATGAAGTACGGCATTGGTAGACCCGCCCAAAGCAATAACGACTGTAATGGCATTCTCGAAAGCTTCACGCGTCATGATATCCAAAGGTTTGAGATCAGCTTCCAACAACGCCAGAACCGCCTCTCCGGCTCGCAGACAGTCGTGCCGCTTATCTTGGGAAATCGCTTCTTGCGCGGAACTGCCCGGCAAGCTCATGCCCAATGCCTCGATCGCCGATGCCATGGTGTTCGCGGTATACATCCCGCCGCAAGCACCAGGTCCCGGAATCGCGGTCCGCTCGACATCGTGCAATTCATCAGCGTCAATCTGACCCCCGGCGAATCCACCAACAGCTTCAAATACGCTTACAATGTCGCGCCCTTTTTCACCTGGTCTTATCGTTCCGCCGTAGACGAAAACACCAGGACGGTTCAGACGCGCCATGGCAATCATGCAGCCTGGCATATTCTTATCACAGCCACCAATAGTGACGACGCCGTCAAAGCCCTGACCACCACAAACTGCTTCGATCGAATCAGCAATGATCTCGCGTGAGACGAGTGAGTAACGCATACCCGGGGTCCCCATCGAAATACCGTCTGACACACTGATCGTGTTGAATTGAACCGGTTTACCGCCTGCGGCCTGAACGCCCTTTTCAACTTCCGCTGCAAGGTCATTGATGTGCATATTGCAAGGTGTGACCATGCTCCATGTCGACGCAACACCAACCTGCGGTAGGGCAAAATCATCTTCGGTAAATCCCACGGCACGCAACATTGCACGACTGGGTGCTTGCGCCGCGCCATCGACGATGACACTAGAGTGTCGACGCTTCTTGTCTGTCATAGTTTCTTCTCGAATCGTACTGGTTTTAGTTTTCTAAGGTAGGCTCTGTATCGTCGAGTATACGCACTGTGAGAGTGGTATGAAGTCCCGTAACCACCTCTTGCCTGACCAGTTCCAATCGAAACTGTTCGATGTCTTCTGGTTGGTTATCCACGACTAAAGGAATGAGTAACAAAACGCGATCCTCGCCGCGATCAAAGCGTATCGACTGATTACTCGGGAACACGAAATCTTCGTCCGCTTCCGCGCTTCCTGCATAAACACGCAAGTTAACCTCGAGCACGTCATCGGAAGGATTGAGGCGCCAAATATTTAACCCGACGGAAGCATCGAGTTCGTTCACATCAAGCTGAGCTAGTGAAAAACTAACGGCATCAAGCGGAATGTTTTCAGTCACCGTCGCGACGTCGTCATCGGCTATATTGAGCACCAGCCGTGCCACAACTGCTTGGTTTTCAGGATCGACGATTGAATAACGATCCTGCAACTCGCCCTCAATGTGATCATTGTTAGCGATAGCAACATCAATCGTTGTTTCAGTATTGCCGACCACAAAGTTCACACCGCTCGAAGGTGTCAGTTGCACGCGATCACCCAGTGCTAGCCTTGTCGGCCCATCCGCTATTTGGCGAACGATGGTTAAAGGCCGTTCTGCAGCATTGCCGTTACGGCGCAAGACAATCGATATCGGCTCGCCGTCCTCACGGACGCTTACGTCTAGTTGGGGTGCCGGAACGACCGCACCGGGTGACGGCAGAATCAAAGATGCAAGACGGGTTTCAGCGCGCTCGAGATTCTCCAATGGCTGATTATCGACGGTCGACAGGTCATCCGTGATGGCAGCAACTGGCACTGATGCCTCAATCACCGCATCAACACGATCATCGGGGCGCGCGGGTGCAATCTCGGCGTTCAATGGTGGCAAGCCTTCTTCACCATAATCGACTGTCTGTCTTTCTTCCAAGGCATTGCTCGGCTTAGGCGCATCCGACGCCATTAGCGCCGCGTCAGACGCAACGACGTCATCAGGCTTTTCCACAACGTCATCAACCATTACCGACAAAGAACCGGGCAAAACCTGAACCGGTTTATCGATCCGAAGCGCCATTACTGGCGATCCAGGATCTTTCGGGCCCTGCACGGTCTTTACGGCAACAACGGTAAGAAGAATTAACAGGATCGAACAAAACAAGATGACGCCGATGGGCTGCTTTTGGTAATTGTCAGGGTCGTCGTCAATGCGCAAGTCATGCAGCAACGCAGCGATGCTTGGCGTTCTGTCTGAGGCATTCAAGGTTAAAGCTTTGGACAGACCCGACCATTGTCGAAAACCAATCGTCTCGATCCGTTGTGGAACGAGGCCCTTTTTTCTGGCGTCTAAAGCACTCTTATCAAGAAAGACGCGACGCCCACTGAGCAATCGATAGGCTAGACAAGCCAGCGAGAAAACATCGTCAACCGGTTGCGCTGCATTGCCGCTTAATACTTGTGGACTCGCATAAGCAGGCGTCGCGGCATTCATAATTTTCGGATCAGGACTAACCGTCTTTTTTGCCAAATCGCCTCGCGCGCGCGCGATGCCGAAGTCCAGCAGTTTGGTCGTCCCGTCCGACTGGATCATGACATTACCCGGTTTCACATCAGCGTGCGTCACGCCCAGATCATGCGCATGCTGCAGTGCATCACCAAGCGCCTTGATGATTTTCCAGCTCACAGCGGGCTCAAAAGGTTGACCCGGCCGTTCGTTCAGGATGGCGCTCAGCGGACGACCTTCGAGCCACTCCATAACCAAGAATACTTCGTCGCCACTGCGGTCAAGATCCAGGAATCGGACGATGTTGGGATGATTAAGATAGCGGCCTTTAGTCGCCTCTTGCTGAAGCGCACGCATCGCGCCGCTATGTCCCGAGAAGTCAGGCGCCAATACCTTGATCGCGACATAAGGTTGCCCGCCTTCCGCTTCGGCAAGGCGTCGGTCAATCGCCTTGTAAACGACACCCATGCTGCCACCGCTTGCACGGCCTACGATTTCAAATCGATCCCGCAACAAGTCCCCGATTTCCAATCCCGTCGTTGCGCGTTCGGTGGCCGGCAATTCCACATGCCCCCGTGTCGACTCGTCGATGTGCACCGTCTCTTCGGTCGCGACGCGGCCCGAATCCGCCGAAAACGTAAACTCCGTCGGCGTTGTCGGCAATTCTTCCGTTGTTGTTTTGTCGATGTCTCTAATCAACAAACGTTGGATCTGCTCAGGAATCAATCCGCGTCTTGAATACTCATCAATCATGACGCGGAGTGCTTCCACCGTCTGGGGTTGCGCATAAATCGTATTCAACAGTTCATTTCTGAACTCGGTGATACTGCGTTCACCGCTGATAAGTTGTTCCAATGCGAGCAGTGCAGTCTGGGGAGGTTCGCCGACGATATCCGGGTTATCACTCATAGCACTTTACCGGGATTCATGATGTTGTCGGGATCCAGCATCCGCTTCTGAGCCAACATTGTCTGATAGGCGTCGTCCCCAATTTGCGTTCTTAGCCATTCGCGCTTTTTCATACCGATGCCATGTTCTGCACTAATCGTTCCTCCCGCGCCCAACACAGCCTTGTGCACGAGTGAGGAAACGGGTTCACGAAAAACCAAAAAATCTTGCGCATCCATATCGCGAGGTTGCGAGATATTATAATGCAGGTTGCCGTCCCCCATGTGTCCAAAACACACCGGGCGGAGACCGGAGACCAGATTTAGCAAGGCGCTTTCAGTCTGTTCTGCAAATGACGCTATCTTCGAAAGTGGCAATGCAATGTCGTGCTTGAAACTAACGCCCTCGGGCCTTTGCGAGGAAGAGATCGCGTGTCTGACTTGCCAAAACCGCTCAGCCTGCGATTCGGACTGCGCGATGATTGCTTCAGAAATGATACTGCGACGTTGTAAGCCCGCGAGAAACCCTAGAATGGCGTCATCAGCGATTTCATAGTTTGAACCATGCCACTCAATGAGGGCCGACCATCTCGCCTGCGACGGGGCGCCCAGATCTGGATAACGACGTTCAACAAAACGACAGGCACGATCACTGATCAGCTCGAAGGCAGACACCAAACTCCCGAAGTTTGCCATCGTCTCGCGATATGTAGACACAACATCGCCAAGCGACTCGCAAGAAAGCCAGGCAACCAGGCGTTTTTGCGGTTTCGGCCAGAGCTTCAAGCTGGCTGCGGTCACAACGCCTAACGTACCTTCCGCACCGATAAACCAGTGCTTCCAATCGTATCCAGCATTGTTCTTACGTAGATGATGTCGATCATCAATTATCCGACCATTGGCCAACACCACTTGCAACCCTAGGACTTGATCACGTGCACCGCCATAGCGAACAAAATTCACGCCACCTGCATTGGTCGATAAGTTGCCACCAATTTGACAGCTGCCTTCGGCAGACAAACTTAACGGAAACAGCCGATCGTGGGCGGCTGCCGCTGCTTGGATGTCCGCCAGAAGACAACCCGCTTCGACTTGCACAACATCATCGTCGGCAAACACCTCTGGCGCCGCATTCATTTTAGTCAAAGACAGAATAACCTGGCCTCGCTCGGCAACAGCTCCGCCACAAAGCCCTGTATTACCACCTTGTGGTACCACAGCGACTTTAGCTCTGGCACAAAGCGCCACAATCGCGCTGACCTGACTAACATTTGAAGGGCAAACAACCGTGCTGGCGGTGCTCTTGTAATCCCCGCGCCATTCGCGCAAGAAAGGTAGCTGCGCAGATTCGGAGACCCAACCTTCGTCACCAACAATCTCACGCAGTTCGGATAGAAACGCTTCAGACATTAGCGATCAGCGATTCGGTGCCAATGACCGATATCAATATTGCTACCACAAAAAATAAGCCCAACGCGCCGATTCGCCAAACGTTTCGCCAGTGGTCCGTTTAGCGCCGCCAAAGCAGCCGCACAAGCCGGCTCAACGGCAAATCCAAGCTGCTCAAAAATTCGTTGCATCGACGCTTTCAAAGCGCGATCGGACACAATCGCAATGTCAGTCAGTGACGCGCGACACAATGCATAGCTCACCGGCAAAGCCATCGGCGCACCCAAACTATCTGCGATCGTATTGATCGCCTCCAAGCTCGCAGGCGCACCGCGCTCGAAACTCAATGACATCGAGTTAGCGCCCTCTGGCTCAACACCAAATACTTCGCACTGCGGTGACGCCAGGCGCACCGCAGTGGCAACGCCGGCCGCCAGTCCGCCGCCGCCGACTGGAACGATGACGGCATCAAGATCTTCGACGTCTTTAACCAACTCCAGGCCGACACCTCCCGTTGCAATCGCCGTGGTTCTACCTTCGAAAGGATGAATAAATGCCCGATTTTCTTGCTGCGCGAGCGAATCGGCGATCTCGAAAGCTTGATGGACATCCGGCGCAAGAACCACCTCTGCACCATAGGCTCGACATCGCTTTACACGAATTTCTGGCGCCGTCGCCGTCATCACAACTTTTGCGTCAAAGCCAAGCGTTTTGGCCGCGAAAGCAGTAGCAATGGCGTGATTACCGGCACTGACTGCCGTAACGCCGTCGAACTGGTCCGCCGGCAAAGCCAGCATATTTGCCAACGCTCCCCGTGCCTTGAACGAGCCTGTTTCTTGCCAAAGCTCGAGTTTGGCCACAACTTGAGCCGTGTCAGCCGTCGAAATTTGTGAGACATCAACGACTGGCGTCCGCCGCAGCCACTTTGCTAACCGAGCAGTCAGATGACTAACCTCATCGAGCAAAATCGGTTCTATAGCTTCCATCAAACTTTCAGACTCTGTTCAAAAGCCCTAGTGGCTAATGTTTTAACAACAATTGCCGACTAAATAAGGGTCAAGTCATGACCTGACTCTCGCGTATGGGCGAAGCCATGATATTATCCTAGGAAGCACTTTTTATCTGTACAAATCAGCTAATTCCGCAGCATAGCTAAGGTAGCAGCTGATCAAATGAGGTTCCGACTGTCCAATGTCAATTGACCGTCTTTCAGATTCAGGAATCATGCGAGTTGCGGGTCATTCCTCACAACTCGAAGCGTTAGCGAATATCGCTTCTGAAATGAGCCTGCGTGAGCGTGGCAATCTGATGACGCTGGAACGTAGTTTATTAGATGCATGGGCATTGGGCTCAAACAGCATTATCAGCTGGGCACCCCATCCCAACGGCATTACGCTGCTAGTGGTACCCCATTATGCGCTTGCCGAATACACGGCCACACCCGCCGGCGGTGACATGCCTTGGCGGCCATCTGAACGGTTTATCACTGAGCTGATTTCCGGCACCGCGCACCTCAAACCGGAACAACTAGACAAAGTCGCCCGTTTACTCGCCGTTGAACCTATCGTCGTTAAATTGCGTGACCCATTGAGTGGCAGCGAGAAAGAAACACAAATCATTGAAGCGATGATCAAACGCTATGGCGTCAATCACGTCCCCAATCGCGCCGTCGCGTTGTTTGATATCGTCGGCTTTAGTCTGCTGAGCCCCTTCGAACAAATGACGCAGTTAAACAGCCTGTCCTACTCCTTGAATTCTGCGCATAGTAAGTTACTCGATCGAAAAATCGGCATCAGCTTTGCGCGATCATCGACCGGCGACGGCTTCTATATCTGGAATCGCGATCGTGGCGAGATCCCGAACATCAATCTTTATCATTTCATGCAGCTTGTTTTGGCTGACAATGCGATCGCGCGTGGCAAAGCTGTCGCAAGATCAGTGCCGCTGCTGCGTTCCGCTTTTCATATCGGTAGTTGTTATGAATTCCATCAGGCTGATGGATTTAGTCCGACAACCTATGACTACATCGTTGGTGATGTAACCGTCGAGCTTGCACGAATGATCGAGAAGGCGCTGCCGGGGCAAATTTTTGTTGGCGCGTTTGAGCAGTTAAGCAATGAAGAAACTGGCGCGTCAGATGCGATCCAGTTTGTTGACTATACTCAGCGGAACATGAGCAAGCTTCACGGGCTCGAACTGTCTGGCGAAAAGGTCAGTGCGATCAAATGCTATCTGACAGGTGAGCGGTGTGATGATGGTCGTTTCTCCATTCGGAAACTGGCCATCGATGACAAACATGGCTTGTCGAGGTTTGTCTACAACGCCAAGATCAACATTCATCGGCGCAACGCGGAGCCGATACTGTTGGGGATAGAGGACAAAACCTTGCGTTCACAATCACTGGCAGCTCAAACAGCCGAGCTGGTTTTCGTACCCCAAGACCGCTACCTATAAAACCCTGTCATAAATTGGTCGGGGCGAGAGGATTCGAACCTCCGACCCCCACAACCCCATTGTGGTGCGCTACCAGGCTGCGCCACGCCCCGACCGGTATGAATCCATACAATAATTAGGGTTCTAGCGACGCTTTAGCGCCGTAAAATCTTGAGAATCTCATCTAGCTCGATGCGAATCTGGCGCACCAGCTGCTGGCTTTGGGTGACATCGGATTTCGCTTCTTCACCCGTCAATTGCTGGCGGGCACCGCCGATCGTAAAACCTTGATCATAGAGCAAGCTACGGATTTGCCGAATAACCAGCACATCCTGCCGTTGGTAATAACGACGATTGCCACGACGCTTGACGGGTTTCAGCTGCGGGAATTCCTGCTCCCAATAGCGAAGAACATGCGGCTTTACAGCACACAAGTCGCTGACCTCACCAATCGTGAAGTACCGCTTCCCGGGAATAGGCGGTAGTTGATCGTTATTTCCCGGTTCCAGCATATGCTTCCACTCTTGCTTTTAATTTTTGGCCAGGACGGAAAGTCACCACGCGCCGTGCGGAGATAGGAATTTCCTCACCAGTCTTAGGGTTTCGCCCTGGTCGTTCATTCTTATCGCGCAGGTCGAAGTTGCCGAACCCTGACAGCTTTATTTGTTCGCCGACCGCTAACGAAGAACGAAGCTCTTCGAAAAACAAATCCACCAATTCCCGAGCTTCGCGTTTATTCAAACCCAGCTCGTTAAACAGTGAATCGGCCATGTCCGCTTTGGTGAGTGCCATCGCGTTTTATTCTCTTAATTTTGCGCCGAAATTCTGATGCAACGCGGCGATAACTTTCGCTACGGCATCCTCTGTAACATCGTCAGTAAGAGTGCGCGAAGAGTCCAATAAAATCAAGCCTAAAGCGATACTTTTTATCCCAGGTTCTATACCTTTTCCCTGATAAATATCGAAGATTGACACTGCTTTCAGCAATGCGCCGACTGCCTCATGCGCTGTATTGCGCAATGCATCGTACGAGACTTGCTCATCGACCAGCACAGCGATATCCCGCCTAACCTGGGGAAACTTGGAAACTGACTCCGAAACCGCTATATCCGCAAGGAAAGCGGTGCACACGTCCAATTCGAAGACATAACAAGGCACGTCAAAACCTAGGTGATTTGACAAGCGGGGATGCAATGCGCCGACCATACCGATCTGTACATCACCACGATAAACGTAAGCTGACTGACCCGGATGTAACGCCGATACGTTAGCCCGTTCGAACCGCAGTCCATCCGAACCACCAGTCAGGCCAATGATCGACTCGATTTCTGCCTTTATGTCAAAGAAGTCAACATCAGCGTCGCCGCCATCCCAATGCTCAGATGCGCGTTTTCCCGCTAAGAGGCCCGCCAACTTTTCTCGTTCTGTCGTCTCACTGAAAACGCGACCTAACTCAAATAGCCGTAGCCGAGTTTGTTGCCGAGCAAGATTGTAGCTTGCGGTTTCTAGCAATCCGCAGAGCAAGGTCCCACGCATCACCGACATTTCGTTGGAAATCGGGTTCACCAACGTCGGTCCGCTTTCAGCGATGTTCAGCGTTCGATGAACGGCCGGATCGACAAAACTGTAGGTAATCGCCTCATTAAAACCGCGTGCACTCATCGTGTCGCGAATCCGTTCAACCGGCACCTGCCCCTCGGGGCTGGGCGCCAATCCGCCCTCTGCTACCGTTCTCTCCAACGGAATCTGGTCGTAACCATAGACTCGGGCCACTTCTTCGACGAGGTCTTCTTCAATGTTGATATCGAAACGCCACGTCGGTGGCATCACCTGCCACGAACCAGATTTCACATCAAATTTAAATCCTAATCGATTGAAAATACTAGAAACATCAGTAGCCGGTACTTCAATACCCAGCATTTTCGTTAGTCTGTCATGGCGAAGCGTAACCGCCTGACGACTCGCCCCGACGCCTGGCTCCCGATGTACAAAAACTGGGCCCGCTGTACCGCCCGCCAACGTCGTTAGCAGCTCGATCGCGCGCGCTTGAGCACGCTCGTGACCAAAAGCATCAACACCACGCTCGAAACGAAGCGATGCGTCAGTATGCATATTGTAGCGCCGCGCCTGACCCGCCATCACGGCAGGGGTGAAGTGCGCCGCCTCAAACAAGACATTGGTGGTGCCTTCATCGACCATCGTGGTCTCGCCACCCATAATACCGGCAAGACCGATTGGGCCGCTGTCATCCGCGATAACAAGACTGTCGGATGCTGGGGTGATGACTTTACCGTCCAGCAGCGTCAGTGACTCTTTGCCATCCGCAAATCGCACACATAACTCGCCCTGGACTTTATCCAGATCGTAGCCGTGCATGGGTTGGCCGAACTCAAGCATTACGTAGTTCGTAATATCAACAACAGGATGAATCGCGCGTATCCCGCTGCGTCGCAAACGCTCAATCATCCACAAAGGTGTTTTTGCCTTCGGATCAACATCACTAACAATCGATGCTGAAAAAACCGGCACAGCTTCACGCGCTTGAATTTTTGGAGCTGGCGTCGCTGTTCCGGTGGTGCTCACATCCGCGGCAACAGGTTCAGAGAAATCGATGGCGCTAAAGGCAGCGACTTCGCGCGCAACGCCCAGCACCGAAAAGCAATCGCCGCGGTTTGGCGTTAGATCAATATCAATAATGGTGTCGGGCAAACCCAACGCCTGATGCAGTGGCATTCCGGCTGTCAAATCATCGGGTAAATCCAGAATACCGTCGTGGTCTTGACCCAAGCCAAGCTCAGCAGCGGAACACAACATGCCATGCGACTCCACGCCCCTTAGCTTGGACTTACGAATCTTCAAGCCACCGGGCAACTTACTGCCAATTCGCGCAACAGCCACGGTCATATCAGCGCGAGCGTTTGGGGCACCACAGACAATACTCAACACACTGTCGCCATCATCTACGGTACAAACTCTGAGCTTATCGGCATCCGGGTGCTGCGCTATATCGGTGATCTTTCCGATCACGATGTGCTCAATCACCTCAATCGTCTCGTGGCCATCGACCTCGAGACCGGCGAGCGTTAGACGCTCGAGCATATGATCGAGATCAATCTCGCGGCCGAGTTGCTCTACGAGCCATTGGCGCGACACTTTCATTGGAACTGCCCCAGGAATCTCAAATCATTTTCAAACAACGTTCGCAGATCACCGATTTGATAGCGCAACATCGCCAGCCGCTCTACGCCCAAGCCGAAGGCATAACCGCCAAACTCTTCGGGATCAACGCCAACATTACGCAAAACATTTGGATGCACCATGCCGCAACCGAGAATCTCTAGCCATTTACCGTCTTCGCTCAACACGTCCACTTCCGCAGAAGGCTCAGTAAATGGAAAGTAGGACGGGCGAAACCGCAGTGTCGCATCACGCTCAAAAAATTGACTAACGAATTCGTGCAAGACGGACTTCAAATTAGCAAAGCTAACATTGCGATCAATAACCAGCCCTTCGACCTGATGGAACATCGGCGTATGAGTTTGGTCAGAATCGCAGCGGTAAACGCGGCCGGGACAGATTACGCGAACCGGCACACCCTCATCTTGCATCGTGCGAATTTGCGTGGGTGATGTATGCGTGCGCAACAATTTGCCGTCACCAAAGTAAAAGGTGTCGTGCATCGCACGTGCGGGGTGATCGTCGGGAATATTCAATGCCGAGAAATTGTGAAAGTCATCCTCAATTTCCGGACCATGCCGCACACCAAAACCGGCGCCGACAAAAATGGCTTCAATTCTTCGGCGCGCGAGCGTCACTGGATGAAGCGAGCCAGGTGCAATGCCGCGCCCCGGTAGGCTAATGTCAATTTCTTCTGCAGCAAGGCGTTGATCGAGCGCGGCTTCAGTCAGCGCAATACGCTTCGTCTCCAGCGCAGCTGCAACCTGTTGCTTTGCCACGTTGATCGCCTTCCCCGCAGCAGGCCGCTGCTCGACAGGCAGTGATGAGACCGTCTTCGCCAACAAGGTGATCTCACCCTTCTTGCCGAGCAATTGAACGCGCAGCGACTCTAGCGAATCGAGATCATCGACGTTGGCAACCGCGTCGAGCGCAGTCTGCTGAATAGTAGGAATGTCCTGCACGATTAGCGCTTCCAGTCACTCTCCGGCACCCATTGGGCGCCGGAGAAGACATCTAATTTCTGATGGACAGCGGGATCACTTAAGCCGGGAGGTTGGCTTTCGCCTGCTCAGCCAGTGCCGCGAAACTCTCGGGCTGATTCACCGCCAGATCAGCCAACATCTTACGATCGATATCGATCTCTGCGCGGCTCAAGCCATTCATAAATCGGCTGTAAGACAGACCGTTGATACGCGCGGCAGCATTGATGCGCGCGATCCAGAGTCTGCGGAACTCGCGTTTGCGGACGCGACGATCGCGATACGCGTATTGACCGGCCTTGATGACCGCTTGCTTAGCAACGCGGAATACTTTCCGACGCGCGCCATAATAACCTTTTGCCTTGCTAAGGACTTTCTTGTGTCTCGCACGAGCGACGACACCACGTTTTACTCTAGCCATGTTCTATACTCCTCAGCTAAACGGCAACATGCGGCGAACCGCTTTAAGATCGGCATCGGCCACTTGCAAAGTGTTACCGAGCTGACGCTTACGCTTGCTGCTCTTTTTGGTAAGGATATGGTTGAGGTGGGATTGCGAGCGCTTAAAGCCGCCCTTACCCGTGCGGCGAAAGCGCTTGGCGGCGCCGCGGTTTGTTTTCATCTTAGACATGATTGTCTCCTAATTTTTATGGCCAGACACCGATCAAACTGTCGTCGCTGGCGAAACATCCTGGGATGCTTACTTGTGGCTAACCCGGATTGATTGGGCTAGATTTTCTTGGTCTTCGGCCACATCAGATGTAGCCACGGCAACCAAACCGTGAATTCTGTAACTCAGACACGAAACCGAACCTACTTCTTAGGTGCGATCACCATGACCATTTGTCGACCTTCCATTAGCGGCATCTGCTCGACAGACCCGTACTCTTCCAAATCATCACGTACCCGACGCAATAACTCTGCACCGATTTCCTGGTGCGCCATTTCGCGACCTCGAAATCTAAGTGTCACTTTGGTCTTGTCTCCATTCTCAAGAAACGTGACCAACTTCTTCAACTTGACCTTGTAGTCGCCCTCTTCCGTACCCGGACGAAACTTGATCTCTTTAACTTGCGACTGCTTTTGCTTTCGCTTGGCGGATTGGTTTTTCTTGCTTTGCTCAAAAACAAACTTGCCGTAATCCATGATTCGACAAACGGGTGGCTCCGCATTCGGAGATACCTCAACGAGGTCCATTTGTTCGGCTTTCGCCAATTCGATGGCACTAGAAAGCGCCATCACACCGGCCTGTTCGCCGTCTTGTCTAATCACACGGACATCAGTTGCCTGAATATCCTCGTTGCGCCTAGCGCGTTTTGGAGCTGCGATGTGCCAACCCTCCTCAGTTACCAAACAAAGAATAGCCGAAACGATCGACTAAGCCGTACATTGTAATACCAGTGCTCCCACACCCACAAGGGCGTAAGTACAAGAAATTACAAAGAATAGGCAGATTTTTCATCTGCTGATCAGCGATCTGGTGGGCGATGGTGGTTTCGAACCACCGACCTCCACGATGTCAACGTGGCGCTCTACCCCTGAGCTAATCGCCCGCTAATCGTCTTACTCGCCGAAAATCCTCAGCATTTTCGAACAAGGGCGGCGAGAATACCGGAAAAAACGGGGAATACCAAGCGTTTAACCTTTTGCGCTGGCATTAGCCTGCCTTGGTCGCATCGAGACCCAATCCAACACGCTTGAGCTGCTCAATTTCATCGCGCGCTGAAGCTGCCTTCTCAAACTCGAGCTCTCTCGCAAAATGGAACATATCCTTTTCCAAGCCTTTGATTTTTTTCATAACTTCGGCGGGAGATAGTAATGAATTCGCGACATCGAGGGCTTTCTGATCCGACGACTTCCTGCCCTTACTGCTGCGGCCGAATTGTCCTGCCTCCATGATGTCGGCGACAGATTTACGAATTGTCCTTGGCGTAATGTTGTGGGTCTCGTTAAAAGCCAGTTGAGTCGCGCGGCGTCGCGCCGTTTCATCAAGCGCTCTTCGCATTGAGTCCGTGACCTTGTCTGCATACAGGATAGCCGTGCCGTTGATGTTACGCGCGGCCCGACCGATCGTCTGAATAAGCGAACCTTCCGATCGTAAGAAGCCTTCTTTATCGGCATCCAGAATCGCCACCAGCGAAACCTCGGGCATATCCAAGCCTTCGCGCAAAAGGTTGATGCCAACAAGGACATCAAACTCACCTAATCTAAGGTCACGAATGATCTCGGTCCGCTCAACGGTATCGATATCCGAGTGCAAATAACGCACTGCCACGCCATGTTCCCGAAGGTACTCGGTCAAGTCCTCAGCCATTCGCTTGGTCAGTGTCGTAATCAACACCCGCTCCTGCACCGCTACCCGCTTATGGATCTCCGACAACACATCATCGACTTGATGCGTTACCGGCCGGATATCGACGGTCGGGTCTACCAAGCCCGTCGGTCGCACTAACTGCTCGACCGTATTGTCGGTGTACTGCTTTTCGTACTTGCCCGGTGTCGCGGACACAAAAATCGTTTGTGGCGACAATCCCTCGAATTCATCAAAGCGTAGCGGCCGATTATCCAACGCTGAAGGCAAACGGAAGCCATGTTCAACCAAGGTTTCCTTGCGCGCGCGATCACCCCGGTACATCCCGCCTAATTGGGGAACTGTCACATGACTTTCGTCGATGATTAACAGCGCGTCCGGGGGCAAGTAATCAAATAAACAGGGGGGCGGCTCGCCCGGCCCGCGTCCCGAAAGATAGCGGGAGTAGTTTTCAATGCCGTTGCAATAACCCAGCTCTTGAATCATTTCAATGTCGAACATCGTTCTTTGCTCGAGTCTTTGGGCCTCAAGAAGCTTATTGCGCTCGCGCAGCAGCGCCAGATGATCTTTCAATTCAGCCTTAATATGCGTCAGTGCACCCAAAAGCTTCGATCGTGGCGTCACGTAATGAGATTTGGGGAAAATCGTTAGCCGGGGCACATCCTGCGTCACCTCGCCTGTTAATGGATCAAACCATGCGAGACTCTCGACCTCATCATCGAACAGCTCGATCCTGACCGCATCGCGTTCGGATTCCGCCGGAAAAACATCGATAATCTCACCGCGCACTCGATACGTTCCCTGCGTGAGATCCATTTCATTGCGCTTGTATTGCATCTCAGCCAAGCGGCGCAACACGGAGCGCTGGTCGATCTTCTCGCCTCGCGACAAATGCAGCACCATGCTGAAGTAACTTTCCGGGTCACCAAGGCCGTAAATCGCCGATACGGTCGCCACAATGATGGAGTCCGATCGCTCGATCAGTGCCTTGGTCGCTGACAGTCGCATTTGTTCAATATGCTGGTTGATCGATGCGTCTTTCTCAATAAAAGTATCTGACGCCGGCACGTAGGCTTCCGGCTGGTAATAGTCATAATAAGAAACAAAATACTCGACGGCGTTGTCCGGAAAAAAGTCCCGCATTTCGCCGTACAGCTGCGCGGCCAGCGTCTTGTTCGGCGCCAACACGATCGTCGGGCGCTGTACCTCGCGAATCACATTGGCCACAGTGTAAGTCTTGCCGGAACCGGTCACGCCAAGCAGGGTCTGTTTCGCCAGACCGTCGCGCAATCCCTCGATTAAACCGGCAATCGCCTCTGGTTGGTGGCCAGCCGGCTGATAGTCGGAAGCCAGAACAAATTCGTTTTTCGACACGTCTCGCATGAGGATCCAACAGCGCTAAAGGCATAATATTCGCAGCCGACCATGATATCAGGCACGGCGCCTTTAGATAAATCTCCTTGCAGATAGCCACTGATCGGGAATCCCCGCAAATTTGCTTGACTTGAGAGATGCCAATGGCCAAAATGCGCCGCTTATCGCTTGTCGGTATTCTTCCTCGGTAGCTCAGTTGGTAGAGCGGTCGACTGTTAATCGATTGGTCGCTGGTTCGAGTCCGGCCCGAGGAGCCAATTACGAAAATGCCCGCTATATGCGGGCATTTTTTATGGGCGAAAGGCTTGAGCCGTCAGTCCCTGCTCGCCAGATAGGCGGCGAACCGTTCGGAAAGATCCGGATGCTGCAGCGCTAACTCTACGGTTGCCTTCAAGTAACCAAGCTTGCTGCCGCAGTCGTATCGCGTACCGGAAAATGGCATCGCAAACACGTCTTGCTGATCCAACATCGACGCAATGCCGTCTGTCAGTTGAATTTCGCCCCCAGCTCCGCGCCCCGTGTTTTCAAGGGCATCAAAAATCTGAGGCTCTAACAGATAGCGGCCAACAACACCCATATCCGAGGGGGCATCTTCCGGGGCCGGCTTTTCAACCATGAATCGAATCCGGCCACCCTCCATGTTCGGTCGGCTCTCGACATCGACAATGCCGTAACTGGCCGTCTGTGATTTTGGCACTCGTTCGACGCCCAGCACACTGCCACCATGTGCTTGACGGAAGTCCGCCATCTCTTTCAGACAGGGTGTACCGCCATGAATAAGGTCATCGGCGAGATGCACGAAAAAAGGCTCATCGCCAACCGCTGGCTTTGCACATAAGACAGCGTGCCCCAATCCAAGTGGCTCGCCCTGACGAATGTAAACACAACTCACGCCATCAGGTACGATATCGCGAATACTGGCCAACAGTTCCGATTTACCGCCGGCCTCCAGCGCACGCTCAAGCTCTGCATCTTTATCAAAGTGGTCTTCTATGGCTCGTTTAGAGGCACCC
Organism: Woeseiaceae bacterium; assembly: GCA_045110335.1. Lineage (GTDB taxonomy): Bacteria > Pseudomonadota > Gammaproteobacteria > Steroidobacterales > Woeseiaceae > CALBPI01. The sequence goes on from JBGCGB010000008.1 coordinate 38,446, forward strand.
GTTACAAACACCAGGCGTTCCGCCCCAGCCTGAATCGCTTCCTCAACGGCATATTGAATGAGCGGCTTGTCAACAACGGGTAACATTTCCTTGGGACTCGCTTTTGTCGCCGGCAAGAATCGGGTGCCGCGACCGGCAACCGGAAAGACGGCAACTTTTACAGCTCGTTCCATTTTTCAAACTCCCATCAAAAAGAAGGCATGTGACGCAGAATACTTGTCCAATTCTAAACAAAAATCCAGCGCCGCATGCCGACTTTCCACGCCGTTGCCGACCGTGTGTCCGATTTGATGATCAGTCGGCCTCTTCGGCGTCCTCCGCTTCGTCGGCTGCGAGCAGAATATTGTCGACATTCAACGCAATCGTACGTTGACCAATCCCTTTGACATTAGTGAGTGATTCACGACTTAAGAATGGCCCGTTTGCGTTCCGATGAGCGACGATAGCGCGTGCTTTGCTGATGCCAACGCCCTCAAGTGCTTCCGCAATCTCTTCGGCGCTGGCCGAGTTAACGTCAACAGGCTCGGCGTTAGCGAACCCCGCACAGAGTGCCAAGACAGCAAAAAGCGATGGCTTCTGCCATTGAGATATTCGTTTCATAGTGCTTCTCCAATTACTAGCCGATCACACGATCGGGACGATCATTGGAGCATTTCGTCCATCTACGCTACGCCCAAAATTTCCGGCGAATTAAACCAGAAATACCGTTAGTAGTTAATGCCGCCGTCGCGCTCTATCAATGTATCGAAACGGACTTTGTCGATAGGCTTCAATGACTCCCAGTCGCGGCAACCCGGACACTGCCAAAGCAGCTGCCGACTGGAGAACCCGCACTGAGTACAGCGATAACGGGGCGCACCGGCCGCTAGTGCGCCCAATGCGAGCCGGACTCGCTCAATCGCGGCGTGACGCACCTCTGCGTCAGATTCAGCGAGAATCGACTGTGTATCAACGAACTTCGCCAACACCTCATCCGAGTCGATGAGTTCAACAACGCAGTCATCGATAAACGGAGACCGGATATCAGGCCACTGTAACGCCGCCCGGGCAATCTCGAGCCGCGCCGAATCACGCTCTGACGCGATGCCTTTTAACTGCGCATCCAATCCTTGCGTGTCGTCTTCATGCAATGCCTGTAATCGCGGCAACAGCTCAATGAGGTATGCGCCATCTTGCGCCAGGACCTGACCAAACAATCGCTTGGCCATGGTCAGGTCGCCATCCCGAAGTGCAATCTCACCCCGTAAGATGGCGCCGCGAGTGAGCCGCGTTCTGCGCGCTTGAGACAGCTTTACATTGTCACGAGCCGACTTGAGATCATTTCGCTCAAGGTCAAGTTGCGCGAGCTCACAGTAGTAATTGCTAAGCCTTGCATCAATACCCGGAACCTTCAGCGATTCTAGCTGCCGTGCAGCAATGACCGCATTCGCCCATTCGTGCTCTTGCTCGTATATTTTGCATAGACGTTGCAGGGCCTCTACACGAAACGCAGAGTCTTCGGCGAGTTTTGCGAACAGGTTCTCGGCACGATCGAGCAAGCCGGCGTGCAAATAGTCACGGGCCAATGCATACAACGCCTGGTCGCGCTGATCCGACGCCAAATTGGGTCTTGCGATAATATTTTGATGGACACGAATCGCGCGATCTACTTCGCCGCGGCGACGAAACAAGCTACCCAGCGCAAAATGCGTTTCGATCGTTTGATCGTCAACGCGAACGAGTCGAATAAAATGCTCCAGCGCTTGATCGTTTTGATCGTTGAGCAGGAAATTTAGCCCTTTGAGATATTCCGAGTTAAGCGGGGCCGAAAAGTGCTCTCGCTCTTCTTCATCCCCGCCAAATCGCCCAAACAGAAAGCCGGCTGCGGCCAGCAGCAAGAAAACACCGGCTAGTAAAAGTATCTGTTCCAGAGGATCAGTGGGCATCTTGCAGCGGCAAGCTGCGAAGACTGCTTATCTCGGTTTCTGCCGTGCGTAAAGCTTTGCGAAGGCGTCGCCGCTCAGCTAGGTACCGCAGCACAAAGAAGGAAGCGCAAAGGAGACCAACAAACGTACCAATAATCAGTGCACCGATAATAACGACGGACTGTGGCAAAGCGTATTTCGCGAACAGGAAATCGACGCTGATCAGTTCGGTATTTAGTGAAGCGAAAACAGCTGCCATTAAGACGATGGCAATCAGGAGCACAACAGTAATGATTCGACGAATCATGAGGCCCTCGGCTGATTAACTTTTGATCGCCAAGTGACGGCTTTCGTTGACCCTGTCACGCAAGTCTTTGCCCGGCTTAAAGTGCGGTACATGCTTACCCGACAGTGAAACTGCAGCGCCGGTTTTCGGGTTTCGACCCAGTCTCGGAGGCCGGAAGTGCAACGAGAAGCTGCCAAAACCGCGGATTTCGATTCGCTCACCTTGCGCTAAAGAATCGCTCATCAGGTCAAGAAGGTGTTTGACCGCTAGCTCAACATCTTTGGCGGGCAAGTGCCGTTGCTTTCGGGCAATCATTTCGATCAATTCAGATTTTGTCATGTGGCAACGGCTCCCCAACCTTGAGAATACTGGCTGGTCTGCAACGGCAAACCAGCCAGTATGTTCCTACTGTCCTAGTCTGATGACCCGGACATTTTTTCCTTCAGCAGATCGCCTAAAGTTGTCCCGCCAGTAGAACTGGTGGATTCACTCTGGTAGCTCTGCAGTGCCTCGGCTTCCTCATGGAACTCCTTGGCTTTGATAGATAATGCAACGTTCCGGTTCTTGCGGTCAACGCCCGTAAAGCGAGCCTCGATCTCTTCGCCCACTTTCAGCATGGTGCGCGCATCTTCAACACGCTCCCGTGAAAGCTCTGAAGCTCGCAGTGAACCGGTGAGACCGTCGCCCAAGTCAACGGTAGCGCCGCGCGCATCGACTTCGGTAATCGTACCTTTGACGATGCTACCTTTAGGGTTGTCGGCCATCCAGGAAGACAGCGGATCACGATCCAATTGCTTAATACCCAGCGAGATACGCTCACGCTCGGAATCAATCGCTAAAACAGTCGCTTCAACTTCCTGACCTTTTTGATAGTTACGAACGGCATCATCGCCATCGTCATCCCAAGAAAGATCGGAGAGGTGAACCAGTCCGTCGATACCGCCTTCCAAACCAATGAAGATTCCGAAATCGGTGATCGACTTGATCTGGCCTTTGACGCGATCGCCACGATTGAATGTCGTGCCAAATTCTGCCCAAGGATTCGATTTGCACTGCTTGATGCCCAGTGAAATACGACGACGCTCTTCGTCAATTTCAAGCACCATCACTTCGACCTCTTCGCCTAAGTGAACGACTTTCTGAGGATTGACGTTTTTGTTCGTCCAGTCCATTTCAGAGACATGCACAAGGCCTTCGACGCCTTCCTCGATCTCAACAAAGCAACCGTAGTCCGCGATGTTGGTGACCTTACCGAACAAACGTGTGTTCGGCGGATAGCGGCGTGAAATAGCCTGCCATGGATCGGCGCCAAGTTGCTTGATACCCAAAGAAACGCGCTGACGTTCGCGATCGAACTTCAGGATTTTCACGTCGATTTCTTCGCCAACAGCAACAACTTCGGAAGGATGCTTGACGCGTTTCCACGCCATATCCGTGATGTGCAACAGTCCATCGATACCACCAAGATCAACAAACGCACCGTAGTCGGTGAGGTTCTTGACGATGCCTTTGATCGTGTTGCCTTCCTGCAAGCTCTTCAACAGCTCTTCGCGTTCAGCACTATATTCATCTTCAACAACAGCACGACGTGAAACCACCACGTTGTTGCGTTGTTGATCCAATTTGATCACCTTGAATTCAAGGACTTTACCTTCGAGGTAGCTCGGATCACGTACCGGTCTTACGTCGACCAAAGACCCAGGCAAGAACGCCCGGACATTGTCGATTTCAACCGTGAAGCCGCCTTTGACGCGACCGTTGATGACACCATTAACGATCTCGCTGGACTCAAACGCTTTCTCAAGACGTGTCCATGTGCGAGCGCGTTTCGCTTTCTCACGCGACAAGCGCGTTTCACCGAAACCATCCTCGACTGCATCGAGAGCAACCTCGACGACATCACCGACTTCAACTTCTAGCTCGCCGCTCTCGTTATAGAACTGCTCGACCGGAATAACCGCTTCAGACTTGAGGCCTGCATTAACGATGACGACATCCGAGTTAACGGCCATGACGGTTCCGTCAAGGATCGTGCCGGGGGCTATCTGCTGGCTAGCCAGACTCTCTTCAAATAATTGTGCAAAACTTTCAGACATGTTGTTTAAACCATTGCCATAGCAATCTATGACACCAATAAGTATTCGTACGTCGCTTCCTGCTGGTACGGTCAACCACAAAAAAGCCTCGCCTTCCTGGCGAAGCAGAAACAAAATCTTTCCGGATAAACAACCTGAAAGCTAACCCACACCGAAGCGTTGGTTCTTCATTTCAAGTACTTTGGCAATCACCGCAGCGGCATCCATCGATGTGGAATCCAACTGTACGGCATCGCTAGCGGGAACCAGTGGCGCGACGGCTCGCGACGCGTCTCTTTCATCTCGCTGTTGAATATCCTTCAAAAGCGCGGCTAAATTAACATCAATATTGTTTTCTTTCAACTGCTTATGGCGCCTGTCCGCCCGGGCTTCAGCGCTGGCGGTCAGGAACACTTTCAAACCGGCATCCGGAAAAATCTCGGTCCCCATATCACGACCGTCGGCGACCAGCCCCGGGGGCTCGGCGAACGCACGTTGGCGCTCAACCAGCGCAGCCCGTACTGCCGGGAACACCGCTGCGCGGGACGCGTTCTCGCCGCAGACTTCGGTTCTAATATCGGCTGTAACATCATGGTTATTAAGCAAAATCAGTTCATTGCCATCCTCTGAATTCGAGAACGTCACGGAAAGACTGCGAGCAACCGCGGCCAAGTCGGCCTCCTCAAACGCGATATCGCGTTGAATTGCTGCCAGCGCCGTCAATCGATACAACGCGCCTGAATCCAGCAAGTGCCAACCCAGTACATTCGCGACAGAACGAGCAACAGTGCCCTTTCCGGACCCACTAGGCCCATCAATGGTGATGACGGGAATGGTCACGAGTTACCCATTCCCAACATCATTTTCAAGCCGACTTGATTGGCAAGATAGACGAAATTTGGGAACGAAGTGGCAATATTCTCTGGCTTTTCGACGAAAATAGAGCCTGACGAGCATGCGGCGGCGACAGCGAACGCCATCGCAATGCGATGATCGCCGTGACTGTCAATCGTCCCCCCAGTTATAGGACCGCCCGTAATTTCGACCCAGTCCTCCCCTTCTTCTACGACAATCCCCAACTCGCGCAGGCCCTTTGTCATCACACCAATGCGATCACTTTCTTTGTGCCGAAGCTCTTCGAGTCCACTAAAACGGGAAACCCCGTCAGCAGCGGCAGCAGCAATAAACAGAATAGGAAACTCATCAATCGCTAGCGGCACCAAAGCCGGGTCCAAATCAATGGCTTTTAGATTAGCGGATCGAACGAGCAAGTCTGCAACGGGCTCTCCACCACAAACACGCTTATTCGACACTTCAATATTCGCGCCGAGCGAAGCCAAAATATCCAGCACGCCAGTGCGGGTCGGATTGACACCAACCCCTGTCAGCGTTAGACAACTGTCAGGCACAATCGACGCCGCGACCAGGAAGAAAGCGGCAGACGACAGATCGGCAGGCACCTGGATATCGATCGCGCGTAACTGCTCTGTTGGCTGAACAACGATTCGTTGACGCTCCGACTCAATGTTGGCACCCATCGCGGACAACATTCTCTCGGTGTGATCACGACTAGGGCCAGGCTCTATCAGTTCTGTTTCACCATTGGCGTAGAGACCGGCCAGAATCAATGCACTCTTCAACTGTGCACTGGCGATCGGCATGTCATAACGAATGCCATTAAGGCCATTTGACGGACGTATCGTCAACGGCGCACAACCGTCGTTTGAGTGAATGACGGCGCCCATGGCCGTCAATGGCTTGGTCACCCGACGCATCGGGCGAACTGACAATGACTCGTCGCCAACCAATCGCGTCGGAAAGGCTTGCGCGGATAGAAGCCCGCAGAGCAACCGCATGCCGGTTCCGGAATTGCCAAGATCAATATCGGCATCAGGACGTCGTAGACCACGCAAGCCTGAACCGTTAACGACATACCGTCCCGGCGCTATTCGATTAATCTCGGCACCCATCATTTGCATCGCATTAGCCGTTGCAATGCAATCCTCACCTTCGAGCAGACCCGTGACCTCACCGGTACCATCCGCGATTGCGAGCAGCATGAGGCTTCGGTGGGAAACCGATTTGTCACCGGGTACAGCAAGCTCACCATGGAGACCATCCGTTACCGGCAGACTTTCTAATATCTCGGTCGACATCGTTACAGGACAGCTCGGGGAAAGGCTCCCACAATCTTACAAAGAGAGGCTGTTTGCTCGAGTTTCGTTATCGCTTCCGCGACGCTTGGGTCATCCGGATGACCATCGATATCAATGAAAAACACATAGTCCCACACACCACGTCGCGATGGCCGCGACTCGATACGAGTCATGTTCACGCCCCGCTCGGAAAGCGGCAACAGCAGTTGATACAACGCCCCGGCACCGCTGGTATCGTCCGCAGACAACATCAGCGTCGTCTTGTCATCGCCACTAGGTGCAAGCATCGTCTTACCAAGCACCAGAAAACGGGTCGTGTTGTCAGCACGGTCTTCAATGTTGCTGACCATGACGTTGAGGCCAAATACATCGGCCGCCGATTGTCCGCCGATCGCAATCGTGCCGACTTCGTCGCGCGCACGACGGGCACCTTCTGCGTTACTGCTGACCGCGACTTGCTCCGCGTCAGGCAAATGCTCTCGTAACCACATCCGGCATTGGGCAAGCGATTGCTGATGCGCACACACCCGGGTGGCGTTTTGGATCGAGTCAGCCTCTCCGCCCATCAAGTGTTGCTCGATACGCAATTCAATCTCGCCGCAAATCTTGAGCGAAGAAACGAGGAACATATCCAGCGTATTATTGACGGTGCCTTCGGTTGAGTTCTCGATGGGCACAACGCCGAAATCAGCATTACCGCTTTCGACCTCACGAAACACCTCATCAATACTGGCAAAGGGCAAATCACGAATCGAATGGCCAAAATGCTTCAAAGCCGCCGTTTGGGTGAATGTGCCAGACGGACCCAGGAAACCGATTTTTAGGGGCGCTTGTTGCGCCAGGCAAGCCGACATAATTTCACGAAACAGCCGGACCATTTCTTCGTCGGACAACGGGCCATCGTTGCGCGCTACAATTTTCCGAAGCACCTCCGCTTCGCGATCCGCTCGATAAAACGTCGCGTTTGCATCACTACCACGTTTGGCGATACCAACTTTCTGGGCAAGCAGCGCCCGCGCATCAATCAAAGACTGAAGCTGCTCATCAATATCATCAATAGCCTGGCGGACATCACCAAGGGAATCATTAGTTGTTTTCGACACGATAGAAAGGGCCCCGTTACGTTGCCTAGCTAGTGTGCAACTGGCCATCAACCAAAGCAACTGAAAAGTCTGTAGGCGATCACCCGGGCGACTTAGCCCATCCGCGACTCAAAGTCCTGCATGAAGCTGACCAACGCCATAACACCATCGAGCGGCATCGCATTATAAAGACTCGCGCGAATGCCACCGACCGAGCGATGCCCTTTTAATGCCAGTAAACCTGCGGCTTCAGCTTCGACAAGGAAACAGCGCTCCAAATCAATGCTGGGTAGTCGAAACACAACGTTCATACGCGATCGATCGAGTTGACGAACAGGACAATCGTAAAAGCTCGTCTGGTCGATGGCCTGATAAAGCATTTCTGCCTTGCGTTGGTTGTGCTCCGCCATCGCAGCCAGTCCGCCCTGCTGCTTTAGCCAATCAAAAACCAATCCCGCCAAATACCAAGCGTACGTTGGTGGCGTATTTCGCATCGAATCGCTGTCTGCATGAATCTGATAATCCAGCATCGCCGGCACATCGTCCCGGACCGGCGCCAACAGATCATCCCGAACAATCACCAAAGTAAGGCCTGCAGGCCCAATGTTCTTCTGGGCGCCCGCGTAAACAAGCCCAAAACGCGAGATATCCATTGGGCGTGACAAGATATTAGATGAAAAATCCCCGACCAACGGAATATGGGCAGGTATATCGGGCACATGATGAAACTCCACGCCGCCGATGGTCTCATTCGGCGTGTAGTGCAAGTAAGCGGCATCGCTGGATATCGCCCATTCGCTAACCGGCGGAATAGAATGAAACTGGTCGGCCTCGGAACTGGCCACTACGCGCGCGTCGCAAAAACGCCGCGCTTCAGCGACGGCTTTCTGACCCCAGCTACCGGTCACAACGTAATCGGCGGGATCGCTCATACGCGCCAGGTTCAACGCCGCCATCGAAAACTGAAGCGTTGCACCACCCTGCAGAAACAGGATCTTATAATTATCAGGAATGCCCAAAAGCTCGATGAGATCGTTGCGCGCTTGATTGGCGATAGAGGTGAAAGCAGCTCCCCGGTGGCTCATCTCCATCACCGAGACGCCAGTACCATTCCAGTCCAAAAACTCGGCCTGAGCGCGCCGCATGACCGCATGCGGCAGCATCGCCGGTCCCGCACTAAAATTAAACACATCTGCCATGGTTTCTGTGGGGCGTCGGGTCATGGCTTCAAACAAGCACTGACCGACTACGCTTCCTCGTCGTCTTCTACAGACTCGATTCGAGCCAGGCCGGTCAGCTGATCACCGTCATCCAGTCGAATCAGCGTCACGCCCTGTGTGTTGCGGCCTAGCGTTGAAATATCTTCCACAGGCGTGCGAACCAGCGTGCCGTTGTGACTGATTAACATCACTTCGTCTTCCGGACCCACACGAACTGCGCCAACACAAGGGCCGTTTCGGTCGGACGTCTGAATGCCAATGACACCTTGTCCGCCCCGCCCTTGAACGGAAAAGTCATCGAACTCAGTGCGTTTGCCGTAGCCATTCTCGGTAGCAACCAATAATGCGCCATCGCGTACCACAATCATCGCAATCAAAGCCTGACCGGATTTCATCTTGATGCCCCGAACACCGGCTGCACCGCGTCCCATCGCCCTTACGTCCGTTGCGCGGAACCGAATCGCTTTTCCGGAATTGGCGAACAACATGACGTCCTCACTCTCCTGAACAATCGACACATCAACGAGCTCATCGGCGTCGCGAATATCAATCGCGATGATACCGTTGGTGCGCGGTCTCGAGAATGCTTCCAGCGATGTTCGTTTGACGGTGCCTTCACGCGTCGCGAAGACGACGTATTTGTCTTCTGGAAAATCACGGGTCGGGACAACTGCATTGATTCGCTCATCAGGCTCTAACGGCAACAAGTTCACGATGGGCTTGCCCCGCGAACCACGGCCGGCCTGCGGTAGCTGATAGACCTTGAGCCAATAAACTTTGCCACGGCTTGAGAAACACAGCAGCGTGTCGTGCGTATTGGCGACAAAGAGATTCTCAATGAAATCCTCGTCTTTCATGCGGGTCGCTGAGCGCCCGCGCCCGCCGCGGCGTTGCGCCTGATAGGTATCCAGCGGCTGCGCTTTCGCATAGCCCGCATGTGACAACGTCACCACAACATCGGATTCCGGAATGAGATCTTCGATGCTGAGATCACTATGATCTTCGATAATCTCTGTGCGACGCTCATCATTGTATTTTTCACGCACTTCATGCAGCTCGTCGCGGATCACTTCCAGCAAGCGATCGGGGTCTGCCAAAATATGAGAATACCCTTTAATTTTATCCAGGATATCGCTGTATTCATTAATAATTTTTTCTTGCTCTAAACCCGTTAATCGGTGTAGTCGCAAGTCCAAAATTGCTTGTGCCTGCACCTCTGATAAGCGGTACATCGCGGGTTCGCCCGCTTGCAAACCGAACCCTTCACCAAGCTCGTCCGGTCTCGTATCGATGCTGCCGGCTCGCTGCAACATTTCAGTCACACTGCCTGGCGCCCATGTTTTTGCCGTCAGCCGGACTTTCGCCTCGGCTGGCGATGGCGAGTTCTTAATGAGGTCAATGACATCATCAATGTTGGCCAATGCGACGGCTTGACCTTCCAATACATGTGCTCTGGCGCGCGCTTTGCGAAGCTCAAAAATTGTCCGTCGTGTGACGACCTCTCGGCGATGCGTCACAAAGGCATTGAGCACGTCGTGCAAGTTCATCAACCGAGGCTGGCCATTACCGAGCGCCACCATATTGATGCCAAACACCGTTTGAAGCGCGGTCTGTTTGTAGAGGTTGTTGAGCACAACCTCGCTCATCTCGCCGCGTTTGAGCTCAATCACGACACGCATGCCGTCTTTATCGGACTCATCCCGCAATCCACTGATGCCTTCGAGCTTCTTATCCCGCACCAATTCTGCGATTTTCTCGATCAAACGAGCTTTATTGACTTGATAAGGTAGCTCGGTGAGGATCAATGCTTCACGGGATTTGCCATCGATTGGCTCGACGTGCGATTTGCCGCGAATGTGCACTCGCCCACGGCCGGTCTTATAGGCCGAATAGATACCCGCGGCACCGTTGATAATTCCCGCTGTCGGGAAATCCGGACCCGGCAGGTGCTCCATCAATCCGGCAACGTCAATGTCTGGGTTTTCCATCAAGGCCAGAACAGCATCAATGACCTCACCAAGATTATGCGGCGGAATATTCGTTGCCATGCCGACGGCAATACCCGCCGAACCATTGACCAACAAATTAGGAATTCGGGTGGGCAGAACCGACGGCTCTTGCTCGGTGCCATCATAGTTTTCAATGAAGTCGACGGTATCTTTGTCGATGTCGGCCAGCAGCTCCTGGGTGATCTTTTCCATGCGAACTTCGGTATATCGCATTGCCGCCGCAGCATCGCCGTCGACCGATCCAAAGTTTCCCTGCCCGTCCACCAACATGTAGCGCATTGAAAATGGCTGCGCCAGACGAACAATGGTGTCGTAAACGGCGGTGTCACCATGGGGGTGATATTTACCGATCACGTCACCAACAACACGAGCAGACTTCTTATAAGCTTTGTTATGTTCGTTACCCAGCTCGCGCATAGCGAACAAGACACGCCGATGCACCGGTTTGAGACCATCACGAACATCCGGTAGTGCGCGTCCGACGATGACGCTCATCGCGTAGTCAAGATACGACTGGCGCATCTCGTCTTCGATCGTTACGGACAACAATTCCTGGGCAATTTCAGACATATTTTCTCAGTGCATAGAACGCAGAAACAACAAATATTTTGTCAGTCAAAATCAAAAACAATCGGCACGCCTGAGGCATGCGTTTTTGAGCAAAATATTAGCGGTTCCGAAAAAAGCAATACTTACCTAAAAACAGCTACTTACAGGACTTTTGTAGACCTGTTCAAGGCTGCGGTCGGTAACCCCTCTGTAAGCGTGAAATTATAGCATGAAAGCGCGCTGTTTGGCGGGCTTTGAACACCAGCAAACAGGGTTAAAAGACCGCTTGAACGCCGACCCGAAAATCAATTCAAAAAAGCCCGTTACAAAACCGATTTTAAGAGACCTGAGCCGACCCAGATCGCTATACTTAGCCCATGAAAAATTGTGATCTTCTAGTCAGCGCAGGATGGGTAGCCACCGTCGGCGGCAATAACGGCACTATTCGACGTGGCAGCGTTGCGGTTAGCGATGGCAAAATCATTGATGTGGGCACCCAGGCAGAATTGCGTGATCGATGGCAGCCGCGAGAGACTATTGAGCGCCCTCGCTCTGTTTTGATTCCCGGCCTTATTAACAGTCACACACACGCGGCAATGAGTCTGTTTCGCGGCATCGCAGATGACCTTCCGCTCCAAACCTGGCTGACGGATCACATTTGGCCGGCGGAGGCGCGCCATATCAGCGCAGATATGGTTCGCGACGGCACGCGGCTAGCCATGGCAGAGATGATCCGCAGTGGTACCACCTGCTTCAACGACATGTACTTTTTCCCGGACACGGTCGCCGAAGCCGCATCCGAAGCCCGCATGCGAACATCCATCGGCCTTATCGTCATCGAGTTTGAAACAGCGTGGGCGAAAACTCCGGATGAATATCTGCAAAAGGCGATGGCCGTCTACGATGCTTTTGCACAAAACCCGTTGGTGACTATGCAATTTGCGCCACACTCGCCGTATGCCGTTTCCGAGGAGACCCTACAACGCATACATACCCAGGCCGATCAACTGGATATCGGCGTGCATACCCACCTCCATGAAACCGCAGGCGAGATCGACACACACTTGGCTGAGAGATCCGAACGACCATTTGCCCAATTGGACAGAATCGGCCTAATCAACAACAGCCTCGTGGCTGTGCATATGACCCAACTTACCGATGAAGAGATCGCCCGATCCGCCAATCGAGGAATCAGCGTCATCCATTGCCCGGAATCAAATTTGAAGCTCGCCAGCGGCATGGCACCCATTGCCAAACTCATCGCAGCCGGCGTCAATGTTGCATTGGGTACAGACGGCGCGGCCAGCAACAATGACCTTGATATGCTCGGTGAAATGAAGACTGCAGCATTGCTGGGTAAAGGCGTTGCGCAGGATGCTAGTGCCATGTCAGCATCCCAGGTGCTTGAGATGGCCACATTGAACGGCGCAAAAGCCCTTCGCCTGGATGACAGTATTGGCTCTCTTGAAACCGGCAAGTGGGCCGACATGGTCTGCGTTGACCTTGATACACTGCACACCACCCCAACGTTTGATCCGATTAGCTGCCTCGTCTACTCGGCTGGCCGCGACAACGTGACGGATGTCTGGGTAGCAGGTCGCCAACTGCTGAATGAAAAAGCGCTAACAACCATCGACGAACAAGCGGTCAAGACCAGAGCGCGCGATTGGGAACAGAGAGTACAAGCATCATGACCGAAACCAACCTTACAAACACAAACGTCGACGCCGCAGAAATCTCTCGATTCGATGCGGTCGCCTCTCGATGGTGGGATCCGGCAGGTGAGTTCGCGCCGCTTCACCGTATCAATCCGCTGCGTCTGAAGTATGTGGCCGATTTGATACCACTCGAAGGTCTCGACGCGTTGGACATCGGTTGCGGGGGTGGCTTGTTTAGCGAAGCATTGGCCGCGTCCGGTGCGAACGTCACCGGACTAGACATGGCGCCTGGTGCGCTGAATGTCGCGCGTCTGCATCTCGCTGAAAGCGGTTTGGATGTCGAGTACGTTCAGACCACCGCCGAAGACTATGCGACCAAACACGAGAACCAATTCGATGTGGTTACCTGCTTGGAAATGCTGGAACACGTGCCGGCGCCGGAACAAGTGGTCGCCGCTGCCGCCGCCATGGTGAAACCCGGCGGCACCGTTGTCTTTTCAACCATCAACCGAACACCCAAAGCGTTCGCGTTGGCCATTGTCGGCGCCGAATATGTGCTGAATTGGGTACCGCGTGGCACCCACGAGTTTCAAAAATTCATCAAGCCTGCTGAACTCGATCGTGCGGCTCGACAATGCGGACTGCAACTGCAATCGTTTGCCGGACTCGAGTACGACCCGTTAGCTGATAAATTCAGTATCAGCGACAATGTTGACGTCAACTACTTTGCCCATTATCAACGCGCCGACGATGCATAGTCGCAGCCCGCTCGGCGTGCTTTTTGATCTCGATGGAACACTCATCGATACCGCCGATGATCTGGTCGCCGCGCTGTTTGCCAGCTGCGATATGCACCAACAAGCCAGACCTGATGCAAACGCCGCCAGAAAGCGGGTTGCCTATGGCGGATTAGGACTTATCGAACTCGCGTTTGGCACCCGTGAAGGCGCGACAGCCAATGCAGCACTAGATACCCTATTGACCCACTACCAGCGAAACATCGCAGTGCACTCTCGCTTGTATGACACGCTGGATCTGTTACTCATCGAGTTTGGACATGCCGGGATTCCATGGGGCATCGTCACCAACAAGAACATCGGTTTAACCACCGACTTGCTGGCAGCACTCAATCTAAAAGACGACGTTCATATCGTTGTTGGCGCAGACTCCCTGCCCGTTCGTAAGCCCGATCCAGCACCATTGCTTTATGCGGCTGGCGCCATCGGCGTGTTACCGCAAGATTGCATTTATATCGGTGATCACGAACGCGATATGGTCGCCGCGAAAGCCGCTCATATGAAATGTATCGGCGCGACTTATGGCTACATCGATACCGGCGACAACCCGTCAAGCTGGCCCGCTGATCTACTGGTTAGCGGCCCTGGCGATGTTCGCAGCGCACTGATTTCTCTGGGCGTGCCATTAGAAGCCGCAAGTTCGGGTTGATGATCAGCCTGAGACTACTGCTAGATTCACCACAATGGTGGCCATGGCTTCTGGTGGCTTTATCCGTGGGCACCGCGCTCGGCATAATGATCGAATGGTTGTTCTCGCGCAGTGCTCAACAGAATCAGGCACTTCAAATCGCGCGCCTGGAACAACAGGTCACAGGACAAGAAACAACCGCCAAAGAGCGCGATCAATTACTGGAGTTAGCTTCAACACGCCTGACAGGCACATTCAGCGAGCTTGCGCAAAAAACCATGCAATCCAATAGCGAGACGTTCTTGCAGCTAGCCGAGCAAAACCTGAAATCACAGCAGCAAAAAGCCGACAGCCTTTTTGAACAACGCGAGAAAGCCGTTGAAAGCATCGTCAAGCCAATCCAGGAAGCGCTGAAACGCAGCGAGCACCAAATCGCCGACCTCGAAAAGGCCCGAAGCCAGGCCTACGGTGGCATCACCGAGCAATTGGCGAACATGCAAAGCATGGCAAACAGTTTGCAGTCAGAAACCAGGAATCTGATTACGGCGCTGAGACGACCTGAAGTGCGTGGTCAATGGGGCGAAATCACACTGCGCCGCCTCGTTGAAATGGCCGGCATGGTTGAGCACTGTGATTTTGTAGAGCAAGCCTCGGTCCGTGACGATGAAGGTCAGCTCTTTCGGCCCGACCTCATCATTCGCATGCCCGACCAACGTGAACTTGTGGTCGATGTCAAAACCCCACTGGATGCGTATCTGAGCGCCGTCGAAGCCACCAATGAGCAAGAGCGCGCCCAACATCTGGCCCGGCATGAGAAAAAGGTCAGCGAGCGCATCAATGAACTCGCCAAGAAGTCCTACTGGGCGCAATTTAAAAATAGCCCGGAATTTGTGATCCTATTTATTCCCGGTGACCAATTTCTCAGTGCCGCCTTGAATGAAAATCCGAACCTGATCGATGATGCCCTGCGGCAAAACATCATCCTCGCGACACCCACAAGTTTTGTTGCCCTGCTGAAAGCCGTTGCCTATGGCTGGAACCAAATGTCACTGGCAGAGAATGCCGAACAAATCCGGCAACTAGCCGTGGAACTGCATCAACGGGTCAGCGTTTTTGGTGAGCATATGGCCAAGATCGGCAATCAGCTAGATGGCAGTGTCAAAGCCTATAACAAGGCCATAGGCTCGCTAGAACGAAACGTTTTGCCGGGTGCTCGGAAGTTCGTCGAACTCGGCGTACCCGCGAAAAAAGCCATTCCATCACTGGATGAAATCGAGACCCAAACCCGCACGCCGGCAAACAACGGCGCTAAAGGCCTTTCTGATCACAAGCCGAACGAATGACCAACGATTCTTACAACTTCGGTGACCGCCTCGGCGATCAGTGTCTTGCGCTAACCGCGAATTTCTTGCCGAACGCACAATCGGCAAAGTTGAAAGCCAGCTTTCAACTTCGCGATGCTGTGTTGGGTGCGGCTTCCACATCGGCCGAAGCTTCTGTCTGCCTTACACAGTTGGCCTGGTGGCAAGACGAACTCAAACGAATGGTGGATGGCCACGCGAGACATCCTGCATCAAAAAACTTTGCGCTTCACTGTGGCCATGGAACCAGCACTGAACCGTTAACAGCTGAATGGATCGTTCTCGCAAGACGTCTCATTCAAAACGCCGCCGTGAGTGATGCGGATGATTTCGCAATACAGGCGTTTCGAGCGTATGGTGTCGCCATCCGACTAGCTACCGGCCTTGACGAAACCGCAACATCAGAATCCGTTCGTGCCGGCTTGTTGCTCGCGATCTGCAATGATTGGCAGAACGCAATTTCAGAAACAGACATCATCGAAAGCGTTGCGCATTTTGCGGGCGACAATTCGTTACAGGCCTCGGCTCAACCATCGCTCGACAGGCTAAATGACCTCCTGACACGCGTGCTTAATCGAGTCACACAACAGAACAAGCCGCCCAGCGCGCTATACTTGCTTTGGAACGCTTGGAAATCAGCCAGGCGACACTCATGAATCAGGAATCACTTTAATGACAGCACCGGCACAAGAACAACTCATCAACTTTAAAGCTGAACCCGCGGCGCTCGATGGAAAAGTGATCCTGATCACCGGCGCTAGTGATGGCATTGGCAAAGCTTTGTCTCATGAATGCGCCGCAAAAGGCGCCACTGTGGTCATGCTGGGACGCAGCAAGAAAAAGCTTGAGGCAGTTTATGATGCCATCGTTGAAGCGGGTCATACGCACCCTGTGATGGTGCCGCTAGATTTCCTCAAAGCTGACGGCGGTGTTTATTTGAGTATTGCCGAGCAACTTCAGAAAGACTTTGGTCGTCTCGATGGTCTGGTTCACTGCGCAGGTATTCTGGGCGAAATGACGGACATCGAAGAATATGACGCAACGATCTGGCAGCAAGTAATGCACGTTAACGCGACGTCACCGTTTGCACTGACAAAGGTATTGATCCCGTTACTCAAATCCAGTCATGGCGCTGTCGTTTTTGCGAGTAGCAGTGTTGGCCGAAAAGGCCGTGCTTTCTGGGGCGCTTATGCGGTTTCAAAATTTGCAATAGAAGGTCTAGCACAAACGTTGGCTGACGAACTTTCTCAATCACAGGTCCGCGTCAACGTGGTCAATCCGGGCGCAACGCGAACCGATATGCGACTGCAAGCCTACCCCGCGGAAGATCGTACAAAACTGAAAACACCGGAAGAGGTCATTCCGGCATTCATGTATTTCTTGTGTGATGAAACCGATGGGCCAACCGGTACCAGCGTTAACGCCCAGTAGGTGTTGCCGAACTAGCGATAGCGACCATCTTTTCGAGCCTTGCGACCAGCTGAGCTGGCTCTACTCGGTGCGTCCGGCGCCGGCAGCCCAACGGATCTGTACAATGATTTGATTTCCGGAAAACGCAGCTCTCTGTATTTTCCGCGTGCTAGTTCATTGGGTAAATTTAATGGCCCATAGGACACACGCATCAACCGACTGACCTTGAAGCCTACAGCTTCCCAGAGTCTTCTGACTTCGCGGTTTCTGCCTTCCCGTAATGCCACATCAAACCAACGATTCGCACCCTGTCCTCCGGTTTCTTTCAGTTCGGTAAAACTGGCCTCACCGTCGTCCAGTGTCACGCCGTCGAGCAGCTGTTGGAGTACTTCTTCGTCCGGCTTGCCCATCACACGAACGGCATAACGACGATCGACTTCATAGCGTGGGTGCATCAAGCGGTTAGCCAATTCTCCGTCGGTGGTGAGCAACAACAAACCTGACGTCGCGATATCCAATCGACCCACTGAAACCCAACGACGTACTCCGGGTGTTGGTAGGCTATCGTAAATCGTTTTGCGTCCTTCCGGATCGTTTCGCGAACAGATTTCGCCAATGGGTTTGTGATACATCAAGTGTCGATGCCTGGCGGTTTGCGAGGCCTTGATGCTGATCGCCTGACCATTCAACACAATGCGTTCATTGCCCGTGATTGTGGCGCCAAGCTTTGCCAGTTCACCGTCAATACGTAACTTGCCTTCCGCGATCCAACGCTCGATCTGTCGTCGTGATCCGTATCCTGCCGCAGCCAGCACTTTCTGCGCTCTATCTGCCACCTAGCCGACCGCCCGATCGCTTTCGTCAGCGTCTTCGGTGACCTCATCGTCTTCATCCAGCGACTCGCCGTCTTCGTCGGGTTCTTCGCTGTTCGCAAGCTCCGCATCCGTGGTCGTATCTGCAGCGCCATCTGGTTCGACTACGTCATTTTCTGCCGCATCCTGACTATCGGCATCTTCGCCGTCTGCCGGCTCGCTATCCATCGCCTCGCCATCGGCATCATTGGCCGCATCCGCGGAATCAGCCTGCTCCATACTGTCCCTGACCACCGCAGGCGGATTGCTACTGCCATCTTCAACGGTCGGCAAATCTAGCTGGATCTTAAGGCTTTCGATATCGGTCAACTCGGCAAGCGACGGCAAATCATCGAGCTTTTTCAAATTGAAGTAGTCAAGAAAAGCCTTGGTCGTACCGAACATGGCAGGCTTACCGGGAACGTCACGGTGCCCCACTACGCGCACCCATTCTCGCTCGAGCATGCTGCGAATGATGTTGCTGCTGACAGCAACACCACGAACGTCTTCGATTTCACCGCGAGTGATAGGCTGACGGTAGGCGATCAACGCCAAAGTCTCGAAAAACGCACGCGAGTAACGCGGCGGTCGCTCTTCGAACAGCCCGACCAGTTCGGAGCCCATCTCGGCACGAACCTGCACCCGAAAACCGGACGCAACCTCGATCAATTCGATGCCACGATCCGCGTATTCATCGGTGAGCGCTTTAAGTGCTTCCCGTAAATCTGACTTCGAAGTCTCCGCCGAATCCGGCCTTGCCAAGGCCGCTTTAAGCAGCGCATCAATGTTAAGTGGAGATGATGTCGCCAACAGCGCGGCTTCGACAAAATTCTTGAGTGATTGGTCTTGCATAGTTAAATCCGGTCGTGAAGGACCGATCGGTTAAATGAATTAATGGGATTCAGCTTCAATGTCGATCTCCGATAGCGTGGCTTCGGCATCTTCGACCTCTGCAGCACGAACATGGATCGGCGCAAAGCTTGTACTTTGAACGACTTCAATCAGCTGCTCTTTGAGCAACTCAAGAATCGCGATGAACGTTACCGCCACACCCAAACGTCCCTCAGCCGGATCGAACAATTTTGCGAAGTCAGTAAAGTCTTTGCCACGCGTGCTGGTCAAAATACTGGTCATACGCTCTCGAACGGACAATGGTTCTTTTTGCAGATGAAAATTAGCGAACATCTCTGCCCGCGCCATCACATCCTTGAACGCGATCAGCAGTTCTTGCAAAGTGACATCGGGCAGCTTGGTGACCTTGCGTTGCTCGATAACAGACGCCTGCGCCACAAAAGTATCGCGTTCTTCGCGAGGTAACTCGTCGATATCCTCAGCAGCCTTCTTGAACCGCTCGTATTCTTGTAGACGACGCACAAGCTCAGCCCGGGGATCGGTGCCGTCGTCGTCTTCCTCAATCGGACGTGGCAGCAGCATTCGGGATTTAATCTCGGCCAGCATGGCCGCCATCAATAGGTACTCGCCCGCCAACTCCAATTGCAACTCTTGCATGACATCAATGTACTGAACATATTGCAGCGTGATGTCGGCGATCGGGATATCAAGAATATCGAGGTTTTGCCGACGAATCAGATAAAGCAGCAAATCGAGCGGCCCCTCAAAAGCTTCTAGAAAAACCTTCAGTGCGTGCGGCGGGATATAAAGATCTTGGGGCAGCTGCGTAACGGGCTCACCCTCAACGATAGCGAACGGCATTTCCGTTTGCGCAGGAGCAGCTCCCTGGGCAAGGAGATCAGGCTCGGGGGCAGCTGTTTCTGTTGGCTCGACGTTCGACAATGCGTGGCTCTCTTTAA
Source organism: Woeseiaceae bacterium (assembly GCA_045110335.1). Lineage (GTDB taxonomy): Bacteria > Pseudomonadota > Gammaproteobacteria > Steroidobacterales > Woeseiaceae > CALBPI01. Next base: position 58,243 of record JBGCGB010000008.1, read on the forward strand.
GATGCAGTGTATGAAATTAGCCCGATATTTTACCGCATCCTAACGGCAAGAGCGTGGCTATCCTGTCATTTGTGAGGTGTCGCCTTTACCTTCCCGAAGCACAACGACTTCGTCACCGGTCAAATCGACAACACTGGACGGATCCAATCCACCGGCACCACCGTCAATGACGGCCTCTATGCGTCCCGAAAGCTGCTGTAACATCTCATCCGGGTCGGTTATCGGTAATGATTCATCCGGCATGATCAGCGTTGAGCTCATAATAGGCTCGCTCAAGTAATCCAGCATAGCCTGAGGAATGGGATGGTCCGGCACCCGAATACCGATGGTCTTACGTTTCGGGTTCTGCAGACGCTTGGGCACTTCGCTGGTTGCACGCAGAATGAACGTATAAGGGCCAGGCGTAAACGCTTTTAGCAGACGATAGGCCCAGTTATCGACCCGCGCATAGCTCGCGATTTCACTGAGATCACGGCAAACCAACGTAAAATTGTGGTCTTTATCCGTTCGGCGGATGCGGTGGATTCGATCCATCGCCCGTTTATCGCCAATGTGGCAGCCAAGGGCATAAGAACAGTCCGTCGGATAGGCGATGAGCCCACCCGACCGAATAAGGCTAACCACCCGCGCAATCTGGCGTGGCTGGGGGTTTACCGGATGAATTTCGATGCGCTCAGTCATGACGGTATTGTACGTGAGTAGAACAACGGATGTGATACAAGACAGCGCGGGGTTCATTCCGCTAAGATGAGCGGCTGTTAGCAATCAGCCACGCCAATATGCAGCTCATCATTGACTTCGCGCCCCTGCTTATCGCGTTCATCGCCTATAAGAAAGCGGGCATATACGCGGCTACAGTCGCTTTCATGGTACTTCTACCCATGATCCCAATCGGGCAAAAACTGTTGGGTAAGCCCGTTTCGCAATTTCACGTATGGTCTGCCGTAACCGTCATTCTATTTGGCGGTGCAACGCTGATTTTTCGCGATCCGCAGTTCATTATGGTTAAACCCAGCATTCTTTATGGGGCGGCTGGGTTGGTGCTTTTGTTTAGCCAGGTCTTTACCGAACAAACGCTGATCGAACGCACGCTGAAAGAGGCGGTAACACTGGACCGACCACTATGGCAAAGGCTTAATATCGCCTGGGTCTTGTTTTTCTTCTTTTTGGCAGCACTCAACTTGTACGTGGCGTTTAGTTATTCGGAGGCCTTTTGGTTCAAGTTCAAGGTGTTCGGCAGTACGGGTATTATGTTCGCGTTCCTGATTGCACAAGCGTTTTGGATCGCTTGGGTATCTGACGAAGAAGAGGAGACTGAGTAATGTGGTATGCGATTATCGCAACGGACGCTGACGATAGTCTGGCTGGAAGAAAGTCAGCAAGGCCCGCGCATTTGGGCAGACTTCATGAACTGGCGGACGCCGGAAGACTGTTAATCGCCGGACCACACCCGGCCATCGACGCTGAAGACCCCGGACAAGCGGGCTTTAGCGGCTCTCTTGTGGTCGCCGAGTTTGACTCGCTGGTTGATGCCGAAGCGTGGGCAGATGCGGATCCCTACATTGAAGCCGGTGTTTATGCCTCGGTTATCGTCAAACCCTATTTGAAGGTACTACCTTGAGTAAAGAACGATTGGGAAAAATCGAAGGTTTGATCCGCGCAGCACTTGAGCCCACGGAGTTTCGGCTAAAAGACCAGTCTCACCTACATGCCGGACATGCCGGGGCCAGCTCCGGCATGGGGCACTTTGATGTCTTCTTGAGGTCGAAGGCCTTTGAGGGAAAAACGAAGGTCAAGCGTCATCAGATGGTTTACCAAGCCGTCGGCGACATGATGCAAACCGACATTCACGCATTATCTATCCGGGCTTTGACACCGGAAGAATAGTTTCTTTTTCGACGTAAACTAAGGAGTGCTTCATGCACAAACAAGTCGCTTTGACTTGCCTGGGAATCATCGCCGCCACATTAGCGGCCAACCCGGTAAGCGCACAAACCATCGCCACGATTAATGGCAGTGAAATTACACAAGCACAGCTGGATGCTTTTGCCGAAGGCCGAACCGGCGCTCGCGCCACGCCTGAGAACCAGGCCGAGTTGATCGATCAGCTCGGTGATTTATTCTTGCTATCGGACGAAGCGATCGCCCAGAACTACCACAAAGACCGCGACGTTGAAGCACAGCTCGAGCTACAAAAGCGGTCCGTGCTGGCTCAAGCGGCTGTCACCGGTTATTTGCAGAAGAATGGCATTACCGATGCCGATGTTCGTGCCGAGTATGATCGCGAATTCGCCGAGGCGGAGCTGCCAAGCCAGTACAAAGCCAGACACATTCTTGTTGAGACCGAAGAAGCCGCTAAAGGTATCATCACCGAGCTAAAAAATGGTGGAGACTTCGAGGCCTTAGCAAAAGAAAAATCAACCGGCCCGTCCGGACCGCAAGGTGGCGATTTGGGCTGGTTTGCCGCAGAAGCAATGGTGGCAGAATTCAGCGGCGCAGTAGCGGCATTGGAAGATGGCAAGTACAGCGAAGCGCCCGTTCAGACGCAATTCGGGTGGCACGTTATTCTTCGCGAAGGTACTCGCCAGAGCGAAGCACCGTCCTTCGAAGAATTGCAGCCACGCATTCGCCAGGCGTTAGAACAACGTTCGTTCCAGACCTATTTTGAAGACCTGCGTAGCAAAGCAAAACGCGTAACTGTCGAGTAAGAAAAAGGCGGTGATCCGTCGTCACGAAAATGTGACCCGGATCACCGCCAACAGTCTCGCTAAACGGTAGCCTAAGATTGTGGTTGTTTTGATCGCTCTGGCAACCACCTCTCAAACCTCCATTCTCCTAAACGATGAGGCGAGACTTGAACCGACCCCCCTTACGGGAGGTCGGTTTTTTTTATCTGATGAGATCAGTGCTCACTGATAGTGGCTGAGCAACAAGACCGCTCTGCAAACCAAAACCGGAAACATCTAGATAGTCACCTACGGTCGGTGCAAAGCCGTTCGCAGAGATGCCGGTGTAGTCGACAACAAAGCCATCAACGACCGCACTACCTGTTCTCCGATCAACGCTCTCAACAAGCCCGCTGACGAAAGCACTGGCTGGCACGCCTGCCACAACGTCGAGCACCAAAGACTCATTGCCGTTGAGATCAAACGATCGATATCCAGCAAGATAACCGCCCAATTGGACG
>JBGCGB010000009.1:0-12202 GCA_045110335.1 Woeseiaceae bacterium
GCAACGACCATTTGAATCGCATTGTAAATGGTATCCAGAATCGCAAATGGCGCAGCAGCACGTGTGTTGCCATACGATGCGCCGGTCCAGCCCGACAGCGCTTGCAAGTCGACGGTCAATGAGCCCACACCGCTATCGAACGGCGTCCCATCCAATACATAAAGCGCACGGTTCGCGAGCGCAGCGCCACCAGTGGTAGCGGTATTGTCACGCACCTCGACATCCCAACCAGGCGTGCCGCTGCGTTTCAGCTCAGCGCGAATACGCAAAAAGACACTGGTATTCGCCGGAGCAGCGAAAACGTAATCCCCTTGATCGTCGAGTACGGCACTCTCCAAGACAGCCTGCGTCGTCGCGTCGATCAACTGAATCGTCGCACCACGAATAGGTTGCAAGCGTTGCTGACCGTAGTTCAATCCGCCATTTCCGAAAGGTACAAACTGATATTCGGCTTTACCTGAAATGGTCGCGGAATTGATGTCTTCAAAAACGGTAACCACGACTTCGTCGTTGTCTTGTTGACCACCCGCATCCGTTACGGTGATTCGGAACTCCAGCGTCTGTACACCGTTGGTCATCGGCGCAGTAAAAGTCGCCGATGCTGTATCGGCATTGGTCAGAGTCACGGCGGCACCGGCAATCTGTGTCCACGCATAGGTCAAATTAGCGACGTCGTCATCATCGGTTGCCGTACCCGTCAACGTGACTGTTTCGTTCTGCTCGACGGATTGGTCCGCGCCAGCATCAATCGTCGGCGCAACGTCAGCAATGACTTGAACCGAAGCATCATCGCTGCCACTGGCACCCTCGCTATCGGTTACTGTCAGCGTAAAGGTGAGGGTTTCATCTTGCGCAATATCCGGCGAGGTAAAAGTCGCGGTTGCTTGGTCCGCACCGGTCAACGTGACGGTCGTGCCGGCACTTTGGGTCCAGCTATAAGTTAAACCAGCCGCACCACCGTTGTCTGTCGCCGAACCGCTCAATGTTACCGTGACATTACGCTGTACAGTTTGATCCGCTCCGGCATTCACGGAAGGCGCTGTGTTGGGCGCTGGAGCAACCGGCGCTGATCCGCCGTCGCCGCCTCCGCCACCGCAAGCGCTCATGAACAAAACTCCCAATGCCGCGATGACTCTAAACGAACACCGCAAATCAAACCCCTTCGGCATGCCCCGACTCCAATTCATAGAATTTATTTTCGCCATCAATGACGCGCTATCCCACCAAGGCTACCGAGTCCGACGGTGATACACCAGCGACCTATCTCTCAAATCTGTAGCAAAAGTGCGACACGATTCTTTTCTCATCTAACGTCACTGCTTGTATTATGTGACCTTGGCTGCATGGAATAGTTTAATGACACAGAAAAAGATACTGGTGACTGGCGGTGCCGGCTACATTGGGAGTCACGTGGTTCGCCAGCTTCGGGCCCAGGAAGAGCAAGTGGTTGTGCTGGACAATCTGTATTCGGGGTTCAACGAGGCACTATTGGGTCTTGACTTAATACAAGGCGACACTGGCGACAAAGTCCTTTTGGATCGGATCTTCAAATCGCACGATATTGACACCATTATCCATTTCGCCGCGCATACCGTTGTGCCGGAATCAGTATCTGATCCTTTGAAGTACTACGCTAATAACACGGCGTCGTCGCGCACACTACTGCAATCCGCCAAAGAACATGATATCGAGCATATTGTTTTTTCATCGACAGCTGCCGTTTACGGTATCCCCGAAGGCGGACGCGCTAGTGAGTCTAGCCCGACCGCCCCGATCAATCCCTACGGCACGTCAAAGCTGATGACCGAATGGATGTTGCGCGACCTGGCCCATGCCGGCGGACCCCGCTACGTCGCCTTACGCTACTTCAATGTTGCAGGATGCGACCCTGAGGGACGTATTGGCCAATCTACACCGAACGCTACGCTACTGACGAAAGTGGCCTGCGAAGCTGCCGTCGGTAAGCGGGAATCGGTAAGCATCTTTGGTACTGATTACGACACACCCGATGGGACCGGCGTTCGTGATTACATTCATGTAGAAGATCTGGCCAACGCACATCTGATGGCACTTGATTACCTGCGTAACGGCGGTCAACCAGAGGTCTTGAATTGTGGTTATGGCAGTGGCTTTAGCGTCAGAGAGCTTTTGGCTGCCGTCGAGAAAGCCAACGGTAAGCCGCTCAATATCATTGAGCGCGAACGACGCGCCGGTGACCCTCCTAGCCTGGTCGCGCAAGCAGACCGGATTCAGGAGATCCTGCGTTGGCAACCGAAGCTCAACAGCCTTGAAGCGATCGTGACCTCCAGCCTTCAATGGGAGCGCAAGATCGCTGCCAAGGATCCCAGCGCTTACTGGCGCTAGGGAATCACCATGTCCGCGATGCGGCTTTTCCGACCACGCTCCATCAACGCACTCGTGCTGATTGGGTATGCGGCCATCATGTTGCCACTGACCATTGCATTGATCTGGGCACTGGTCCAACTGGATCGCTTTTCATCGCGCAGTCAGTCGCTGATCGTCGTTGGTATCGAAGCCACCCAGAACAGCCGTTTGCTGCAAGAGCGCCTGCGCATCATGGAGCGCGTGGCGCTTCAATATCAGGTCGCCGAGGAAGCCGAGTTACTCGGTTTCCTGCGTAGTGATGCCGATGAGGTACAGCGTGTCAGCGCCGAGTTACGGGCCCAGACACGCCTACCGGAGGCCCGCAACCTCGTAGATGTCGTAGAAATCAAAATCAATGGACTATTGGCTGGCCTCGCCCGAAAGCCGGAAGACCCAAGTATTACGCTGACCGCAATCCAACGGTTTACAACGGCAATCGACGATGCCGAAGCGCTTGAGTCACTGCTGAATGCGGATATCGACGGTCAGTTATTGCAACTGCGGGAAGATGCTCGACAAACCCGAATTGCACTGGCATGGCAAGCTGGCGTGTTAGCCCTTGTCAGTTTGATCACCATGCTCTTGGTAGCATGGCGCGTCAGCCGCCCGATCCGCGTATTGGACAGCGCCATCAGTCAACTAGGTGAAGGGCAGTTCTCGCGAGCCATCGAAGTCAATGGTCCCGAAGATCTGGAAGCCCTGGGTCGGCAGCTCGAATGGCTGCGGATACGGTTACTGGAACTGGCCCAGGAAAAAAATCGCTTTCTGCGTCACATGTCACACGAGCTGAAAACACCATTAGCTAACATTCGTGAGGGCACGGAGTTGCTCCTAGACGGATCAGTCGGTGCACTGGACGAAGCACAGGAAGAAGTCACCGATATTCTGCGCAGCAACGGTATTCGGCTGCAACGCCTCATCGAAAACCTGCTCAATTTCAGCGCATGGCAAAACCGCAATGAGATCCTGATGGCAAGTGACTTTCCATTACGCAGCGTCATTGAATCAGTGCTAAAAGTGCATGCGCTGAGTATTAAATCACAGGGCATACGGCTGCTAAGCAGCGTCGACGATGCAATCGTCAATGCCGATCGAGAAATGATCCGAACCGTGCTCGACAACTTAATTTCAAACGCTCTCAAATTCTCGCCGCCCGGCGGCGCGATGTTGGTCAGGGCAATTCGTCAGGAAGACCAGTTCACGATAGAAGTCGCTGATCAGGGCCCTGGGATCCCGATGCGGGAAAGAAAGAAAGTTTTTGATGCGTTCTATCAAGGCGAACAACCCCAGGGCGGACTTGTCGCAGGCACCGGGATCGGGCTCTCGGTTGTACTTGAGTCCATACAAGCTCATGATGGATTTGTGGATATCTCTGATGAACAGCAGGCGGTAACAACACGACGCGGAGACACCGTTGTTTTCAATGGCGCACATTTTAAAATTATCATTCCCCAGCAAGCGAATGTGGAACAACCGACCACGCGGAGAGTGGCCAATGGCTAATCCAACAATGAGCGCTGTAGGCCGCAAGCGGCACACAGCACGCCATTCGATAGCATTGGCGGTTGTACTGACCAGCCTGCTGTCAGCGTGCGGCAGCGTCGACAAATTGCTCGACCGTCGCCAATCAGCGACAAATCAAGAACTTAGCGTTGATAGATCAACGCTTTCGATATATCTTGCCGATGTCAGCACCTTACTCGGATCAGATCCGGTCACGGCTGAACGGGCATGGAAGGAATTGCAGCTTGACCACGAGCGCGCGCCAACCACGACCAATCAACTAAGACTGGCACTGGCCATGGCAACACCAGGACACGCGTATACCAACATGGCGCAGGCAGATGCTCTACTCACCGCTTTGCTGCAAAAACCGCAGCTATTGCTCAGTGATGAACAACTGTTAGCAAATGTCCATCTTGGCTTGATGCGCGCGCGCGTATCTGCAGAGTCGAATGCCAGACAGGCGAACGACTCTGCGAGCAAGAGCAGCGCGCGCGAACTAGCGTCTACCCGAGCCCAGCTGACACTGGTTAGCAAGGACAACGAACGGTTGCGTGCAGCGCTCGAAGAAGCCGAGCAAAAACTGCAAGCCATCACATTGATTGAGCGATCAATCCGGGAGCGCGAAGATGACGCGAGCAGCAGTGGATCACAATCTGGAAATGGCGTCTCGCGTGAGTAGCCAAAATAAGCGTGGCAACGTGATGCGCGGCAGAATCCTGCTCGTCGATGATGACCCGGGCCTACTTCGCCTGCTTAGCATCCGACTACGCGCCGAAAACTATGTCGTCGAGGCCGTCGAAAGTGCGATGTCAGCGCTCGCCGTTCTGGGTCGCTTCCAACCGGATCTGGTGATCTCTGATTTACGCATGGACAAGATGGACGGCATCGGGCTGCTGCAAGAACTACAGCAACGGGCACCGGGCCTCAACGTTCTGATCATGACCGCACATGGCACGATTCCCGACGCCGTTGAAGCCACAAAGTCCGGCGCCTTTGGCTTCCTGACCAAACCCATCGAAAAAGACGAGCTACTGGAAAATGTAGAACGCGCGCTAAAGGTATCCGGGACGTCGAGCGGCATCGAGGAATGGGCGTCTGACATCATCACGCGCAATGCACAAATGCGGGATCGATTGACCCAGGCCCGCATGGTCGCCGACACTGACGCCCGCGTATTAATTACCGGCGAGTCCGGTACCGGTAAAGAGCTCATCGCTCGCGCGATTCATCGCGCCAGCCGTCGTGCGGACCAACCATTCGTTGCCATTAACTGCAGCGCGATGGCTGAAAACCTGCTCGAGTCAGAACTCTTCGGCCACACCAAAGGTGCCTTCACTGGCGCTACCCGAGACCATAAAGGCTTATTTCAGGCCGCGAACGGCGGCACCTTGCTACTCGACGAAATCGGTGACATGCCGATGCGCCTGCAAGTGAAGTTACTGCGTGTTCTGCAAGAAAATCAGGTACGCCCGGTCGGTAGCACCGAAGCGATCACCGTGGATGTCCGTACGCTTTCGGCGACTCACCGTGACTTACGTGATTTGATGAGCAAGGGACAATTCCGGGAAGACCTGTATTACAGGCTCAATGTCGTCAACATCGAGATGCCGCCGCTAGACGCGCGTCGCGAAGATATCCCGCTGCTGGTCTCTCATTTCCTAAGACAACTCACCGATCAGGGCGATGGCGAACGCAAAGTCTACGCACCGGAAGCGGTCGAACTACTAGTCATGGCAGAATGGCCAGGCAATATTCGACAGCTCTTTAATGTCGTACGTCAAAATGTTGCCCTATCAAACTCACCGGTCATTAGTGCCGAGTTAGTGCGTTCTGCGCTGGGCGAGCATGGCGATAAACTGCCATCGTTTTCCGATGCAAGAGACGAATTTACACGCAATTACTTGTCGCAGATTTTGCAGATCACTGGCGGCAATGTCAGCCAGGCGGCCAGACTCGCGAAACGCAATCGAACAGATTTCTACAAGCTACTGGCGCGTCATGACTTGAACCCGGATACGTTCAAGCAGTAACCATCGCCTAGTCAATCCGCTCAATGCTTGGAAAAGTCGTCAGACTGCAATCCATGACGTTCCATCAGATCGTATAGCGTCGGCCGGCTAACACCGAGCAATGCCGAAGCCCGCGAGACATTTCCGTCTGCTTTCACCATCGCCTGACGAACTGCATCCAGCTCCGCCCGTTCGCGGACCTCACGTAGATTCAACGACACGCTACCGTCTTCGGTGTCTTCAAGACCCAGATCGTCCGCCGTCACCTGCTTGCCTTCAGCCATGATCACGGCGCCTTTGATCTTGTTCTCCAGCTCGCGAACATTACCGGGCCAGGCATGCGCGACCATCGCGCGCTGGGCATCATCGCTGAACCCGCGAATCGATTTGCCATGCTGATTTGCGAACTTATCCAACAGCGTTCTTGCCAGGAGCAAAACGCCATTTTCGCGATCGCGAAGGGGCGGGATATCAATTTCGATCTCACAGATCCGATAATAAAGATCCTCGCGGAACCCGCCCTCAGCGATCAAATTCTTCAAATTCTGGTTGGTCGCGCAAACCACACGAACATCGACCGGAATCTCGGTACGCCCGCCGATCCTCTCGACGACCCGCTCCTGCAGAAACCGTAGTAACTTGGCTTGCAGCTGCAACGGCATATCCCCGATCTCGTCGAGGAACAAAGTGCCTTTGCTAGCCACCTCAACCTTGCCCGGTGTTTGTTTGGCGGCGCCAGTGAACGCGCCTTTCTCGAACCCGAACAGTTCGGACTCCAGCAGATTCTCAGGGATAGCGGCACAGTTGATCGCGACGAACGCATTGTCCTTACGACCACTGAGATCGTGAATCGCCCGCGCCAGTAGCTCTTTACCCGTGCCACTCTCACCGAGCAACAATGTCGTGACATCTGTTGGCGCCACTTTCTCGATCATCCGGCAGACGCGCAACATCGGCTTACTGACCGCGACAATGCCATCCAGAGGAGAATGCCCGCCCGCAGACAACAAACGACGGTTCTCGGCCTCCAGTTCGGCCAATTGGTAAGCGCGATCGACCAGCAATTGCAAAACATCCGTATCAACCGGCTTCTGATAAAAATCGTAGGCGCCTGCGGCAATCGCTTTCAGCGCGTTGCCGGTATCGCCATGCCCGGTGACCACGATCACTTTAGTGTACGGCGCGAGCGCCAAAGTCTCTTCGACGCAAGCCAATCCCTCGCTGACGCCTTCTGCATCCGGCGGCAGCCCGAGATCCTGCAGTACGACAGCGGGCTCATAACGACGGATCGCATCGATCGCTTCGGCACGATTCAACGCCTGAACAATTTCGTAGCGCTCAAACACCCATTTCAACTGGCTTTGTAAGCCGGGGTCATCTTCAACAATCAATAAGGTTTTCTTATCGTCGGACATGGGCAACGGGATCCTCCTGGTTGAGCTGGCGAAAAGGGGCGCAATCGCTCTTTGGCACGCAAACGAGCATGGCTAATGAGCAACTGCTCTAGTGTGCCATGTGGCCTTTCAGAAAGGCAGGATATCGATCACAGCCTTAACCAAGACAGAACTCACAGTCGCCCGACTAGGCGTGCAAGCTCTGCAACCGAGCAACCTGGCACACATAAAAATCCTAATACTCGTCACGCTTAACTACTTTAAATTTGTTACATAAATTACTGAAAATAATATATTTAATAATCAATACATTTCGTATGCAATGTGCGCCGAACAGCCTCCGATCGGAGACCGCACCGAATGCCCATCAGTAAACGGACTCCCCTGAAAGCTAGTCACGACATTGCCTAACGGCTCACGGCGGACGATAACCGGTCGATTGCCATTGCCAAAACTTCGTCGAACGCTTTACACCAAATCGAAATGGTATTGACAATCATTCTCATTTCGGTTTAACTACAGCCATCATGTATGTATGCATCTGCCAAGCCATTACGGATCGCCAGATCAATAAAGCGATCGACAGCGGGATCGACAGCGTCGATGCGCTGAGAGACACGCTCGGCGTATCAAGCTGCTGCGGCAATTGCGAAAGCGATGCTCAAGCGCTGATCGACGCAAAACGTACATCACCGGTCGTTTATCGACCCACGTTAGCCACCAACAGCTAACTTTCCCTTGCCAACAGAATTTCCGGCGTTTGCAGTGATTACTGCATCCGACAGGTAGTATTCCGCAGGGCGTGTATCAGGTATGACGAACCTAACCGAAGTTAATGAAAATGCTAATGATTTTCATTAAATCAACAGCCCTTGCAACGACCTGTGGACTCGGTATTATCGCGTCAAATCAACCCCCCAACAGGAGTGCCTCATGAAAGGTGACAAAAAACTCATCGCCCACCTCAATACCATTCTCAAGAACGAACTCACGGCGATTAACCAGTACTTTTTGCACTCCAGAATGCTGAAAGACTGGGGTTTAACCGCGTTAGGCGACTACGAATACCATGAGTCTATCGATGAGATGAAGCACGCAGACGTGCTGATCGAACGCATTCTCTTCCTTGAGGGCCTGCCCAATGTCCAGGATATTGGCAGCATCAATATTGGGGAAAATGTAGAAGAAATATTAGCTTGCGATCTAAAGATAGAATTGATCGCAATCCCAGACCTGAAAGATGCAATCGGTTATGCGGAGTCGATCAACGACTACGTCAGTCGAGAAGTCTTCGAGCGTATCCTCGAATCCGAAGAAGAACATGTTGATTGGATCGAGACCCAAATCGGATTGATCGAGAGAATGGGTATTCAGAATTACACCCAGCTGCAATCCAAACCTGGCGCCGGCTAGTCCCTCGACAAGCCGGGCAAGAAAAAGGCGTGCCTTGAGCACGCCTTTTTTGTGGCCGCGATTTGGCCTGCGTCAACTAAATGGTCGTCGACAGGCCGCCATCCACAGGGATCACAACGCCGGTTAAGTAACTAGCTGCCTCCGACGCGAGATAGATCGCAACGCCTGCCATATCGCCCGGCTTGCCGATACGGCCCCTTGGCACTTGCTCTTTAATCTGATCACCCATGGTCGCCAGTGTATGGGCCATCATCTTGCTCTCGAAGGGGCCAGGCGCAACCGCATTCACTGTGATATTTCGAGATACCAGGTTTTTGGCCATCATCCGGGTCAAATGAATGATGGCCGATTTGGAGGCCGCGTAAGAATAAGTCTCCAGATCGGACACATGCAGGCCGTCAATCGATCCAATGTTGATAATCCGCGCCGGTGACTCGTGCGATCCGGCCGCTTCTAACAACCCGGCCAATGCCTGCGACAGGAAGAACGGCGACTTGACGTTGATATCCATGATCTTGTCCCAGCCAGCCTCCGGGAACTCATCGAAAGGCGCACCCCAGGTTGCGCCCGCATTATTGACGAGGATATCGAGCTTGGACTCACGCGATTTGATCGTTTCCACTAGCGTACCAAGACCTTCCGCGGTCGACAGGTCAGCAGGCACCGAGATGCATTCGCCAAACTCCGACAAGCGCTCAGCGGTCTGATCGCAAGCCGCCGCCTTACGCGCTGAAATATAGACGCGCACGCCGTTCTTTACGTAGCCCTCAGCGATCATCTCGCCGATACCACGGGATCCGCCAGTCACTAGTGCCACTTTGCCGGAGACATCAAACAGGTTCTGCATGCTGGGTTCCTCTTAAATTAAATCTAGTCAGAAATCATACACGGTCGTGCGGACACATGTGTCCCGAAACCCGCTTGCCCAATGGCCCGTGCCAACGTCACAATGGACACCTATTCAAACGATCCGGAACCCCGCTCAATGATCCGAATGCGCATCTTCAGCACCCTCCTCGTCATATTCACCGGCATCAGCGGCTGCGGTGACGCCACGACACCGGTCATTTCTGGGGCCACGGCTAGCCCGACAACAAAAGACACACCTTGGCTACAACACGGCAATGACACGGACGAACAACGCCATTCACCGTTGGATCTCGTCAATACCAGCAATGTCTCTGAACTCGGCGTTGCCTGGCACTACAGCCTCGGCACATCGCGTGGCATTGAGGCCACGCCGATCGTTAAAGATGGCGTGATGTACCTGACCGGCACCTGGTCCAAGGTTTATGCCCTTGATGCCAAGAATGGCGAGGAACTGTGGACTTACGATCCGGAAGTGGATCGTGCTGTCGGTGTCAAAGCTTGCTGCGACGTCGTTAATCGTGGTGTGGCCGTATCGGACGGTCGCGTCTTTGTTGGCATCATCGATGGCCGACTGGAAGCATTGGACGCCGCCACCGGCGAACGACTCTGGAGCATCGTAACCGTCGATCAATCGAAACCCTACACCATTACCGGCGCACCTCGAGTGGTACGCGATAAAGTGCTGATCGGGAATGGCGGCGCCGACTTGGGCGTTCGCGGCTACCTGTCCGCCTATAACACGAAGACCGGAGAGCTGGACTGGCGCTTCTACACCGCACCCAATCCGGACAAACAACCCGATAACGCAGCGTCAGACGATATCTTCAAGACGCTAGCCAATGACACCTGGGGCGACGTCGGCGTCTGGCAAACCGATGGCGGTGGCGGCACCGTGTGGGACTCGATTATTTACGACGACGTGAACGACCAGATCATCTTCGGGGTCGGTAATGCCTCGCCATGGAACTGGATGCGCAGAGACCCGTCCGGTGGCGACAACCTGTTCGTCTCATCAATGGTTGCCGTCGATGCAGACACCGGCGCTTATCGCTGGCATTTTCAAACGACACCGGGCGACACGTGGGACTACACGGCAACGCAGTCGATCATTCTCGCGTCATTGCCGGTGGGGCCGGCAGGCGCCGAACGGCGTGTAGTGATGCAAGCACCGAAGAACGGTTTCTTTTATGTGCTTGATGCCGAAACCGGTGAGTTCATTTCCGGCCAAAACTTCATCGCCCAGAATTGGGCCGACGGACTCGATGAAAGTGGACGGCCCAACATCAAAGTGTCGGCGCGCGAAATCAATATTCCGTTTATGCAGTTGCCCGGCCCACTAGGCGCGCACAACTGGCATCCGATGTCGTTTAATCCGAAACATGGCCTAGCCTTCATTCCCGCCCAGGAACAAAGCCAGGTTTATGCCGTCGATCCTAACTTGCCGGATAAACCGAGTGTGTGGAATACCGGCATGGATTTATCGATTGGTTTGCCGTTGGAACCACCTGCCTTCCTACTCGCATCACTAAAAGCTGGCGCCAAAGGCAAGCTTGTGGCCTGGGACCCGGTCACGCAGTCAGCACGCTGGACAGTCGATCACCCGACCACCTGGAATGGCGGCACGCTATCGACGGCCGGTGATTTAGTGTTCCAAGGCCGCCTCGATGGTGAATTCAAAGCGTATGATATAAAGGACGGTAAAGCACTATGGCACTACCCGACCCAATCAGGTATCGCCTCGGGACCGATCAGTTATGCCATTGATGGCGAGCAGTACATCACCGTCACGACCGGCTGGGGCTCGATTTACGCGTTGTTAAGTGGCATCAGTCACGACGACAAGATCGGTAACCCGATCGGCCGTGTCGTGACTTTCAAGCTGGGTGCCGACGCGACGCTGCCAGCACCCGAGTGGGCAGCGAAGAACCCGATCATCAAAGGTGAGCCATTCGGCAATCCAGAACAACTGGCTACCGGCTTGTCGCTCTACGCACGCAACTGCATGAACTGTCATGGCGCCTTTGCGATCAGCAGCGGCGTCTTGCCCGATTTACGCTGGTCAGGCTTTGCGGCGGATGAAGCCGCATGGCAAGCCGCCATAATCGATGGCGTCTTAAGCGAGAAAGGCATGGTGTCATTTTCCAAATGGCTAACGCCGGATGATGCCGAATCGATTCGCGCCTATGTTTTGCATCAGGGGAAACTTGAGATGGATCGACGTTAGTGAGTGGGATGTCGCATCGGTTGGTATTAGAAAAGCTCCGGCATGACTAACTGGCTTCAAGAAATCCAATAGGTGAGATCATGATCGCTACAAATGAACTTAAACCCGATTACATCATCGTTGGCGCTGGCTCTGCAGGATGCGTGCTCGCCAACAGGCTCACCGAAGATCCCAACGTGTCCGTGCTTTTGCTGGAAGCCGGTGGTCGCGACCGATCACCTTTGATTAAGATTCCCGCGGCTCTGATCAAGCTCATTGGCAACCCGAAATATGACTGGGGTTTTAAGGTACAACCCGACGCCAGTCGCAACCAACGTTGCGACTATTGGCCAGCTGGCAAAGTCATGGGCGGCAGCTCTTCTATCAACGGTATGCTGTATGTAAGAGGCAGCCCAACCGAT
>JBGCGB010000010.1:0-95251 GCA_045110335.1 Woeseiaceae bacterium
ATTGCCGGGCGACTGGCTGCGTTATTGGCATGGGCCGCGGTACAACGCGGTGATCGCCTTGGCGGCTTCATTTTTAATGATGCTGACCGCATGGAGATGCGACCCGCACTTGGCAACCGCGCGGCGCTCCGGATGATTCACCAAATTTCTGTGATGCACGATGCTGCGCCATCGAAAGAGTTCACGTTAGCGTCTCACCTTGCCGCTCTGCGTCGTGTGGTGCACCCCGGCAGTTTGGTCGCGCTCATGAGCGATTTCAATGGCCTAGATGATGAAGCGACTGCGCACTTAGTGGACATCGCAAAGCATAACGACGTACTGATGCTCTCTGTCGTCGACCCGCTTGAGCAGCAACTGCCGCCAGCAGGTGATTACCCGGTACTAATCGGTGGTCAACGCCAAACGATTCATTCTTCATCCGGTGCGCAGCGCCGGTGGGCGGCCCAGTTTGAGGCGCGCAGCACGCTATTGTCCGAACTGGCGAATCGCCATGGCATTCGCTGGCATGAAGTGTTGACCAATGACGAGCCTTTAAAGGTCATGCAGCAATTGATGGGTAAGGTTCGATGAACCCGGAATCCTTACCTATTCGCGATATTCATTTGCCGGCGCCCGTCGGCTGGTGGCCGTTGGCGCCCGGCTGGTGGTTCTTGCTACTGCTTATTGGCGTTGGGATCGGATTCGCGATTTGGTATTACAGACGTCCGCAAGCGCGTCGCCGTCGAGCCGCTATTCGTCTCCTGGCGTCGCTTCAACAAACCTATGCGCAGGAAAAAAATTCACAGCAGTTGCTGCAGAGCCTTTCCGCGTTGTTGCGCCGTTATGCCATCGCTGTGTCAGGGCGAACGACTGTTGCTGGCCTTGTCGGTGAGTCGTGGCGACACTATCTCAATGAACCATTGCCCGAAGCGCCGTTTAGTGAAGCGCCCGCTGACCTGCTGATCTCTGCGCCTTATGCGAAGACAGCGCCGGCGCTTAATGAACAAGAAGCCGAGCGTTTGCTGCGAGTCTGTCGGGAGTGGATTGAGGTATTGCGGCAATGATCCAGCCTGATTGGTCGCAGCTTAGTTTTGCATGGCCCTGGATCGGTCTGCTTGTGCTGTTGCCGTTGTTCGCGAGGCGGTGGGGTAGCCAATCCGCCGAGACGGGCGATGCTGCGCTAAGACTGCCCGATGGAAACCAATTTTCGGACGTTCTCAGGAGGCAGAGCGCTAAAACGTCATTGCGAACATTGCGTCTTTTGTTGGCCATTGCTGCCTGGCTATTGCTCGTATTTGGTGGCATGCGGCCGCAAGTGCCATCCGGCACGCAGAGCGCGCCCGTTACCGGAAGGAATTTGATGCTCGCCGTCGACTTGTCGGGCAGTATGCAAAACAAAGATTTTGAGTTGGCAGGTCGTTCGGTTGAACGCTTGACCGCGACTAAAGCTGTCGGCGGCGATTTTATCGAGCGTCGCGTTGGCGACCGTCTTGGGTTGGTGTTGTTCGGAGAGCGAGCTTATCTTCAGGCACCACTAACCTTCGATCGGAGTACGGTAAAGACGCTGCTCTATGAATCGACGATTGGCATTGCCGGACAAAAAACTGCGATCGGGGACGCCATCGCATTGGCGATAAAAAGGGCGCGTGACAGTGATAACGCGGATGACGAGCAAGTGCTTGTGCTGATGACCGACGGGGCAAATACTGCGGGAAACATCGATCCCCTCAAAGCTGCCGAGTTGGCGGCTAGCGTCGGACTAAAAATTTACACGATTGGCATCGGTTCTGATAATCGTGGCAGCGGATTGCGACGCTTGACCGGTGCAAGTTCTGATCTGGATGAAAAGAACCTGTTGCAGATCGCAGCGCTGACCGGCGGGCGTTACTTCCGTGCCCGTGATACGGCAGGGTTGGCTGAAATCTATCGCGAGCTGGATAAGCTCGAACCGGCGGCGGATGAGGAAGCTGGCTTTCAACCACACGATGATGTGTTCTTCTGGCCAGTTAGCATGGCCCTACTATTGCTTGCGTTTCTTGCATTGCCGTCGCTACGGCGGGCGGTGTTTTCCTGATGGATACGCTGCATTTTTTGCGCCCGCTCTGGCTTTTGGTAATGCCGTTGGGGTTAGCGGGTCTCTGGATGTTGTCCCGTTATCGACAGCGCTTGGCCGGTGTTTGGGCTAATTTGGTGGATCCGAATCTTCAGCCCTATGTTTTAGAGCATACCGTATCAAATCGCTCTGAACGGTGGGCATGGTGGGTTGCCGGCGCCACCATTGTCTTGGTTAGTGCAGCGTTGTCGGGACCTGCCTGGCACAAGACGCCCGTGCCAGCGACACGCAGTGGCGATGCGATGATCGTGTTGTTTGATCTATCGCGCTCAATGGATGCGACGGATATTGGACCGTCCAGACTCGCGCGCGCGCGTCTCAAGCTGCAAGACGTTTTGCGGGCCAGGCAGGGTGGCGAAACGGCGCTCGTGGTTTATAGCGCCAATGCATTCGTCGTCACGCCGCTGACTGAAGATATCGACACGATTAGTATGCTGATACCTACATTGACAACCGATCTGATGCCTAGCCGCGGGAGCTATCCAGAATCCGGCATCCTGAAAGCAATTCAATTGTTTGAACAATCGGGTGTCGATGCTGGTCGAATCTTGATGTTCACCGATGGTGGCAACATGCCGCCAGCGATCAGTGCTGCGCGCGAGGCTCGCAAAGTCGGCCATGAGTTATCGGTTTTGGCGGTTGGCACGCCGGAGGGCGGGCCGATACCGCAGAAGCGGGGTGGTTTTGTGACAGACAGTCGGGGCAATATGGCGATACCGAAGATGTCCGTGTCCGCGCTGCAGCGCCTTGCAAAGGCCGGTGGTGGTCAGTTTTCCGTGTTGACCAGTGATGGTAGTGACATCGATGCGCTTGGCGTTGAATCAACGGGTGCCGGCATCACTGATAGTGCATCTTCGGAACAGTCTGTTGAGCGGTGGGCGGACATGGGCGTCTGGTTTTTGATTCCGGTCATTTTGTTGGTGAGTTTGATGTTTCGACGCGGTAGTTTTGCTTATGTTGGTGTGCTCTTACTGTTAGTCGTGCCAGTACCAGAAGCGCACGCTTTTGGGTGGGCCGATCTCTGGCGCAACAGTGATCAGCAAGCAGCCGATGTCCTGGCTGAAGGAGACGCGGAGCAAGCTGCCGTGTTGTTTGATGATCCCGCCTGGCAGGCCGCAGCCAACTATCGGGCAGGCCAGTTTGACGATAGTGCTGATCAATTCTCGAGTTTGCCGGGTGCTGATGGTCGTTACAATTATGGCAACGCGCTAGCGAAGTCGGGCGATCTCGGTGGTGCTATTGCTGCTTACAAGGAGGCGCTGGTGATCGATCCCGACCACGAGGATGCGGCGTTCAATCTGGAGTTGCTGGAACAACTCAAGCAACAACAAGAGCAAGAGCAGTCGGGCCAGCAAGAGGGCCAGGAAGGTGCTGAGAATCAGGAAGGCGAGCAACAGCCTGGTCAGTCTTCCGATAGTGAGCAAAGTGGCGATTCCGGCAGTCAGCAGCCTTCGGAGTCCCAGGACGGACAGTCGGATGAGGGCGAAGACTCCGCGGATGCGAAACCGACTGATGCCGAGCAGGAAGCATTGGACCGCGAAGCGCTGCAACGTGAATTTCGGGAGGCGCAGGCCGAGCCGGATGGAAGTCAGGCCGAAACGCCATCGCCAGTGATGACTGAAGCCGAAAGAAAGCGCGCCGAGCAACAGCAGGCCTTGGAGCAGTGGTTGCGCCGTGTGCCGGATGACCCGGGTGGCTTGTTGCGTAGAAAATTCCGGTCGCAGTATCAGCGGCGACAGTTAGATCAGAATGGAAACCGGCTTTGGCCGGATGACCGGGCGGAACCATGGTAGTGACTATGATCAGGAGTGTTTTGGGATGTTTCGCGTTAGCCTTCATTGCGTTGTCGGCCTCTGCCGAGGTCTACGTCAATGTTGACCGAACCAGCGTTCAAACGAATGAGTCATTCACGCTTATATTGAATGCCGATGAAGGTGAGGCCGGCGAGCCGGATATTACTGGCCTGGATGAGCATTTTGATATTCTGGGTCGCAATCAATCAAGCAGCATCAGTCTTGTTAACGGACAACGTTCTTCCAGTCGTCGCTGGACCTATGTGTTGTTGCCGAAAGGTCCTGGCCGGTTTGAGATACCGGCATTAAAAGTGGGTGGAGCGGGGAGTGATCCCGTGGCAATCGTCGTCCAGGAAGCGACGGTGGAAGCGCCGGGTGAGGCCGATGTTTTTTTCGAGGTGGCTATAGATCGCGAATCTTCGTGGGTACAAGCGCAAGTCATCTACACAATCAAACTTTATCTCGGGGTTGCAACTCGGCAAACCTCACTCGCGGAACCTGTTATTGAGGGTGGCGACGTATTGATCGAAAGGCTAGCAGAAGATCGCCGTTACGAAGCGCAGGTCAGCGACCGACTGTACACGGTCGTTGAGCGGAGCTTCGCTATCTTTCCCCAAACGAGTGGTGAGCTGACGATTACGCCGGCACGCTTCACCGCGAGTTTGTGGGAGCGCGGCCGTATCTCGTCACCGCGGGTTTTCTCGTCGCAGCCATTGTCATTATCGGTCGCCCCGATTGTGCCGCCGCCCGCGCGTTTCGCGGGCGCGGACTGGCTACCCGCGAGCAACATTGCGTTGTCAGCAGATCTACGTCCCGAGGACGGCATTTTGGAGCCCGGCGAGCCTGCCAATGTGCGAATGCAGATGACAGCGCTCGGTTTATTGTCGGCGCAGCTACCCGAGCTCGAACTCGAATCCATGCCCGGCTTGCGGGTTTATCCTGATCAGCCTGACTTACAGTCGCGTGCGACCCCTAACAGTGTTACCTCTACTCGTCAGCAGAGTTTTGCTGTTATCGCGGCTAGTGGGGGCGTCTTTGATTTACCCGATGTGGCATTGCCCTGGTTCAATACCGAAACGGCTGAGTGGGAAGTGACGACACTGACCTTGCCGTCACTACGGGCGGCCGGCAGTGTTACGGCAACGCCGCAGCAAGCCGCTGCTCCGGCTGAACCGGAATCACCAACAACAGCCGCTCAGTCTGCCGGCCCGGAGACCGAATCGCTGTCGCTGGCAACTGAGAAACGACTCTTCCGATTGAAACTCATGAACTATTTGCTGCTGGCGCTCTGGTTGGTGACGCTTTGGTTTATTTGGCGCCTTGGTGCTTCGCGAAAGAACAAGCGTAAGAAGGCACGTAAGGATGTCGATACCAATGCGCCGTTCCGCTCAGCACAAAAAGCTTTCAAGCGGATACACAAGGCGTGCAAAGAGAACGATGCAGCGTCGGCACGGTCAGCGTTATTGGTTTGGGCGCAGGCTTATTGGCCTGATCAGAGTACCAATACGTTAGGCGACATCATTAATCGTATTCCTTCGACGGAGCGTCAGCCGATCGAGGCGTTGAACCGATACTTCTATCATCCGGCAGTCACTGAGTGGGATGGGCGCGCCTTGCACAAGGCTTTGCACAAATTGAATCAACCCGGTGTCGAGGCAAAGTTGTCACATGCTTCCGGATTGCCGCCGTTATTGGCATCGCAAGACTAAGCGGTTCAGTTGATGATTGAATTCGGGTGGTCTGGGGTCAAACGTCAGATCATCATGTATTCATGAATATAGAAATCGATCAACAACATTTGGATTATCAGCGGATCGCCGCAGCCATTACCTGGATTGCCGAGCATCGTCAGGCGCAGCCATCAGTGACTGAAATGGCCAGCGCCGCGGGGCTGAGCGAATCCCATTTCAGCCGGCTGTTTCGTCGTTGGGCCAACATTTCACCGCAACGATACCTTGCCGCATTGACGTTATCGGATGCGCGAGCCAGTTTGCGGTCTGGCAACACGGTTGAATCGGCTGCGTGGGAGAGTGGGTTGTCCGGCGCCGGAAGGCTTCATGATTTGTTTGTGCGCATCGATGCGGTAAGTCCGGGCGAGTTCAAGCATTGGGGTAAGGGCCTGCAATTACACTATGGCTTTGCGAATAGTTTGTTTGGTGATGCGTTATTGGTCGAGAGCGAACGCGGCATCGTTTCATTGAGTTTGGGTGACGAGCATGAGCGCGAACATAGATTG
This sequence comes from Woeseiaceae bacterium, assembly GCA_045110335.1. GTDB lineage: Bacteria > Pseudomonadota > Gammaproteobacteria > Steroidobacterales > Woeseiaceae > CALBPI01. Next base: position 6,122 of record JBGCGB010000010.1, read on the forward strand.
GCGGCAGTAAGTCAACAATGGCCGGATGCCACACTGAGTCAATCTTCTATCGCCAGCGCCAAAATTGCCGGCTTGTTCGATCCAATGCAGCGGGCCCGGACGGATACGGTTTCCGTTGTCTTGGCCGGTAGTGAGTTTCAGCACAAAGTTTGGAGCGCACTGTTGGATATCGCATCGGGCGAGACGGAAACCTATGGCGAACTGGCTGCGCGTATTGGTCGACCGGGCGCCTCACGTGCCGTTGGCAGTGCAGTTGGGCGCAACACGGCAGCGGTTCTCATTCCCTGTCATCGGGTGCTCAGGGCCGGTGGACAGACTGGTGGTTATCGATGGGGAGAAACGCGCAAGCGAATGGCATTAACCTGGGAGCAGTGTCAGCAAATACGCGCTTGATCGAGTTCGATGATATTCTTCGAGCTCACGGCGGTCAGTCATTGGCTGCCTCAGCGAGCATCATGTTTTTCTTGATGTCCACGTTAGCATCAGGAACTTCTTATGACACCAGCACATTGGCTGCTGATGATTGCCGTCAATCTAGCGTTCGGCCTCAATCTGGTCGCGGCAAAATACGCACTGTTTGAGCTGCCACCACTGGCGTTTGCATCATTGCGATTTGCGATCGTTTTTCTGGTGTTGTTACCGTTTATCAAAATTCACCGGGGACAGATGCTCGTGCTCGTGCTGGTGGGCTTGCTGATGGGAACGCTTCATTTCGCGTTTATCACGACTGGCTTGGCGTTGGCTGGCGATGTGTCGACGGTCGCGATACTGACGCAGCTGGGTGTGCCGTTCGCCACGTTGATGTCTGTCTTTTTTCTAGGCGAAGTCATTCGTTGGCGCCGTTGGACCGGTATCTCGCTTTCATTCTTCGGGGTGATGGTGATCGGTTTTGATCCGAGGGTGTTCGACTATTGGCCGGCCGTCACGTTGGTGATTCTGTCAACGATCGTTGGCGCGGCGGGACTGACCTTGATGAAAGGCAAAGTGACCGTTGACGCCTTCCAATTGCAGGGTTGGTTGGCGATCGTGGCTTGTCCCACACTGGCCATCATGTCGTTGTTCACGGAATCCGGACAGTACGAGGCGATCACCAGTATCTCCCCATTTGTTATTGCCTGTGTGATCTATTCGGCGCTAGGCGCGAGTTTGCTCGGTCACGGCGGAACCTACCATCTGTTGCGTCACTATGACTTATCGTTGGTTAGTCCGTTGCTTCTCCTGGCCACCGTTTTCGGCGTGATCTTCGGTGTTCTCTTGCTGGATGATGTCGTGACACCGAGAATGATCATCGGCGGTTTGATTACGATGGCGGGCGCGTTGCTGATCACGTTACGCAATGGCAGCAAAGGTCCGGCCACGCCGATTGACCAGCCGGCTGTACCCAATCCCGCAGGCGTCAAAAAATGACAGTGATCGAGGCGATCAGTTTCGATTTGGATGATACGTTCTGGCCGGTAGCGCCTTTGATTCGCGGCGCGGAAACGGCCATGCGTGAATGGATTCGGACAAATTATCCCACTGTGTTTGAAACGGTCAGCGAGGACGATATTCGACAGTATCGACGCGAGGTCGTTGCCGAGAATCGGGACAGGCTGCACGATCTGACCTTTCTGAGGAAAGCCGTATTGAGTCGTATGGCACAAGCCAGTAGAGTCGAAAAGGCCATGGTTGATGGCTCATTTGAGGCCTTCGATCAGGCTCGAAATCGGGTTGATCTTTTTCCCGGCGTACTCGATTTGCTGGATGCGCTCAGCGACCGATTTCCTTTGATCGCCTGTAGCAACGGAAATGCCTCGTTGGAAAAAACCGGAATCGCTCAATTCTTCACGGCTCACATCAGCGCAAAATCGGCGGGTGCAGCGAAGCCTGATCCGGCAATCTTTCGTGCCGTGACGGAAGCAGCCAAATGTCCGGCGCGTCGTATCCTCCACGTCGGTGATGATATCAAAGCAGATGTCGATGGCGCTCGGCGCGCCGGAATGCAAACCGTGTGGGTCAATGCGACAGGATCGGTTTGGCCTATTGAGCTTGGCGAGCCGCCCGTGACTGTTCGCCAGGTCATCGAGCTGCAAACAACGGATATTCCGGGCATCTAGCCGATGGGACAGGATACCGCGCCACTCATTATCTTCATGCCCGGCATGAAGCCAAAGCCCGAGCCCGAGAAACATCTGGATGCTTTGTGGCGCTGTCTTCACGAAGGCCTTCGGCGTGTAGATCCCGACGTCGCCAGCGATGTTGCGGCGACAGCCGGTAGTTTTGTGCGCGCCAGTTGGACCTGGGTGTTCTACCAAAGGTATCGGGATATCGGTATTGATCTACCCGGCATCGACGCATTGATCAATACGGACGAACCAAGTCACAAGGATCGAGCTGAGGCCACATCATGGCGCACCCGCGCGACCCGCTGGATGTTCCTTTTGGGGGACTCCTTACCGTTTCTGATCAACAGTTTGGCGGGTGATGATATGCGGGTCACGTTGGCTGACGTTGCACGCTATGTGGATAATCGAGACGGCATTGGCGATCAGGTACGCGCTGATCTAACCCGGCATTTGATTGATGCCAATGTCGCAAAGCGGCCGGTGCTGCTTATTGGCCACAGCCTTGGCTCTGTCATCGGATGGGATACGTTGTGGACGCTAAGTCACGAAAAACCGGGCAATGTTGGCGCTGACCTTTTCATGACATTGGGAAGCCCGCTGGGCAATCATGTCATTCAGCGTCGGATCAAGGGGCGCTTCGCGTCGCCCGATAAACGTTATCCGACGAATCTTAGTCGTTGGGTCAACATGGTTGCCTTTGGCGAGCTAACGGCGCTGGATAGGCGTATGCGCAATGACTACCGCGCAATGGAAACATCCGGTGCTATTGAGTCCATCGAGGATTACGATGTCTACAACCACTATCGAGAAAACGGTCGGCTCGTCGTTCATAGCGAATATGGCTACTTAACGAATCGGGTGACCGCCGGCATTATTGCCGATTGGTGGAGAAGTCACCGGTCATCACTGCCGGCGCGACCCACCAACGTCTAGAGATCGTCAGTTGATCTGCGGCTGAATAACAATATCGATACGACGGTTTCTCGCCCGACCAGATGAGGTTTCGTTATTCGCAATCGGACGCGTCTCGCCATAGCCATTGGAGCTCAGTCGGCTGCTCGGGATGCGCATTGCGTTGAGCATATATTGCTCGACCGCCTCGGCACGTGCTTGTGAAAGTGTTTGGTTGGTTTGATCACCACCGTACGAATCGGTATGACCTTCAATCACGATGCTGGAACGCGGGAACACATCAACCGCACTCTCGACTTTTTCCAGCAATGGATAAAGTTCTGGTGTAATTGTAGATTGCCCACTCGCAAAACTGAGACCAACCAGTCTCAGCGTAACGTTATTGCCTTCCCGGAATACAAGTGCTTCATCCCGGTTAAACATTCGCTCAACGGTTTCGAATTGTTCCTTGATTCGCGCTTGCTGTTGAAGCCGCTGCATGAGGGCGGACCGCTCGGCAGTAGCGCCACCTAATTTTTCATCTAGCAGTCGGATTTCTTCGCTCATTTCTTCGACGCGCAGTTCGTTCTCGCGAAGGTCTTGCGTGAGCGCCTGATTTTGTTCACGCATCTCAATAATGAAATTGGTCAGACTCTGGGCGACAACATCACCGCCATTCGCTAGGTCCGGCACAATGTCGGCCGCGCCAGCAATATCTGCCAGTGGCTTTTCCCAGGATAGAATAAGATTTTCGGTTGATAGGTCTTTGTCACGAACGCGACGTACGACTTCGGCCAGGTAGATCGCATGGCGTGCTTCATAGTTCGCTTGTTGGGCTAAGTTTCTGGGCAGGTCGGTGTCGTAGCGATTCTCGTTGAGCTCTTTTTCTGCGCGGGCCAAAAGATCTTTAGAGCGTTGCAGTGTGGTCGGTGCATAACGACCGACGCGTGCGCGCTCCGCATCGGCTAGCAGTCGCCGCGTGTCACTGAGATAACGCGTCTTGATCGCGCCCAGTTCCGCATCGCGATAGAGGCTTTCCGCTTCAATCCCATAGCGTTTGCCGTTTTTCAGGTCACCGCGCTCTAGAACGCGGATAGCGTCTGCGAATTTATCTTCGGCATCGGCCCATATCGGCTGCGAGCGAGTTGGTGCTTCGGCCTTACGTGCGTCGATACGGGTCTTGATCACGCCGCTGAGCGTCACGCGAGTCAGACCAGCAGATTCGGTCGCTTCCCTAAAGCGTGCGCTAGCGTCGGCCAAGCGCGACCGGATGACTTCAACATTACGACCGCGCTCGAGGGCTTCCTCAGCGCTTTCAAAGGCTTTTACGCCACGTTCGAAATTGCGGGGTGCGAGCAGAGCAGCTTCTGCTGCCTTCGCTTCGGCATAGATTTCATCAGCTTCGGCAAACAAGCTGTCTCTCAGGGCGGACTGGGCATAGACAGACGATGCGGCAAAACCCGTCACGAGCAGCAGGATTATGGAAAATGTCTTACGTTGCATGGTTTTCAAGCCTAAAAGCTTACGAACAGCTCATATTGTCGGTGTAGCGCTCCGGTGACGCAAGCATCCGTCCAAGGTTTTCACAATCGTTCAATATTTAGACATGAACTAAGTAATGTGCGTTTGGTCACAGTAGTTTCCGAGACACAAATCTATAGTTGTGACCATGCAAATGAAGTTCTACACGCAGTTTCAAGTCGAAGACGGCCAGTTCAAGGACAGCAACTTGTTCAGTGGCATCGTTGAGCTGCGCGCGGCCCGCGGCAAAGATGTTAGTGAATCCCAGCTGCAGCGCCTTCTGTCACAAAACTTCGACATTGATTATGAGCACGTGCACCTCGTCAGCTGGTGTCGCCTGCACTAAACCCCTGATTTACGGTACAGATTGAAGCATCCCCCTGTAACCCGGCACTGCCGGGTTTTTTTTGTCTCGACTTCGCAGCCGAGCCACCTATAATGCGCGGGGGGGTGCTTCAAGAAGAGTGATCATGGTTGATAAACAACGTTCTGTTATCCGGCTTCAGACTACTGAAAACCGTGATCGTCAGCTAAGCGCGCTCGAGTTGCATATCGGGCGAGATCGCTGGGCACGTGTTTGTAAGGGCGACGACGGTACGATGGCTATCCAGGTTCTTGACAATCCCAACAATGGGCCGTGGCGGATCAAAGCGGAAGACTTTGCCCGCTCTATGCAAGGGGTTTCCCGCCTATTCGGCCTCGATCGCTAGCTCATAGCCCGTATATTTCCTGACGTTCAGTACGCCATCTGCGAAGATTAGGTACTGTCCTTTGATCCCGTCCAGGACGGATTCAATCGTCGGCGTTTTATCCAGATTCATCGCTTTTATTTTCTCTGGCCACGCGTGCACCGGATATTCGATCTGAGTTTCCGGAAGTTCAGCTGGCTGGAACGGTGGCGTGTCGAACCGATCGGCAAATTGCCCACTAACGAGGTCAATATCGGCAGCGCTCATCGTTAGCAACTCATCGCGACTGGCCGCGAGGTCGCGGTGTTCTGCGTTGCCTTTGAGCATCCGCCGCCAGTCGGTTCGATCGCTGACATGCTTGCCGATGGCTTTTTCTAGCAGTCCGGCGACGTGCCGGGAGCGGGTCCGGAAAATAGGCAGCGCTTGTGTTGCGCCCTGGTCAATCCAGCGTGTCGGCAACTGGTCTTGGCGCGTAATACCGACTTTCAGTCCGGAAGAATTCGCCAAATAGACAAAATGGTCCTGAAAACAATGCGTTTCTCCCCATTCGGGTTCGCGACACGTCCCTTGATCAAAATGACAGGTATGCGGTCTGACAATGCACATGTCACAGCGCGCCAGCCGCTGGCTGCAGGGGTAGCAATACCCCTGAGAGTAACTTTTCTTGGTCTGGCGGCCACAATTTTGGCAATGAATCATGCCTTCGAACACCACGCGCAACTTTTGGCCGATCAGCGGATTCATGGCGAATGGTTCGTCATCCAACAGAAGTTCATAGCTGACTGGTGCATCGTTTGTGACCCGCATTTTGGCCACGTGACCCTGTAATTTCGTCATCTCGTCCTCATATTAATGAACGTGTAGTTTCGTCGATCGCTCACGGCGTGAGACAATACCCGAAGTTTCCAAAAGACGCAGGTTTTTCATGGCTAGTGATCGACCCACCCTACGTGGCATACCCATTGTCACTAGTGGCCAAAAATATCAAACCGATGTGGGCTTTAACGCGATCAAGAATGGCGTTAAGCAGCGTGCATCCCGTCAGGCAGCGGAGATTGGCAGGAAGCCGTCATGGCTGCGTGCCAAGATGCCGGCCGGCGAAAAGTTTAGTGAAGTCAAACGCACCGTCAAAGACAAACGGCTTAGTACGGTTTGCGAAGAGTCGATGTGTCCGAATATTGGCGAATGCTGGAATGCGGGCACAGCCACAATTATGGTGATGGGATCGGTCTGCACACGCGCATGCCAATTCTGCGCTGTGGACACTGGCAACCCAAAAGGGTGGCTGGACGCCGAAGAGCCGGAAAACACCGCACGGGCCGTCGAAATGATGGGCCTGAAATACGTGGTGCTGACTTCCGTCGATCGTGATGACCTCGACGATGGTGGTGCCTCGCATTATGCGGCTTGTATCCGAGCGATCAAACGCCGCACCCCGGCAACCGCGGTAGAAGCACTGACGCCCGATTTTGACGGTGTAGAAGACCATGTTGCATTGCTCATGGATTCCGGCTTGCAGGTATTCGCGCAGAATGTGGAGACCGTTGAACGGTTGACGCATCCAGTACGGGACCCGAGAGCTGGCTATCGGCAAACATTGAATGTTCTCGGCTTCGCCAAACGGTATAAGCCGGAAGTCCTGACGAAGACGAGTCTCATGCTGGGGCTTGGTGAAACCGATGACGAGATTATGAAGACGATGGATGATTTGGCTGAAATCGGTTGTGACATTGTTACGTTCGGCCAATATCTGCGTCCTACTGTGAATCATTTGCCCATTGAGCGCTATGTGACGCCCGAGCAGTTCGAGGCTTATCGCGAAGCCGGTTTGCAGCGCGGTTTTCTGGAAGTGGTTTCCGGACCATTGGTGCGGTCAAGCTATCGCGCCGAACGCGTGCTTGAGAAAAACAATGTCGGGTTTGATGCGGCCGGTACGCCCAAGGTGAACGCGACATGAGTGTTTTTTTTCTGGACTACGGGCTTTTTCTGGCCAAAACGCTAACCTTGCTTTTAGCAGTTTTCGTCGCACTGGCGATGGCTGCCGGGTTTTCGAAACGCGGCCAAAGCAACGAAACACTTCGCGTTGAAAAACTCAATGACAAGTTTCGTCATGTGCGTAACAAGTTAGCGCGAGCGGTTGTCTCGAGTGCCGACGCAAAACAGCTCCAAAAGACACAAAAAGCGAAAGCGAAGGCGCGCCAGAAATCGACGAGTGAGAAGCCCCGCACCTTCGTGCTTGAGTTTGAAGGCGACATTAAGGCCAGTGAGGTCACCAATCTTCGCGAGGAGATTTCTGCCGTGTTGGCCATTGCCAACGACGATGATGAAGTCTTCCTGCGCCTCGAGAATCCCGGTGGCATCGTTCATGAGCATGGCTTGGCGGCGGCACAATTGACCCGCTTACGTGATCGTGGGCTGCACCTGACGATCGCGGTCGACAAGGTCGCGGCGAGTGGCGGATACCTAATGGCCTGTGTGGCAAACGAGATTGTGGCCGCACCGTTTGCCATTGTGGGATCTATTGGCGTGATCGCTCAGCTGCCAAATTTCAACAAGGCGTTAGAAGAAAAAGGCATTGAGTTCGAGCAGATTACTGCCGGCAAGCACAAACGGACGGTGACCATGTTTGGTCGCAATACCGATGAAGACCGTGCGAAACTGAAGTCTGAACTTGAAGACGTGCATGGCTTATTCAAAGACGCCATAGCCCGTTATCGAGCGGATATGGATCTCGAGCAATTAGCAACGGGTGAACATTGGTATGGAACCCGGGCGCTTGAATTGGGTCTGATAGATAAACTGGCCACGAGTGATGATGAGTTGATTAGACGTAGCGAAGATCGACATATTTTCGCCGTCAACTATGAAATCAAGCAGCCGTTGCCAGAAAAACTGATGGGTGCTTTCAATGGTGCCATTGAGAAAACACTGTCGACAGTTCGACGCGGTATCCGCGGCATTTAGAAGATTTTGGCCAGTTGGCCCAGGGAGTGCACGATGAACATGAACCTTTTTGGCAAACGCTATTTGTCCGGTGCTCTTGCTGTCGGCGCGACGTTTCTGACGGGTTGTGCGTCGATGATTTCCGATGATACGTTAAACGCGCAAGGTGAGGCCGCCTATGCCCAAATGCAGGCACAGATTCCGCTGGTCAAAGAACAACCGATTATTGATTTTGTAGAGTGCGTGGCTAACGCTATCGTCGATCAACTCGACGGCCCGCAGAGTCAGGTGGCCTGGGAGCTGGCTGTTTTTGATGAAGACCAGGTCAATGCGTTCGCATTACCCGGTGGAAAGATGGGCGTTTACAAGGGCTTGTTGGCGGTCACCGAAAACGACGATCAGCTCGCGGCGGTCATGGGCCATGAGGTTGCGCATGTTACCGAGCGACACTCGGCGGAACGTATGGCGAGAACACGCGGCACGCAGATAGGCGTACAAGTGCTTTCCGGTATTGTCGGTAACGGAACGATTGCTGCTGCTAGCGCGTCCACAGCGCTGCAGATCGGTGCCCAACTAGGTTTGTTGCTGCCCTTTAACCGTGGCCAGGAAAGTGAAGCTGACTCAACCGGTCTGGTTTACATGGCGCGTGCCGGATTCGATCCGCGCGAGAGCGTCAAGTTGTGGAAAAACATGGCAGCCAGTAAAGATGGCGAGCCACCGGAACTGATGTCTACGCATCCAAGCAGCGATACGCGTATTGACAAGTTGGTGAGTCAATTGCCGCGCGCGCTAGTGCTGTATAACCAGGCAGCTGCTGCGGGCAAGAAACCCTACTGCGCACGCCCGGATATTCCGAAGCCCAAGAAAGAACAATCCTGACCGACTGTAATGTCCTTGATTGAAGCCTCGCGGCGCGGACTTGAATGCGCGTCCGGTGGTTTTTGTATTGATCCGATGCGACGCAGCGAGCTGGCGTTGATTACGCATGCGCATGCGGATCATGCACGACGCGGATCGGATCGCTACATTGCCGTGCGCGATTCGGTGCCGATTTTACGAACCAGACTGGGCCCATCCCGGCGCATTGACGCCGTGGATTACGGTGAGCGTATTCGGCTTGGCGATACGGTGGTCTCGTTTCATCCAGCCGGACACGTGCTGGGTTCTGCACAAATCAGGGTAGAACGCGGCGATGAGGTTTGGGTGGCTAGTGGAGATTTCAAGCGGGATCCAGACCCAACCTGTGCGCCGTTCGAAGTGGTCGAATGCGATACGTTTATCACGGAAGCGACTTTTGCATTGCCGATTTATCGTTGGCCGGATACGCCTATCGTCGCCGCGGAGATTTTTGATTGGTGGCATGAGAACCGACGCCAGCAACGACCTTCGGTGCTGTTTTGTTATGCCTTTGGCAAGGCGCAGCGGGTGCTGGCTGAACTGCTGCCGCTCACTGATGAGCGAATTTTCGTTCATGGTGCTGTTGAGAAATTGAATGTGCTTTATCGCGAGGCGGGCGTAAAGATGCTGCCGACCGAAACGGTTAACCTGCGCGAGCGTCGCGACTATGCCGGCGAACTGATCATCGCGCCACCCGGCGCCGCAGGCACACGTTGGATGCGACGATTCAAGTCCGCTTCAACGGGGTTTTGTTCCGGTTGGATGCGTGTCCGCGGCAATCGCCGGCGTCGTGGTTATGATCGTGGTTTTGTGTTGTCCGATCATGCGGATTGGCCGTCATTGCTGCGTACGATTGATGACGTAAAAGCGCAAAAAATCTTGATGACCCATGGTCATGCCGACACGTTGGTCAGGCTACTAACAGAACAGGGTGTCGATGCGCGCGAAATGCCAGTGCGCCGCGACGAGCCCGAAACCGATGCGTCGCTTTAGCGCGCTCTACAAGTCACTCGATCAAACGCAGTCCACCAATGCAAAAGTGGCGGCGATGGTCGACTACTTTTCAACGGCTGACCCTGCCGATCGCGCGCACGCAGTGTTCTATCTTTCTGGTCGACGCCAAAAGCGTTTGATCGGTGCCGCCAAACTCAGGGATTGGTTGTCACAAGAATCCTCATTGCCTGGCTGGCTTGTTGAAGAGACTTACGCGAGCGTAGGTGATCTCGCCGAGACCATAGCCTTATTGCTCGCCGACCGGTCGGCTTCCGAATCTGTCGCCGACTGGGCGCTCGCGGCATTTATCGAAGGCGCCTTGAAACCGTTAACGACGATGGACGACGAGCAACAGCGGGACTGCGTCGTTTCATGGTGGCGAACGTTGCCCTATGACGAGTGTTACCTCGTCAATAAATTCATGACAGGCGGTTTCCGGGTGGGTGTTTCACAAACGCTGGTGGCAACGGCCTTGTCGAAAGTGGCGAACTTACCGCGTCCCGTCATTTTGCATCGTTTGATGGGGCACTGGCAGCCGGATGCTGTTTTTGGCGAGGCACTGATCGCCGAGGATGATGGTGCCGAAGTGTTATCGCGGCCATATCCGTTCTGTTTGGCTAGCCCGTTGGAGCCCGAGCCCGGCGCGCTATCGGTAGAGACTGTCGAAGCGCAGCTGGGGCCAGTCTCGGATTGGTTGGTTGAATGGAAATGGGATGGTATTCGCGGGCAACTCATCAAACGTAAGGGTGAGGTTTTTCTTTGGTCCCGGGGTGAGGATTTAATCAGCAATCAGTTTCCCGAGATCGTTGCCGCCGCGGCGTCGCTCCCGGACAACTGTGTTCTGGACGGAGAGATTCTTGCGTGGCAGGACGAGCTTCCCATGCCTTTTTCAGCGTTTCAGCGCCGACTCGGGCGCAAGAAGCCGGGCAAGAAAACGCTGGCTGACTTCCCTGTTATTTTTCGCGCCTACGATTTGTTGGAACGGGGCGGACAGGATATCCGTGAACATACGCAGCGCGAGCGTCGCCAGGCATTGGAATTGGTTGCTGAGTCGTTCGAACCACACTTCCAATTGTCTGAACTGGTCAATGAGGAAAGTTGGTCAGGTCTGTTAATTCAACGAGACCAGGCGCGCGAGAGACGCGTCGAGGGTCTCATGCTCAAGTCAAAAGAAGCGCGTTATCAGCCGGGCCGGAAGAAAGGGCTGTGGTGGAAATGGAAAATAGAGCCGCACACGATTGATGCCGTCATGTTGTACGCACAAGCGGGACATGGTCGTCGAGCGAACTTGCATACCGATTACACGTTTGCCGTTTGGCGCGGCGACGAGCTTGTGCCCATTGCCAAGGCTTACTCCGGACTGACTAACGAAGAGATCACCACGCTGGACAAGTGGATTCGGCGCCATACTCGTGAGCGTTTTGGCCCGGTCAGATCGGTCGAGCCTGTTCACGTCTTCGAGTTGGCGTTTGAGGCGATCGCGCATTCACCCCGTCATAAGTCCGGCGTCGCGTTGCGGTTCCCGAGAATCCGACGCTGGCGAACCGATCTGGCTGCCGCGGACGCCGATACGCTCGAGACACTCGAGGACTTGCTGTGAGTGCCATCGATGAGCAGCAAGTAGAAAGCTGGTTTTCGGGTCGGTCCTGGTCCGTGTTTCCCTTTCAGCGCGCCACATGGACGGCTTACGACGCGGGTCACTCAGGATTGATTCACTCGCCAACGGGTAGTGGTAAGACGCTGGCGGCTTGGCTGGGTCCACTGATGAAGCATGGTCACGATGCGCGGCCGGGGTTAAGGGTGTTATGGATCACACCACTGCGTGCGCTGGCCAATGACACCTGTAAGAGTTTACGGACGGCTGTTGACGCTTTAGGAAGTGACTGGCAGGTCGAAATGCGCACGGGGGATACTTCGTCGAGCGCTCGCGCACGGCAGCGCAAGCAACCGCCGCATGCATTGATCACGACACCGGAGAGTCTCTCGGTATTGTTGAGCTATGCGGATGCGGATCGCTGGTTTCGGAACCTTGATACGGTCATCGTCGACGAATGGCATGAGTTGCTCGGTAGTAAACGTGGCGTACAACTCGAGCTGTGTTTGGCGAGGCTACGCTCGCTTCGACCTGCAATGACCACCTGGGGGCTCTCGGCGACGCTGGCTAATCTCGAAGAAGCGGCCGCGGTGCTATGTCACGACGCAAAAAACGTGCAACTGATTGAAGGTGAGGCCACTAAGTCAATTCGCATTGAGGCGATCTTGCCGGATGCTTTGGAGCGGTTCCCACAGAGTGGTCGGTTGGGTATTGGACTGGTTGATCAAGTCGTCGCTGCTATTGAGAACGCCAGCTCGTCATTGGTGTTTACCAATACGCGTTCGCAAGCTGAGCTCTGGTTTGAAGCATTACTAAAAGCGCGCACCGACTGGATCGGTAAAGTTGCGCTTCATCATGGTTCGATCGACCGGAAGTTGCGGCAGCGTATAGAACAAGCGGTGCGGGACGGAGAGCTGTTGGCAATAGTCTGCACGTCCTCATTAGATTTGGGTGTGGATTTCGCACCGGTCGATCAGGTGCTACAGATCGGCAGTCCGAAGGGCGTCGCGCGATTGATGCAACGTGCCGGTCGCAGTGGTCACCAACCCGGCAAGACATCGAAAGTGCTTTGCGTGCCGACGTATGCACTTGAACTGGTTGAGATTGCCGCCGCACGATCTGCCTGGGAGGCTCGGGACATTGAGGCGCGTCGTCCATTGACCGCTTGTCTTGATGTGCTCGCACAACATCTCGTGACACTGGCGCTGGGTGGCGGTTTTGATGAGGACACGCAGTTTACAGAGGTACGTCAAACCTACGCCTTCGCGAGTCTCACCGAGACACAATGGTCATGGTGTCTCGATTTTATTACGCGTGGCGGCCAGGCGTTGCAAGGGTATCCCCAGTTTCAGCGTGTTGAACGCGACGGCACCGTTTTACGCATGACTGATCGCCGATTGTCACGGCAACATCGAATGGGGATTGGCACGATCGCAAGCGATACGGCGATGCGGGTCAAGTGGTTGTCCGGTGGAACGCTTGGCACAATCGAAGAGTCGTTTGTATCGCGTCTAAAAACCGGCGATCGTTTCCTGTTTGCCGGTCGCTTGGTGTCTCTGGCGCAGGTGCGCGATATGACGGCCTACGTCAAACGCGCGAAGCCCGGCAAGAAAACCGTGCCGCGTTGGCAGGGCGGTCGCATGCCGCTATCCAATGCACTTTCCGAGAGCATGCTGAAAGTCCTGGCGCGCTACGCCACTGACGATCACCAGATGCCCGAGTTGGATTTACTGGACCCCCTGCTAACTCACCAGGCGAAGGTTTCCGCGTTGCCCGTTCGTGACCGTGTGTTGGTCGAGCGGTGCAAAAGTCGCGAAGGCCATAGTATTTTTGTTTATCCGTTTGCAGGCAGATTGGCTCACGAAGGGTTAGCGACCCTAGTGGCTTATCGGATTTCTAGGCAAATCAAAGTGACCTTCACACTGTCGGTCAATGACTACGGATTCGAATTGTTGTCGCGTGAGCCAATCGACTTCGACGAAACGTGTTTTCGGGAATGGTGCACCGAAGACCAGCTTCTGGAAGATTTGTTGGCGGCGACCAATGTTGGCGAAGCCGCCAAGCGCCAGTTCCGGGATATCGCACGCATCGCGGGTCTCGTGTTTTCGGGCTATCCCGGTAGCGGCAAGTCGACGCGCCAGATTCAAGCCTCCAGTGGATTGATCTTCGATGTACTCAGTCGCTATGACGAAGACAACTTGCTGCTGGATCAATCGCGACGAGAAGTGCTGGATGCGCAGATGGAGACGCAACGAATCCGTCAGGCATTGTCGAAGTTTTCGACTTACCCGATCGATATTCACACGACCGAGCGCTTGTCACCCTTTGCTTTTCCATTGTGGGCGGAGCGGCTACAAAGCCAGATAATGTCCAGTGAGACTTGGAAGGATCGCGTGCTACGTATGGCGGAACGTTTGAACGCGAGTGCGAAATGAGTGCAGTGCTAGCTATCGAAGTTCGAGGTGAGTTATTGCAACTCTCGGAAGAACGCGCCTTGTTCTGGCCTGCGCGTTCTACCTTGATGGTTGCTGATTGGCATCTCGGTAAGGCGGCCGTATTCAGTCGTCGCGGTCTGGCGATTCCGGAAGGTGATCTTGCCTATGATCTGCAGCGGCTTGACGCGCTGCTCGCGCTCTTCCGCCCATCGCGATTGGTTGTTCTCGGCGATTTGATGCATGCACCACCAGTGCCGGCTGATCGTTGGCCGGCAAGGCTGAGTGCCTGGTTGGCCGAACATCCGGCACTAACGGTTGAGATTGTGGCCGGGAATCATGATCGTGTTGATCCGGTATTGCTACCTGATGGCCTTTCAACGCGACTTGTCTGGCATCCGGATGTGCTTTTCATGCCGCCATTCGTGTTGGCACATGAGCCGACATCCAATAAGCATGGCTATGTGATCGCAGGACACATCCATCCGACCCGTGTGTTGTCGGGCGGCGCGGACCGTGTGCGTTCACCGGCATTTTGGTGGCGAAGAGACTATGCTGTCCTACCTGCCTTTGGTAGTTTCACCGGAGGCCACAATATTCGCCCGGCCAGGGATGATCGCGTTTTCGTGACGGGCCCGGGAGCAGTCATAGAGGTATCGAAGACATGACGTTTCAAGACCACTTTTCCAATCATGCTGAAATCTATGCGCGTTACCGCCCCGGTTATCCGCGCGCCATGTTCAGTTGGCTTGCGAGTCAGGCGCCGGGTCGTCAGCGTGCGTGGGATTGCGCCACCGGCAATGGTCAAGCCGCCCGCTTGCTCGCACCCGACTTCGACTTTGTGATTGCGACCGATGCCAGCGAACAGCAGATTAACAATGCGAGTAAGCATCCCAAGGTGACCTTTCGCGTCGCGCCGGCTGAAGCCAGCGGGCTTGGCGCAGAGAGCATCGACCTAGTGACTGTCGCGCAAGCCCTTCATTGGTTTGATGTCGAGGCATTCTATGCACATGCCCGGTCTGTACTGAAGCCCGACGGTGTATTGGCCATTTGGACCTATCAGTTGTTTAGCGTGATACCGGCTGTCGATGATGTCGTTAACGAATTTTTCTACGGGCCCATCGCGCCGTATTGGCCGCAACGACGGCAACTCGTGGATAACAGTTACGAGGGCATCTTGCCGGATTGGCCAGCGATCGATACGCCGCCCAGCTCAATGCGTTGCGATTGGAGCATCGAGCAAGTCTTGGGCTACCTGTCCAGTTGGTCAGGTGTGCGGCGCCATGATGAGGCCACCGGCGGTGATGCTGTTGCTGATATTGCGGAAGCGCTAACCGCGGTATGGGGCGATAAGACGCGCGCGGTGCGATGGCCACTTATGTTGAAAGTCTACCGCCGGCCTGACTAGCAGGATTTTGCTAAGATTAAGCCATGGCGAAAGTTCAACGCATCGATGGTGAAGCACTTTTTGGTCGCGATGAGTGGGCAGCACTCAACCGCCGTAGTGCTTGGCGTGGTATCGCAATGGTCGCGCATGCGTGGTTGATCATCGTGTTGGCGTTCGGTATCGCCGTCGTCACCCAGCATCCGCTGGTGATAGCGATCGCGGCGCTCGTGATCGGTTCTCGTCAGTTGGGTCTGACGATTTTGATGCATGAAGGCGCTCATGGCTTGTTGACGGACAACAAACGCTTGAATGATATCCTCGGGCATTGGTTTTGCGCTTTTCCAACGGGACTGGATATGTTCGCGTATCGCGCATATCACCTGAAACACCACCGGTTTGCACAGCAAGACGAAGATCCGGACTTGGTGTTATCCGCGCCATTCCCAGTCACCCGCTGGAGCCTCGCCCGCAAAACGTTTCGTGATCTGACCGGACTGACGTTTCTGAAGCTTAGGGTGTTGCCGTTGTTTCTGGCCTTGTTCGGGCGTCGAAAATGGCATTTCTCGGATTCGGCTTTGCTCGGGTCATCCATACTAATCGCGTTGGTTTGTTATGCAGCGGGTTGTGGTTGGGCTTTTTGGATACTTTGGTTGTTGCCGTATGCAACCTGGCAAATGTGGGTAACGCGACTACGCAATATTTCTGAACATGCCGGCACGACCCGAGACAATGATGCCTGGCGTGTCGCGAGAACTACCCGGGCAGGAGTGCTCGCGCGAATCTTTATTGCGCCTTATCACGTGAATTTCCATGCGGAGCATCACTTGTTTATGTGGACCCCTTGTTATCGTTTGCCGCGCATTCATGCCGAGCTGCGGCGTAAAGGCGAGATCGAGGCGAATACGATGTCGGTCGCGCCGAGCTACAGGCATGTCCTGCAAGAGGTCACACTATGAGATGTCCGAGCGGCAAGCATACGGTTTTTGCATTGATGGTAGCCATCTCGCTGTCCGGTTGTAGCCTGCTGCAAGATGGATTCAGCCAACGACAATCGCCAACAACTGATGCCGTCGTTGACCCACTATCGCAACCGGAAGCCGCTGCAGTAGTCACGCATCGCTACACGTTAACTTCAACCGGGCAATCCGTGGTTGGTGACGTACAGCTGATCGTTGCCAGAGACGCCGATACGTTTTCTGATATCGCGCGCACTTACGGGCTGGGTTACGACGAACTAGTCAATGCGAACCCCGGTGTGGATCCGTGGTTACCGGGCGAAGGCACTGTTCTAACCTTACCAACCCGTTTTGTTTTGCCTGACACACCGCGCGAGGGGATCGTGCTCAATATTGCCGCAAAGCGTTTGTATTGGTATCCCGAGCCCGAAACCGGGCAAGCGCAGCAAGTCGTTACCTATCCGATTGGTATCGGTCGGGTTGGATGGGCAACGCCAGTCGGTGAAGCCAAGGTCATTGCCAAGGCCAAAGACCCGGCTTGGTATGTGCCTGCATCGGTGCGTAAGGAACATCGCGAAGCGGGCGACCCGTTGCCCGCTGTAGTAGGTCCGGGTCCTGATAATCCACTGGGACGCTATGTACTCAAACTCGATATGCCGGGCTATTTATTGCATGGAACGAATCAACCTTACGGCGTTGGTATGCGCGTGAGTCATGGTTGCGTGCGGCTCTACCCGGAGGACATCGAAGCGCTGTTCCAGGTGGCCGGCTTGGGCACCCAGGTGCGCATTTTAAACGACCCTGTTGTAGCCGGATGGCGGGACAAGCAGTGGTATGTATCGGTGTACCCGCGACTTGAGGACGATAGTCGTTCGTCAGAAGAAGTACTGGCAGACGCCCTCGCAATGATTCGTGATCGGCACTGGATGTTACGCGACGAAGACGGTGAGGCCTGGCTGGGCGCGCGAGCGGCAGGCGCCGAAGGGATTGCCTATCGCTGGCGTGAGGGTTCAACGGATGCCGAGGCGACGCTGGTGCATAACGTGACCGCCGCACCTGCAGAGGGCCCAACGCGTGCCGAAGTGACCGAACTGCTGGATGAAATGATGAAAGAAGCCGAAGAGGGTGGGACGCCGTGACCGACAATGCGCCCAACGACGCGATGAATGAATGGATTCGCGTGGTGCTTGAACAGGCACAGCAGAACTTGCGTTCACCGCGTCGCGAAAAACGTCGTCAGCCTTTACCCAAGGATAGGAAGTCCCGGTAGTCCCCGCTCAATTTGGCATGTTTGCCTGCTGGCCGACCATTGTAAGTGTGCCAGAATATCCAGGGTTTCCGATCAGCGGGGGCGGCTGCAAGATCTTCCAATAGACAAGCCATCGCCTTGCCGGTGTAGGTTGTTTCTAACGGCAGCCCCCAATGTTCGGCGCTATGCTGAACAGCGGCTTTGGACGCATCGGTGGCGTGTGCATAGTCTTCGCCGAGATACTCTGTCCTGATCGTGACGCGCGGGCCTATCGTGCAACGATAGGGAATGCGATTGTCGGCTTGATGAAGGCGTCGTGAGATCTTAGTACACAGCGTCGCCATAGCCGCATCATTGCACTGACTAGGTGAAACAACGCGTGTTGCGATGATCTGTGTAGGCCAGCCCAACAAATCGAAACCGACAGCGAGACCCGCTGCTGTTCCCATGGTACCGGCGGGCAAGTAAATCCGTTCGGGTAGCTCCGCGCCCCGCCATTGTCCGGCAAGTTCAAAAGCAGCATTCACATAGCCGATGCTACCCAGAGGTGACGTGCCGCCCATGGGAACCACGGACAAACCGCCGGCCTTCTTGTCACGCAAATCGCGCATTTGAGCAATGCGTTGGGTTCGGCTCGACGCTGATCGGCAGAGCGTTGTCTCGTTTGTTTGGTGGCGTTGCAGGGTGGATTCGATAAAGTCTGTTCGCCGTTGCTGCATCAACATGCAGCTGCAATCCAAACCGGCACTACGCGAATGTAGTGCCGTGGCTAAGGCATGATTGGAGCCGACACCGCCAAAGGTAACGACCGAATCACAACCGCGCGCCAACGCATCGCCAAGCAGGTATTCGAGCTTACGGACTTTATTGCCGCCGTAAACGGTGTGCGTTTCATCATCACGCTTTACCCAGAGCCCGGAGTTGGCATCCCCCAGATGCTCTAATGACGTTGGAAAGTCGCCGATAGGCAAGCGAGCAATTCGTCTCGAGACGCCACTGAATCGAGTTTCCAAAAAGCTGTAGCCGACGGGCGTGTTGTAGGTCATGTCGGGCATATCGTGGTCCTGAGTCAACTCGGCAGTTTGTATCAATCAATCAACGCTGATGCGGTAGAATAAGCGGGCAAACGCGGCGCTGCAAACGGGGAGAAGCATTTGGCATCATCGCCAGATAACGGCATGACGATTATTGAGGCACCGGCCTCAGGTCAACCGTTATCGGCTGACCCGGATCCGATTGCAGCATTTCTCGGGCGATGTCTGTCAGGGCCCGTGAATACACCCGTCGTCATTGAAAGCTTTGCCGCATTCGAGCGCTGGTTTGGCGGTCGATGGTCCGGCAGCAGTCTTGCCGATCAACTCTATCTTTTCTTTCAGCATGGCGGTTTGCGCGCGATCGTTGTGCGATTGGCGAATAACGCGACGGGCGGTACGCTTTTGCTACCGACACGCGGCGCGCCGATTGAATTTTGCTTGCAGAATCCGGGTTCGGGAGAACGTGTTCGGGTATCAGTGGATTATGATGGCGTCGATGATGACCAGCAGTTTAATCTGATCGTCCAGCGCACGGATCATACGGCTCGTCGAATACTGGATCAGGAGATTCATAGCGGCCTATCGATTGATCCGGCCTCGGATAACGAGTTCTCGCAACGTCTGGCTTCCTCTACGCTGATCCGCACTGTGGGTTCAGTGCCCGCGGTAATGGATCGGCCACTTGCAACCGAGAGCCCGCGAGTAGGCGGTGGCATCGCTTATGTCGGACTGGATAGTTTCGGTCGTGATGGTGATGAGTTAACCGACTACGATTTTGTTGGCTCCGACAAGAGCCGCACCGGTTTGTTTGCTTTGGATAGTGTGCCGCATTTTGATTTCCTGTATGCCTGTTCGGCGAAAGGACTTGCGTTTAGCGGTGCGGCGTTCGCTTATGCGGCCGAGCGTTATTGCGCGGCGCGCAATGCCATGTTGATTGTCGATCCGCCTGCTGATTGTCGGGATGCCGAAGCGTTGTTGGACTGGCGTCGATCGGGTGCGCCCGACAGCGCCAATATCCTGGCCTATTTCCCGGCGGTTGCGCACCGTCATGATGCCGACGAAACCCGTCATTCTGCAGCCGGCGCTATCATGGGGCTGCTTTGCCGGCAAGACCGCGAGCAACACGTGTTTTACACACTGGCTGATAACGTCGGACAAAATTCTGCGGCGTTGCAACGCGATTGGATTGCCGCCGATCCGTTATCCACGGACGAGGCCCTGATGCTTCTAAATGCCGGCGTGAACCCTATCCTCACCGGTAGCCAGCGACGCCTGCTGTTTCCAGGCCTCGTCACGGCAGCAAACCGGCGTGATCGACGTTCTGGCGTTCTCGCCCAACAACGTCTTTGTCAGTTCATCTTGCGGCAAGTCGAGCAAGGCACGCGGTGGGCGGTGTTTTCCGCTTTTGATGATGCGTTGCGTTCCAGTGTGGAGCAACAAGTTGGCCAGTTCATGGAAGCACTGCAGCAACGTGGCGCTTTTGAAACGGATGGCTACAGCAAAGGCTGGTCGGTGCGTTGTGACGGTGGTGTCGGTGCCCGGGATCAATTGCGTATCTTTCTGGCGTTCAGGCCGGTTGGCGCCGGCTCGCCGTTTATGTACACGGTGACGCAACGCAGCGACGGTACGTCGGCTTGTCGCACCGCGTTTGAATACGATGCCGGTTAGTTCGTCATGAGTCGTGATGCCATCGTTCTTTACACGCTAGCCGGCTACAACCTGCTGCTGGTCGGTATTGGTTTCTGGGCATCACGCAAGAACAGCGATGCCCATGATTATCTATTAGCAGGCGGCAAGCTGGGCGGCTGGGTTGCAGGGCTCAGCGCGAGTGCAAGTTCGTCATCAGCCTGGACGTTGCTAGGTGTTAGCGGGGCAGCCTATGCCTGGGGTGCGTCGGCAATATGGTTACTGCCGGCGACGCTTGGCGGCTTCTTGATCAATTGGGTTTTCGTGGCGCCGCGTCTGTCGGTGCTTGCCCGAAGCGAAGGCGCGCTTACCTTGTCGGAGGTGATTTTGCCGACACATCTCGGACGCTGGCAGCAACCCTTGCTGCGACTGGCGAGCGTCATTGTTGTCTTTTGCTTTCTGTTCTACATTGCCGCTCAATTCGATGGCGCCGGCAAGGCGTTCACGGCCAATTTTGGCTGGTCAGCTGAGCAAAGCATATTGGTCGGTGCGACGATTGTAACGCTCTATACACTGGTTGGTGGCTTCTGGGCGGTGAGCGTTACCGACGCGTTGCAAGCATTGATGATGGTTCTGGTTGCCATCGGTTTGCCCGCCGTCGCGGTCATCGCCGCCACGGCAGAGCCCGGCGCCTGGCAGACCGTTTTTTCGGGAAGCCTGGTGCAGGATCATCCCGGCGTGCTGGCACTGGCATTCGTTGCCGGCACATTGGGCATCGGCCTGGGCTACCCGGGTCAGCCGCATGTCGTTAACCGGTTCATGGCATTGCGTGACGATCGTGCCTTGAAGCGCGGGCGCGCCATCGCGATTGGCTGGGCACTGATTGTTTACACCGGCATGTTGGCGTTAGGTTGGTCTGCGAAACTCCTGATTGCAACACCGGGCGATGGTGAACAAGCGCTGTTTCTTGCCGCGGACACGCTGTTGCCACCCGTCATGGCAGGACTGGTCCTGGCCGCTGTCTTATCGGCGATCATGTCAACCGCGGATAGCCAACTATTGAGCGCGGCAGCGGCTGTTGCTCATGACTGGCGTCTTTCAAAGGCGAGTTCCGATGACACGCCAGCCAGAGTTCGATGGGTCGTTATGATTATTGCGTCAGCCGCGGTCGGATTGGCATTGTGGGTGCCACAAGATATTTTCTCGCGCGTGCTATTTGCCTGGCATGCGGTGGGCTCGGCGTTTGGTCCATTGTTGTTGGCGCGTTTGCTGGGTCGACCCGTTAGTGGACTGTCGAGCTTGTTATCGATGCTGTCCGGATTTTCGCTGACGATCGTTTTTCATCTGATGGCAAATACACCGGGCGATTGGTTGGAACGTCTCGTGCCGCTAGCCGTTGCGCTGATGTTCGCTTTTGTTTTTCCGTCACTTGGGCGTCAACGACATGCAAGTTAGTAAGATCACACGCGGATTGTTGTTGTTCGCCTTGCTGTTGGTGGCATTGATTGCTTTCGGTCTGTTCTTTTTTGTGACCGACAATGCGCTATCACTTTGGACGCGATTGCAGTCCGGTCCCGCTGTGCTTCGATATGCTTTCGTCGCTTTGCTGGCGTTGTTATTGTCGGCTTTTGCGCTACTGACTATTCGTGTGCTTCGGCCGAGCAAGGCAGCGACAAAGCCTCCGCCTGCCGTGCTCGATGAATCGGCCATTCGCCGGCGTGTGGCTTCCGTTGCGGATTCCGGTATCGATGTGGAAGACGCCGCATCCGAGTTGCAACGTCTCGAGACCCATCGGGTTTCCAGCGAGTTATACATTGCACTATTCGGTGCGGTTAGTACCGGCAAGTCGTCCCTCGCGAAAGCCTTGCTGCCCGATGCGGAAGTCGAAATCAGCCCTGTTGCCGGCTCTACGACGGAAGTCTCGCGTTTTGTTTGGCAAGCGCCAACGGGTGCGGAGATTACGATCGCTGACTTGCCCGGTCTCGAAGCGGTGGGTACTGAGCTCGACGAGGCGATGATGGATGAAGCCCGCCGTTCACATGCCGTTGTTTTTGTGACTGACGGCGACTTGTCGCGCCAGCAGGTGACTGCGCTGGCTAGTCTGCAAGCATTGAAGAAGCCATTGATCGTGACGCTGAACAAAGCTGATCGTTTTTCCGCCAGCGAGTTGCAAACGGTGATGCGACGCATGCAAGAACGGCTGACGGATGCAACGCCCGGCGATGCCGAAGTACCACCGGCATTGATCGTGACGATTGCGGGCGGCGAGCAGGAAGTGATTGTTCAATCGCAAAGCGGTTTAGAGGAAACACGTGAGACGCGTGAACGCGATGCCGATGTGAGTCAGTTGGTGCTGGCGCTGGAAGAGCTGCTCGGTGGTGATCTCCAAACGGTCAATGCGCTACGAGCGCAGTCGTTGTTGACGTTGGCTACGGAAAAACTGATCAAAGCTGAAGCGCGCTACCGAACGCAGCGCGCGCATCAAGTGGTGCAAACCGCGACGCGTCGTGCGGTCGTTGGCGCACTAGCGGCGGTGACCCCGGGTACCGATATCGTCATCCAGGGCTATTTGGGATCGCAAATGACAAAATCGTTGTGCCAAATTTACGGACAGACACCACGGGATCTGGAGATTGAACGCTTCCTGGATCTTAGCCAGAGCCGCGTCGGCAAAGCCATTCCGCTTTCTCTGGCGATAGCCGGCAACGGACTTAAGGCATTTCCGGGGGTCGGCACTATTGCTGGCGGGTTAGTTCACGCGGTAGCGTATGGTTTGTTGTTCGATGCTGTGGGTCGCGGTCTGTCGGCCTCGCTCGAAAAAGAAGGCGCATTCGATGCGGCCGTCGCGGCCGATAGCGTACAAAAGGGAATGGATGAGCATTTGGAGCAAGGTGTCCGGCGCGTGGCAAAGCTTGCGCTCGACTACCGGGAAAAAAATACGCACTGATTCGCCCGTCGATGAGGAGTCGCGTCATCTTGCGCTTGCCCGCGAGTCGCTAACCGAATTGTTAGATGACAAACGGTTGCCCAAAGCGCTGCGCGAGAGTCTTAGCGGCGACTACGAACAAGTGCGGGCAATGCTTGAGAAGCTCGAGCAGGGCCATTTACATGTAGCGGCGTTTGGCCGTGTCAGTACCGGTAAGTCTTCGCTACTCAATGCGTTGGTCGGTGAGCCCGTGTTTGCGGTGAGTCCTTTGCATGGAGAAACACGGCAAAGCGCTATTGCTTCACTGGATGAGCGCCCGGCCGGCGGCATCTTTGTGATCGATACGCCCGGAATTGATGAAGCCGATGGCAATGACCGGGAGGCGATAGCGGTTGAAGTGTCGCGACGAGCCGATGTGATCTTGTTCGTGATCGATGGCGATATTACCGATAGTGAATTCCGCGCGTTGCGCCAAGTGGTCAACGCGGGTCCGCCGGTCTTGCTGGTGCTGAACAAGGCCGATCGTTATTCCTCTGCAGAGCTCGATGCGCTGCGCGCTGCAGTCGTCGCCCGATGCAATGAGTTTCTAACGGCAGATCGGGTGGTCACGGCGGCGGCGAATCCAGCGTCGCAGATCGTCGTCGTGCGCGATGCCAATGGTGATGAATCCGAAGTAACCCGCCAGCCTACGCCGGATCTCGCGGAGCTTCGTAGTCGGCTATGGGAGATCTTGGAACGGGATGGCAAGACGCTAGCGGCATTGAACGCCTCTTTGTTTGCTGCTGATTTGTCTGACAAGGTCGGCCAACGTTTGGTCGCGGCACGTTCCGCACTGGCTGATGATCTCGTACGAACCTATTGCATTGCCAAAGGCGTCGCGGTTGCCCTGAATCCATTGCCTGTCGCCGACCTGCTCGCGGCAGCCGCGATTGATGTCGGAATGGTCGTGCATCTATCCAAACTATTCGCACTGCCGTTGTCACGGAATGACGCTGGCAAACTGGTCCGTGTCATTAGCACCGAAGCGCTGGCGCTGATGGGGACCGTTTGGGCTGTTCATTTTGTTTCCAGCGCGCTCAAGGTAGGCACCGGTGGCTTATCCACGATGCTGACGGCCGGCGCTCAGGGCGCCGTTGCGTATTACGCCACTTACGTTGTGGGTCAGGTGACCCGGCAATACCTGGCACAAGGTTGCTCGTGGGGAGACGGCGGGCCTAAGCAAGTGATCAACGATATCCTCGACAGCCTTGATCGCGAATCGGTTTTGAAAATGGCGCGTGAAGATATTCGCGCGCGGTTGAAGCAGGGTGTCAGATCATGAGCACAGAGGCGAGAGAGAAACGCCGGGCCGCCGTTCATGATGTGGTTTCGCGAATCCCACGCGGCTGCGTCTGCAGCTACGGAAAAGTAGCAACGCTTGCTGGTCTTGCTAATGGCGCTCGCGAAGTAGGCCGTTTTATGGGACAGCTTCCGGCAGGTTCGGATTTACCATGGCATCGCGTTCTCAATGCGCAGGGGCGGATTCATAATGCTGCCGATAGTCCCGCCGGGCGTCGTCAGGTCGAACGCTTGCAGGTAGAAGGGGTGCTGGTCAGCAACGGTAAGGTGAACATGAAGTCGTTTGGTTGGAACGAATCCCTAGACGCCTTGCTTTGGTCGAATCCGGATGACTGGGGTCATGAGGGCTAAGCCATGTTTAAGCCTTTAATTGCTGACGTTTTGCTGAGCGAGCGTGTACACCGTGCACAACGTGCTTTTGCGCGACTAAAACGCCGTTTTGATGAGGCACCACCGACCGTTGAGCTGTTTTACCGTGCGGGCGACCCACATTCTCATTTGCTGTTGATGGTGTGCGCCGATTTGGTGGACGGTTATGGCATCGACATCACGCTGCATATCATTCGCAGAGCCACGGAACCACCAGACCAGCATCAGCGGCAACTGCTGCAATGGGCGCTCGTGGATGCGCAAAAGTTTGCGTCGGCAATGCAATTGCCGATGGCCACGGTGCCGCCAGTACGATTAGCCGACGGTCTGGAGGCGGCCATGACGAGGTCATGGCGCTTGCACAAAGATCTCACCCGCTGTCAGGCGCTTTCGGATGCTTATTGGCAATCCGATACGGATACACTGGCGCCCGCTTTGGCGCGGATCAAACCCAATGATCTCTCGCATGCGGAAATCATGACGCGTAAAGCGGGCGAACGTCTACAGGAAATCGGTCACTATGATGCGGGCGTCTTGTTCTTTGGTGACGAGTGTTATCGCGGCGTCGAGCGCTTGCGTCATCTCACGACGAGATTGCGTGCCGAGCGCCTAACGGACGGTTCGCCGGCCGCGCGCCAAGCGCTTTCAGAAAAACTGGATGCGGTCGAATCGCATCCGGTCAAGTTACGCCTTTCGCCAAATGATCAAGACGCGGCGCCGGAGTGGTTTTTCTCATTTAGAAGCCCCTATTCCTGGCTGGCTTTACAACGCACGCTGGACGTTTGTCAGCAGGCTAAACGAAAGCCAATGCTTCGGCCCGTCATGCCGATGATTGAACGTGGCGTGCCGTTGTCACCGGAAAAGCGTCGCTACCTCATTCAGGACGCTGCTCGTGAAGCGCGTCGCTACGGTGTGCCTTTTGGGCGCATTGCTGATCCGTTGGGCCGCGGCGTCACGAACGCCTCGGCCGGATTTATGTACGCGAAGACGCAAGGAGTTGAGATTCCCTTTACGCGTGCTGCGATGCGGGCAATCTGGTCGCAAGGCATCGATCTCGCCAAGCCGGCCGGTCTAAAACGTGTTCTAGCCTCGGTCGGCCTATCGTACGCCGCCGCGGCTCGCTTTATTGGCGCGCCGGAAGTTGACGCGGAACTCGAGCGTAATGCTAAGGCGTTGGCTGATCTGGCGCTTTGGGGTGTTCCCGTATTATCGGTTGACGGGCTCGCGTTGTGGGGTCAGGATCGGTTGTGGCAGTGCACGTTGGCATAGGAGTCATTGATGACTGATCCTCTGGTAGTGTTTTCGCATGGATTGGAGTCCGGACCGTGGGGCAGCAAGATAACAGCGATGGCTGAGATTGCTGATTCCCGTTGTGCGAGAGTGATATCCGTTGATTATCAGGGTGAACGTGACCCGGGCAACCGCGTTCGCAAACTTCAATCCGTCCTCCGTGATGAACCTTATGAAAAGCTGATACTCGTGGGTTCATCTATGGGTGGGCATGTCGCCACGGCGGCGGCAATCGATCAGGCGGTGGACGGTGTTTTCGTATTGGCTCCCGCCTTCCATATGCCTGGCTATGAGGCGATTACGCCGGCCAAACCTGATTGTCCAATGGAAATCGTTCACGGCTGGCATGACGATGTGGTTCCGGTAGAGAACAGCATTCGTTTTGCGCGAGAACACAATGTGACATTGCATCTCGTGAACAGCGATCATCGACTCGGCGACGCTATCGACACGATCAACCAACTGCTCGCGATTTTTATTGATAATTGTCTCAAAGGTGCTCCTGATGAAACTTCGTAAATATTCCCTGCTGTCAGCCATAATAATTTTGGTCGTTGGCGCTGCGTGCAGCGGTGGATCAACAACCGTGGAAGACGCCGATCCAGTGGCCGACGATACGGCGAACGCCAAAGAAAGTGTGCTGCTTGATGCGGCGAAGAAGCCGATTGATCGTGCGAAGGCCGTTGAAGACGCTGCCAAGCAACGCAAGGCCGAAATGGACGCGCGTCTTGAAGAACTTGAAAACGGTGACAAGGACGATACGCCTTGACGCGAATGGGACGTCGATTCGAGATTGTCGATGTCTTCGTTGATCTATCGTTCGGCGGCAATCCGTTAGCTGTGATTCTCGATGCGCAATGTCTGACTAGCGATGACATGCAACGTATCGCCCGGGAGTTTAATTTCTCGGAAAGTACGTTCGTACTGCCAGCAAGCGCTGCCGATTTTGATTACCAGGTTCGTATTTTCACACCCACTCAGGAAGTGCCGTTTGCAGGTCACCCGAACATTGGCACCGCCTTTGTACTCGCCGAGCAAGCGCGGCGAGCCGGCAAAGAATGGCCGCGCTCCTATCGATTCGATGAAAGCGCAGGCAGCGTGAATGTGACATTGACCGAGAGTGACGATGGGCGGTTGTTTGCCGAGCTGAAAGCACCTCAAGCGCTGTCGATAGGAGATCGCGCGGATGTCGACCTGATGGCGGAAGTGTTAGGGCTCGATAGTGCACAGATCGCTACATCCCAACATGATCCGATCGTCGCGTCCGTGGGATTGCCATTCCTGATCGTGGCATTGGCCGATCGACAGGCGTTAGAGAGTGTGCAAGTGAATCCGGCGCTGCTTCAGCGTCTCGTTGAACAGGGGCTAACACCGGATATCTTTTGTTACACGACGACGGATCAGCCGGGAGTCTTGCGCGCTAGAGTGTTTGCGCCCATGGATGGCGTGCCGGAAGATCCGGCAACAGGCAGTGCAAACTGCGCGTTGTGTGGTTTGCTGGCTTCATTGTCCGGACAGGATGGCGAGCAGCAATTTGTGATTCACCAAGGCGTCGAGATGAAGCGCCCGAGTTTGCTGAAAGCGCGCACGTTACGGCAAGACGGAGAATTGAAAGGTGTTTGGATAGGCGGTTTTTGTCATCCGTTCGCAAGCGGGATTCTGCAAGACTATTGTGCGTGACTGGCGACACCTGACAATCCGACTAGCGCAGGTGTATCGAGTGTAATTAGACGGGTCGGAATCGCATTCAAATAGCCGCGATAGCGGCCTTTATCGATAAATCGTTCCCGGAAAGCGGATTCCAAGAACAGTGTCTGGTTCGCTGGCAGAATGCCGCCACCCAAGTACACACCGCCGAGCGCGCCGACGGTCAAAGCAGCGTCGCCGGCAACCGTGCCGAGAAACTGGAAAAATTGTTCAAACGTCGCGAGTGCATTCGGGTCTTGCTCCGCTGCGCGCGCGCTGATCACGCTGGCCTCGATCTGATCGCCATGGAGGATATCGTGGAGTAGGCAAAGTCCAGCGCCCGATAGTATGCGTTCGGCAGAACAGTGTCCGTAACGGTCCTGAACTGCTTCGATGATTCTCGATTCGGCTAGATTTGCGGCCGGCAGGCTAACATGGCCACCTTCGCCTGGTACGGCAATATAGCCTGTGTCATGAAATACGACA
The DNA here is from genome assembly GCA_045110335.1 of Woeseiaceae bacterium. GTDB lineage: Bacteria > Pseudomonadota > Gammaproteobacteria > Steroidobacterales > Woeseiaceae > CALBPI01. The sequence continues at coordinate 34,534 of JBGCGB010000010.1, forward strand.
CTGGCAACGCCAAGCCCGGTACCCGGGCCAATCAACAACGCCGGCGCAGTTTTGTCCGCCATGCCATCACCATTCTGAATAAAGTCATCCTCGGTCAGTAATGGCACCACATGCGCGAGCGCTTCGAAGTCGTTGATGACGATGAGTTGAGTGAGTCCGAACTGTTCGCGCAATTGATTGGCACTGAAAGACCATGCAATGTTTAGCAGTCGGACCTGATCACTGGTTACAGGACCCGCAATCGCCAATACGGCGTGCGTGGGTGGCTCCCCATCGTAGCTATCCAGAAAAGCACCCAGCATGTCGTCGATTTGCGCGTAGGCCGCATTGGACAATTTGCGCAGGTCCGTCTGGACGCCACGCGCAGTTTCACCGGCCTGCCAGATGGCCAGTCGAGAATTAGTGCCGCCGATATCGGCGATCAGCCAACGTTTTGGACCGGTTGCGGCTTTCAATCTGCTGTGCCTCCATTGGCCGTCATCATGCGCATGATTTGATGCATATGAGAAGGATCGTGAAGATTGAGCAGGAATACAAGGGTGATCGCAAACGCGATGCGGCCTGCGTCTACGCCGTGCGTTACAATAACGCGGTCTGCTGAACGACCAGCCCCCTAATCCAAAGAAGAGTCGCGGATGAATGCAATGCGAAAACGGCTAAATTCGATGATGGCACGTGTGCTGCGTCTTTGGGTAAAGCCCGAAGTCTCATCGGATGAGCAAGTCGCTGCGGTGCGGCAATTGCATGCGGATCCATCAGTGCGCGTCTGCTATGTGTTGGAGACCGGCGGTATTGCTGATTTGTTGACGCTTGAATCAGTGACACAAGCGCTCGACTTGCCATCGCCAAACGCAGACTTCGATTTCGCCGGCCGAGATCTTGGCCGCAGCGTGGTGGTGTTGCGACGACTGAAGGGCTGGGTATTCCGGCATAGGAGTACGCGGCAATCCGCACGGCTTAAACTGTTGGTGTCGGCGGCAACTGAAGCGCGTGACGCCTCGTCTGCAACAGTGGATGCTTTGCCGGTTTATCTGGTGCCAATCGGCATCTACTGGGGCAGGTCCCCGGGTAAAGCACGATCCTGGTTCACGCTGCTGTTTTCGGAAGATTGGGAAGTTGCCGGTAGAACCCGGAAGTTTCTGACGACGCTGATCCACGGTCGTCATACGCTGCTGCAAATTTCAGAGCCGATGCAGTTGTCGCCGATTCTGAGTGAAAATTTGGATGCAGAACGTTCTTTCAGAAAAGCGTCGCGGGTACTGCGGGTGCATTTCCGTATGCGCCGTGAGGCCACGGTTGGCCCCGATCTATCGCACCGTCGAACGCTAATCGCAGAGGTGCTGCGCGATGCGCCGGTTCGCGCTTTAGTGACCAATGAGGGAGAGGTAGGATCTCGTGCACGCGCTAAAGCTGAGAAGAAAGCCAAGAAGTATGCATTGGAGATAGCGGCCGATTTGTCGTATCCCACCGTCCGGGTTTTGGAGCGATTTTTGTCATGGCTCTGGACACGAATTTACGACGGTATCGAACTCAATGGTATTGATCGGCTCAAAAAGGCGGCAGAGGGTAGTGAGCTCGTTTACGTACCATGTCATCGTAGCCACTTTGATTATCTGCTGCTGTCGTATGTTTTGTATAAACAAGGATTGTCGCTGCCCTATGTTGCCGCCGGCATTAACCTCAATTTGCCAGTTGCTGGATCTATTCTGCGACGCGGGGGCGCTTTTTTCTTGCGTCGAACCTTCAGTGGCAATCGGCTATACGCTGCGGTGTTTCATTCTTACTTGAAAGCCCTGCAATCGCGTGGCTACCCGCTGGAGTATTTCATAGAGGGTGGTCGAAGTCGCACTGGCAGATTGTTGTCGCCGAAAGTCGGCATGCTCAACATGACCGTGCGCGCCTTTGTTCAAGATGCGCGGCGCCCCGTTTTGTTTGTGCCTGTTTACTTTGGCTATGAAAAACTGATCGAAGGGACGGCGTTCATCGGCGAGTTACGCGGCCAGGAAAAGAGCAAAGAATCGCTGGGCGGTCTTTTTCGTTCGCTGAAAGCGCTGCGGGAACAGTTCGGCAAGGTATATGTCAATGTCGGTGATCCTATTGATCTTGCCAAACTGCTGGACGAGCGAGCGCCACAATGGCGTGACGCAGGCGACGATCCGAAACCCGACTGGTTACCTGCAGTGTCTGACGCCTTGGGTTGGCAGATTCTTGAAAATATCAACTCCGCCGCTGCTGTAACGCCCGTCAGTCTGCTGGCATTGGCTTTGCTTGGTACGCAACGCCAGTCGATGGCCGAGTCGGATCTGGTTCGTCAGCTGACGCTGTATAAGGCGCTCTATGCGGAGACCCCTTATGACGACAACGTCACCCTGCCTGAGCTGGACGCCAATGGCATCATCGCGCACGGATTGCGGCTGGGTGTGATCGAGATTGAAGACCATCGCCTCGGCAGAATTGTGCATTTGCCGGATCGACAGGCTTTGCTGTTGACCTACTTCAGAAACAACATTCTGCACCTAACCGCTTTGCATTCTTTGGTTGCAGCCAATTACATCCACGGCAAAGTGCTAGCCGAAGATGAGCTGCACCGGTTAATTCGACTCACTGCGCCGTACATCCGCGCCGAACTGCGTCTTCGTTGGTCTGTTGATGATCTCGAGCGCGTCGTCGCTATTGTCATTGAGGCCATGTGTGCGCACGGTCTACTGGAACGTGACGGGAATCTGTTGCGGCGTCCGCCGGCAGGTTCGGCCTTGGCTTTCTCGCTCGGTCAGATGGGCCAGTCTGTCGTACCGGTTTTGCAGCGCTATTACATGACCATCGCACTGTTGAACAAGCATGGCTCGGGCACTTTGTCACAGTCACAATTGGAAGAAATCTGTCAGTTGTGTGCGGAACGGTTATCTATTCTTTACGGCATGCGCTCGCCGGACTTTTTCGATCGACGGCTCTTTCGTACATTCTTGGGCACGCTGCGCGAGACGGGCGTGATTTCTGTCGATGAGCATAAAAACCTGACATTCTCGCTGGCGTTCGAAACGATAGAAAATGATGCACGTCTCGTTCTCGGTGAGCCCCTGCGACACAGTATCCTGACGATTACAGAGGTCACGCGCGCAGAAAAGGTCACCGAAACAGATCGCAAGCGCGCGGAGGGGCAGGTATGACCACGTCGGTGCAGGTTGTTTCGTTTTATCGATTTACGACGGTTAGCGATGTACAGGCGCTTGGTGAATCGGTTCGTCGCGAGGCTGATGCCCGAAGTCTCCTTGGGACAGCAATTATCGCGAAAGAAGGTCTGAACGCGACGTTCTCCGGCGAAAAGCTTGACCTCGATAGTCTTCTTGATTGGTTACGGGAACAGCCTGGCTTTGAAGGCATTGATGGTCGTTGGTCATTGACAGACGCGCCGCCATTTCGTCGATTGCGAATCAAGTATCGGGACGAGATTGTTTCCATGGGCCACGCCGAAGTGAATCCGGCGAATGGTCAGGGCCTTCATGTTGGTGCCGAGGATTGGAACCAACTGATCGATGATCCGGAGACGCTAGTTATCGACACCCGCAACCTTTATGAAATCGAGATAGGTACATTTGATCGTGCAGTCAATCCCGAGACGCGTAATTTCCGTGAGTTCTCGGACTACATCGACAACGAACTGGCTGACGACCCCGACCGACCGATCGCGATGTTCTGCACGGGCGGGATTCGTTGTGAGAAGGCGACTGCCGTCATGCGCGACAAGGGATTTAGTCAGCTCTATCAACTACGCGGCGGAGTGCTCGGTTATCTTGATGAGATTGCCGGTGACCAAGCGCTCGAAAGTCGATGGCAGGGTGAGTGCTTTGTTTTTGACTCGCGAGTTGCGGTGGATGATACGTTGTCACCCGGTGGCTATGTGCAATGCCATGGATGTCGGCGTGCTTTGTCGGATACTGACTTGGCCCATGACGACTATGAGCCGGGTATTTGTTGTGCGAAATGTGTCGGTCAATTGACCGAAGTGCAGCGGCGCCAATTTTTAGAACGACGCAATCAGGTTGCGTTAGCAGAAGCACGTGGCGAGACGCATATCGGAGCGGTCTATCCAGCGAAAGACGAATTCAGGCGTTGAGGTCGGGAATGATGTCGGATTCGAGACGCGTGATGGCGTCTTTCAAGTGAAGCTTTTCTTTTTTCAGGCGACGTAGCCGAATTTGATCCATGGCGATGTCATCGACGAGATTGTCGATCAAATCGTTGAGATCACGGTGCATGACGCGCAGCTCCTTCAGTTTGGACAATGTGTCCATACCCTCGGTCGCTAATATTTCGGTGATTTTTTCGTCCATAGCAGCGTTATCGGCTCCCGTTAGATGTCCAGCCACCGCGTATGAACGCCACCGGATACTACAAAATCAGGATTTAGCATATCCGGTTTCGTATTGTATGCAAGTCGATGTCCGTCCCAGGTGGTCACCTGGCCACCGGCGCCTTCAACAACGGCCTGTGCGGCAGCGGTATCCCATTCGGAAGTTGGCCCGAATCGCGGATAAACATCTGCTTGCGCTTCCGCGACGGCGCAAAACTTTAGGGAACTGCCTGTGCGGGTGACCGAATAGTCGCCGAGTCGTTCGAGCCATGCCTCAGTTTTCGGCGTACCATGCGAACGGCTGGTGACGACACGAGGCGAGCTAACGCCGTCGCTAACCCGAATCGGATGGTGCTCCGAGCCAGGATGAGCGCGGAAAGCGCCGTACGCGATTCCGCCCCAATACGTGATGCCGGTGACGGGAACATGGACGACGCCGATCACCGGAAACCCGGCTTCGATGAGGGCGATGTTGACCGTGAACTCACCATTCCTGTTTACAAATTCTTTGGTGCCGTCGAGCGGATCGATCAGCCAATACTTGTGCCACTGCTGACGTTCCTCGAACGAAGGTAGCGCCGTTTCTTCGCTAATCATCGGGATACGGCTGTCATGGGTGCTTAGACCTTCCCGAATGATCTTATCCGCCTGCATGTCCGCTTGCGTTAGCGGGCTTGCGTCCCGTTTCGAGATGACGTCGAAATCGCTTTCATAAACACGCATGATCGCTTTGCCAGCACGCTCGGCCAGTTTACAAACAACGTCAATGTCCGATTCGATATCCATGGCATAACTCGCGTATGATGCGTCCGCAACAGCCCTCATGGTAACAACCGAGAGCAATCAGGAATAGCGCGGAGAGATGTTGATGAATGATCTGTTGGCCCGGCACAAGACGCTGTTGCTGGATATGGATGGGACTTTGCTTGATCTCGCTTATGACAACCATTTTTGGTTACAGACCATGCCGGCCGCGTATGCAGAGGCGCAGTCGGTCTCTATGGATATTGCCCGCGACAAAATTCTATCGATGATCGAAGCCGAGCGCGGGACGCTGAATTGGTACTGTCTTGATTTTTGGAGTGATGCTTTGTCGCTCGATGTGCTTGCATTGAAATCGACCTGTGAGGAGCCCATCCAGTTCTTAGCTGGTGCACCGGAGTTTTTGAAACGCGCTCGCTCGGCTGGTCATGAGTTGATCATTGTCACCAACTCCAGTCCGGAGCTATTGAAGCTAAAAGATCAGGTGACTCAGGTTACGGATCTGGTGGACGCTGCGTACAGCTCCGGCGAGTTTGAGGCACCCAAGGAGTCGCCCATTTTTTGGGAGCGTTTCGCAGCGAGGTCCGGTATCAGAAAGGAAGCTTGCTTGCTCGTTGACGATAGTCCTTCCGTGCTACAAGCGGGCGTAGACTTTGGTCTCGGTGGGGTCATCGGAATTAATCATCCGGATTCCAAGCGTGCACCTAATGCGTTGACGGACTGGCCATCCGTCGACGGTGTGAAAGACTTGTTGCTTGCCTAGCCTTTGTTGGGCGGGCGGCGTCGGCGTTTTTGACCTTGTCCTTGTGACCGGGGTCCACGGTCATTGTTGTGACGGCGGGGACCGCCCGATGGTTTGCGCGGGCGACGCGGAGGACGTTTGATCTCCGGCAATGCTTCGTGATCAAAGCTTGCCACCGGAATACGGAAGCCAATGTAAGTTTCGATGTCGGGCAGTGACATGACGTACTGCTCACAACCGAAACTCACCGCAACGCCTGATGCACCGGCACGCGCGGTTCTACCGATGCGATGAACATAGTCTTCGCGATCTTGCGGAAGATCATAGTTGAAGACGTGCGTCACATCATCGATATGCAGTCCGCGAGAGGCGACATCGGTACCAATCAACACATTGAGCTCGCCGTCTTGAAAAGCTTTCAGCATGCGCTGACGTTTTTTCTGTGGCACATCGCCAGAGATAGCGCGAGCAACAATATCATTGGCGTTGAGCGTGTCTTCCAGGCGTTCTGCTTCGCGTTTGGTATTGACGAAGACCATCGTGCGTTCAATATCCAGCTCGCGCATTAGTTGGATCAACAGCGGAATTTTTTCTTCATTCGACGGGTAATAAATACTTTGCTCAACCCGGTCTGCGGTGACTTTCTCGGGTTCGATGCGGATGAGCTCCGGATCGTTCATGTGTTCGGCGGCAAGTTCCATCACACGGTAAGAGAGTGTCGCAGAGAACAACAGGTTGAGTCGTTCGCCAGCCGGCGGCAAGCGGCGTAGCAAGAACCGGATGTCTTTGATGAAGCCGAGATCAAACATGCGATCGGCCTCATCGAGAACGAGTGCTTGCGCGTGGTTCATATGGAACACGCGCTGTTTGAAGTAATCGATGATACGACCGGGTGTACCGATCAGGATATCGACACCGGATTCAATGACATTGCGCTGTTTGTCGTAATCGGTGCCGCCATAGGCCAATCCGATCTTCAAGCCGGTATGTTTGCCAAGTTGCTTCGCGTCATCGGCAATTTGTACCGCAAGCTCGCGCGTTGGTGCCAAAACCAGTGCGCGAATGCCGCCCGATTGCACGTCGTCTGCAAGCGGTGTTCTTAACAAGTGACTATAGAGTGCAATGAGAAATGCGGCGGTCTTGCCGGTACCGGTTTGCGCCTGTCCCGCAACGTCAGCGCCTTTCAGTGCGGTCGGTAACGTTTGTGCCTGAATGGGCGTTGCGTGTTTAAAACCAGCGTCGCGGATGCCTTCATGAAGGGAGTCCGGTAAGTCTAGTTTGGCAAACTCAAGGTCTGATAGATGTTCTGCTGACATAGGTTTTGTAGCTTTTTTCCAGTCCGAAGATCGACATTTTGTCGAATATTAGTTTTTTGGGATCGAAACACTTGCAAAATGTCGCGCGACGATGTGAAATTAGACCAACAAAGCGCAACAGCCGTTGCCAAATCAATCATAAAGATCTAAATAACATGCCCGCGTCTTCTTCTGTCTTGGGGTGACAGGCAAGACGATCAAGTGGGCGCATAGTGCCTGAAGTGGCGCGCATAGTCACTAAAATGCTGCATTTGTAAGCGTATCTACAGTAGATACTGCCGCGGCAACTATCCCAGAACACCTTTTCTAATGTTTCAATTTAACTCTTAATCAGGGGAAATCCGTTGAGCGACAAAATTTTGCAAACCAGTGATGCCAGCTTTGCCGAGGACGTTTTACAATCGGACGTGCCGGTGCTTCTCGATTTTTGGGCGGAATGGTGCGGACCCTGCAAGATGATTGCGCCATTGTTGGATCTCGCGGCTGATGAATATGAAGGCCGCCTCAAGATCGTCAAAATCAACATTGATGAAAACCCAAACACGCCACCTAAATATGGCATTCGTAGTATCCCGACCCTGATGGTTTTCAAAGGTGGTCAGGTACAAGCACAGAAGCTCGGCGCTGTCTCCAAAGCAGCACTATCCGAGTTCATTGACGGCAATTTGTGAGAAATTCGTTGAGCAATACACCAACACAACAGCAACCTTCCCAGAATAATCGTTCGCGCTCTCAGCAGCCGCGTAACAACAAGAAAAAATCACGTCGTAAGCCGTCGCGGAAGCGGATGCATAGCGATTTGCCCATTGATGATGGCGGCGGCCTAGAGATTATCCCGCCGGAAGAATTTGAGCTTAGCAAGGACGCGATGAACCTGACTGAGCTCAAGACTCGCCCGGCAGCAAAGCTGGTTGAGCTTGGTGAATCGATGGGGCTTGAGCATCTTGCACGTTCTCGCAAGCAGGATATTATTTTTGCGGTGCTCAAAGCACATGCGAAGAACGGCGAAGACATTTATGGCGACGGTGTGCTTGAAATCTTGCAGGATGGTTTTGGCTTCTTGCGCGCATCAGACAGCTCCTACATGGCCGGGCCGGACGATATTTACGTGTCGCCGAGTCAGATCCGTCGTTTCAATTTGCGTACCGGCGATACGGTATCGGGATTGATTCGTCCGCCGAAAGACGGTGAGCGTTACTTTGCGTTGCTGAAGGTTGGACAGATCAACTTTGAGCCGCCGGAAAATACCCGCAGTAAAGTTCTGTTTGAGAATCTCACACCGCTGTTCCCGCGTGATCGCCTGAAGCTCGAGCAAGGCAACGGCAGTAAAGAGGATCTGACCGCACGTATTATTGATTTGGTTGCTCCGATTGGAAAAGGCCAGCGAGGTCTTATCGTTTCACCACCGAAAGCCGGTAAAACGATGTTGTTGCAGAACATTGCGTCTGCGATTGTTGCTAATCAGCCCGAATGCGATCTCATCGTATTGTTGATTGATGAGCGTCCCGAAGAAGTCACCGAGATGCAACGCACCGTTCGCGGTGAAGTCGTGTCATCGACGTTCGACGAGCCAGCAAGCCGTCACGTTCAGGTTGCTGAAATGGTCATTGAGAAAGCGAAACGTTTGGTAGAACACAAACGCGACGTGATTATTCTTTTGGACTCTATTACCCGTTTGGCGCGCGCATACAACACGGTTGTACCGTCTTCGGGCAAAGTCCTGACCGGTGGTGTGGATGCCAATGCATTGCATCGCCCGAAGCGCTTCTTCGGCGCTGCGCGTAATGTGGAAGAGGGCGGAAGCCTGACCATTTTGGCGACAGCACTGGTTGATACCGGCTCCAAGATGGACGAAGTCATCTACGAAGAGTTTAAAGGCACAGGCAACATGGAGATCCATCTGGATCGACGCGTCGCTGAAAAACGGGTTTACCCGGCGATCAATATCAACCGGTCAGGTACGCGTAAGGAAGACCTGTTGACTGATCCGGATGAGCTTCAGAAAATGTGGGTGTTGCGTAAAGTGCTGCATCCCATGGATGAGCTGGCTGCGGTTGAGTTCTTGCTGAACAAGATGCAAGACACCAAAACCAACTCGACGTTCTTCGACGCGATGAAACGCTAGCCGCTGTAGCGTTGGCGCGATGCGCCACGATTACCAGTAGAAAAATGGAAAGGCTTCGCCGCAGGCGAAGTCTTTTCTTTTTGGGGGCAGCTCAATTAGGCCGTCTGTATAGGCCAGGGCAGCGAAGTCACCGGACGTATTTGTGCTAAGCGGGGTGGCCCACATCTGTCCCGCATTGTCCGGTTGCAGCATCGCGGGCACCAAAGCCGTCAGTGCCGGTTTGAAATGCCAATCTGTCGCGAGTTTCACGGTGCTGGGTCCGCGAGCGTTCATGCCGTTCGCCCGCTCGAGCGCAGGAACAACATAGCGACGGAAACAGCTTAGCGTTGATACCGGATTACCCGGAAGCGCAAAGACGGCTTGTCGCTGTTCGCCGGTGCCGAACCACATCGGCTTGCCAGGTCTTTGAGCCACGAAATGAAAGTGTTTCTTGACGCCGAGCATATTGAGAATCTCGGGCACGAAATCTGCCTTGCCCTTGGACACGCCACCCGACAGCACGAGAACTTCATTCTCGTTTAGGATCTCCGCGAGCGATTTTTGCAGTCCGGCTTTGCTATCCGGCAAATGATGCAGTGAAACATCGCTGAATCCGTGTGACCGCAAAGCCGTTAACAGCGCAGGGCCATTAGAGAGTCGGATTTGATGCGGCTCAATCGGTTGGCCTGGCGGCACTAACTCATCACCGGTCGCGATGACGGCAATGCTGGGCTGTAACTTGACCAGCACGTCTGTATGGCCAGCGGATGCAATAATCGCCGACTCAATGCCACCGATACGCATGCCGGGCGTTAGCAGCGTGGTACCAGCTGCATGGTCGCTGCCTGCTTTGTGAATGTTCTGACCGTGCGATGGCTGATAGCCGGTTTCAAGTGTTAAACGGCTCTGACCATTGATCGTCTCTATTTGATAGCGTTCAACAGGAATAACAGTATCGGCGTCATCGCAAAGTGCCGCGCCGGTCATGATCTCGATGGCGTGGTCTGGTGCCGCAAGCGTCTTTGGCGACTCACCGGCCAACTGTGTGTCGGTGATTGTCCATGTCGTCAGATTTTCTTGCCAGCGAATAGCGACGCCATCCATCGTGACCCGATCGAACGGTGGCTGATCGCGTTCCGCGACGATGGATTCGGCAAGGATACGGCCTGTTGCCAGATGAGCCGGGATGCTTTCTGTCCCGAAGTCCGGCATAGCCTCAAAGATAAGGCGCTCGGCTTCCTTAACCGAAATCATGACCGTGACCGGCGTTCCCGGCTAATGGCGCGATGACCAATATCATCGCGCTTGAACAGGCCATCACACTGAATGTGAGCGACAGCCCGGTAAGCCTTTTCGGCAGCTGCGCATACCGAATCACCCAGCGCTGTCACACAAACGACCCGGCCACCGCTGCTAAGCAGTTGGTCGTCAGCCAATGCGGTACCGGCATGGAAGGTCTTGACGTCATACTCAATGTCGGCAGCGTGAAGATCGCCTAACGGAATCTGTTTTTGATAGCTCTCGGGGTAGCCGTCGGCGGCGAGAACCACGCCCAATGCGGTGTCCGGATTCCAACTGACCTGTTGTTCATGCAGATTGCCGTCGATCACTGCATCGCACAAGGCGGCTAGATCAGACTGCAGCCGAAGCATTAGTGGCTGTGTCTCCGGGTCACCTAATCGGCAATTGAATTCGAGTACTTTGGCGACGCCATGATCATCGATCATCAAACCGGCATATAGAAAACCGCGATAGGTGATGCCATCCGCCCGAAGTCCATCCAGTGTCGGTTGAATGACTTCTCGCATGACGCGATCCGTGATTTCATCAGTGACGACCGGCGCTGGTGAGTAGGCGCCCATACCGCCGGTATTGGGTCCCATATCGCCGTTGTCGCGTGCCTTATGGTCTTGCGAGGTGGCCAGCGGAATAACATGCTGACCGTCCGTCAAGACGATAAACGAGGCCTCTTCACCGACCAAGAAATCTTCGATAACAATCTCGCCACCGGCATCCCCGAAACGGCGATCGTTGATCATGGACGATATTGCCGCGATTGCTTCTTCAAGATTTTGTGCGATCACGACGCCTTTTCCAGCTGCCAGACCATCGGCTTTGACGACCAGCGGGAAGCGCCGGCCACGCACATAGGCGCAGGCATCATCATGGTTGGTAAAGGTGGCGTAGTCGGCCGTTGGAATACCGTGGCGACTCAAAAAGTCTTTCGTAAATGCTTTTGAGCCTTCCAGTTGCGACGCTTGCCGGTCGGGACCAAAGCAGCGCAGACCGGCTTCGGAAAAGCGATCACAAATACCGGCGACCAGTGGTTGCTCAGGGCCGACAATCGTGAGATCAATTTGCTCAGCCTGGGCAAGCGCTAACAAGGCAGCAATGTCTGTAGCGGCGATATCAACGTTTCTGATGCCAGGCTCAAGCGCCGTACCGGCATTGCCGGGTGCGACCAAGACTTCTTCGATTCGCTCTGACTGCTTAACGCGCCACGCAATGGCATGCTCACGCCCGCCGCCACCGATTACCAATACTTTCATCGTTCGCTACTCAATGACGGAAATGACGCATGCCTGTAAAGACCATCGCGATGTTGTGCTCGTTAGCGGCGCGAATCACTTCTTCGTCACGCATGGAGCCGCCGGGTTGAATCACGGCGGTAATCCCATGTTCTGCCGCGCTATCCAAGCCATCCCGGAACGGGAAAAAAGCATCCGAAGCCATGACCGATCCTTTAACCGTTAAGCCTTCATCGGCCGCTTTGATCGCGGCGATTTTGGTCGAATAAACGCGGCTCATTTGCCCCGCGCCAATGCCAATAGTTCGCGCGTCTTTGCAAAAAACAATCGCATTCGACTTTACATACTTGACGACCTGCCACGCAAACAGCAGATCCATCATTTCGCGTTCATCCGGTTGTCTTTCGCTGACAATTCTTAAAGCATCGGAGGCGAGTACGCCGTCATCCCGATCCTGAATCAGAAATCCGCCGGAAACCTTCTTGATCTCGACGGCGCCCGGCAAGGTGTTGATTGCGCCGATTTCGAGTAAACGAATATTCGGTTTCGATGCAAAAGCAACAACGGCATCGTCATCAAATTGGGGCGCAATAATGACCTCGACGAACTGTCGGTCAATGATCTTTTGGGCAAGCGCTGCTGGTACTGCCCGATTGAACGCGATAATACCGCCGAATGCTGACGTAGGGTCTGTCGCATAGGCGGCCTCATAAGCGCTGTCGATATTTTCGGCAACCGAGACGCCACAGGGGTTTGCATGCTTAACGATGACGCACGCGGGGGCATCAAACTGCCGGACGCATTCAAGCGCCGCATCGCCGTCAGCGATGTTGTTATATGACAAGGCTTTACCCTGAACTTTCCGCGCGGCAGCGATGGAGCCCGCTACGTCGCGCGCGTCGCGATAAAAGCTCGCTTGCTGATGCGGGTTCTCGCCGTAACGCAGTGTCTCGACTCGATGGCCGCCTATCGAAAAGTCGTTGGACTGTTTGGGTTCATCAGCTGCTTGCTTCATGTATTCGGCGATTGACGCGTCATAGGCGGCTGTATGAGAGAACGCTCTGGCAGCCAATTGCCGGCGAACCGATGCGGCGGGTGTCTCGCCGGCCTTCAATGCATCCAAGACCACAGCGTAGTCGTCGGGATTGACGATGACGGTAACGGCGTTGTGGTTCTTGGCCGCTGCCCGAATCATCGCGGGGCCGCCAATATCAATCTGTTCGACGGCGACCTCAAACGACGTGTCTGCCCTGTTGATGGTTTCCGCAAACGGGTAGAGGTTGACCACCAGCAGATCGATGGGCGTGATGTCATGCGCTACGAGCACGTCATCATCGATTTCCGGTCGTCGAAGAATGGCACCATGGATTTTTGGGTGCAGCGTTTTGACGCGCCCATCCATGATTTCGGGAAACCCAGTTACCGCGGAAACGTCCGTGACGGCGATGCCCGCATCGCGCAAGCGCTTAGCAGTACCGCCAGTGGACAAAATTTCAACGCCGGCATCTGCTAGCTGTTGCCCGAGCTCGGCAATGCCGTTTTTGTCCGAGACACTGATCAATGCGCGTCTTATCGCCATGAGAGGGTTCCTGTCTTTGACCGCCTGGCGTCATGCAAGACTGTCGCGTTGGGTATGCAGTCTAATCCAGTGCGTAGGTTTTGAGCTTCTTTCTGAGCGTGCCCCGGTTTATACCGAGTATTTCAGCGGCACGGCTCTGGTTGCCGTCCGTATATTCCATCACTTTCTGAAAAAGTGGTCTCTCAACTTCCGACAACACCATGCCATACAGGTCGCCCGGAATCGTGCCATTGAGTTTGACAAAGTAATCCTGCAGCGCGCTTTCCGTCATGTGAGCAAATGGCGCTTGCTGGGTACTTTTAGTCTTTGTTTTACTACCGGATTTTTTTTTCGTTTTTGTTTTCAAGTTTGCCACGACCCGTCATCTCCCCAATGACAATGCTTACTTGGTGATGGCAATCATGCAGCAAAACAGGCGCTAGCAACCGAGCCATCAAACACCTCAGCTGCGAGCGCGCTTTGCGCCTCAACTGTAGAACAAGCAAGCAGTTTCCGACGCCGTTGATCGGCAATGTCGAAACCTTTGCAATACCAGTTCAAGTGTTTCCTGGCCATCAATAAGCCTTTTCTGTCACCATAAAAATGGTGCACGGCTTTAAGATGGTCGCGAATAATAGCATGCGTCTCGGATATTGAAAGTGGCTTCAACACTTCGCCAGTCGCGACCTGATGGGATAACTCTCGTAAAATCCACGGCCTGCCTTGTGTTGCTCGTCCAATCAATAGTCCGTCTGCACCGGTCTGATCGAGGACTGTTTGCGCGGAACCCGCGCAATCAATGTCGCCATTGGCAAAAACGGGGATGTTGAGGCGAGATTTCACGTCACGAATGAGCTCATAACTTGCCGTACCCTGATACTTGCAGGCGCGTGTCCGACCATGAATGGCGATCGCACTGATGCCGGCTTGTTCGGCGATGTCAGCGATCCGCACAATATTCTGATTTTCCTTGTTCCAGCCAAGGCGTGTTTTCAGCGTCACTGGAACCGGGCAAGCAGCCACAACACGGCTTAGAATGTCGGCGACGAGTTTTTCGTCTTGCAGCAGCGCAGAGCCCGCTAGTTTTCGGCAAACTTTTTTGGCCGGACAGCCCATGTTGATGTCGACAATTTCAGCGCCTCTTTCGACGACTGCTATTGCAGCTTCCGCTAATTGCGCAGGTTCCGACCCTGCGATTTGTACAACCCGTGGGCTGGCGTCTGAGTCGATATCAAGCCGGTGTTTTGATTTACTGCTTTGCCAGAGCGCCGTATCTGCTGTCGTCATCTCGGACGCGGCCATTGCGGCGCCGAATTGGCGAGCGAGTCGTCGGAACGGCGCGTCGGTAATGCCCGCCATAGGGGATAGCATGATGCGCCCCGTCAGCGCGATATCGCCGATGACCGGTAAGTCACCCCGGATGTCTTGCGTCATTAGCGTGTGCCGCAGATATCAGCGCCGCATCGAAGTTGACCTGCTTTGCCGGCGTAGCATAGCGACAGCTCAAATTTGTCCGCTCGACTTTCGGTGAAAGACAGCGCGACATTGGCCATTTGCCGTTTTCCGGCGGCGAGGCGCGTCCCTGTTGAATTGCCGTCGGAGAGGTAGTCTTGTGGCGCGACGACGGTACTGGCGATTACATCTTCAAAATTGTCCGTGATATCAATTTTGATCAACGGCAGTGGCATGGCCCGCGACGCTTGATTTTGAAACAGCGTTTCAATGTCCAAAGTGGTGTCACCCAGTGCCGAACCGCTACGCTGAATACACAATGCGCGGATATCCCAGTCCGGTGTGATCGGTATACCGATGGTTTCGTAAACCGGTGTCACAAACTTGCTCCATGGGCTGGTGGTTGCAAGATAGCCCCGATTGAGGTGAATGGCCTGGATTGCGAGTCCAACGATCGCCAAAGCCGATAGGCTGGTCCATAACCTGCGGCGTGGTTGATAGGCCTCGGCAGACAATATCATGGACTCTGCAAACAGGTCCGCGTCGCTTTGGCTCGGCATATCAATCTGTTCTACTGATTTTGTCGAGAGGACAATTTCTTCTACAGGTTCGTCCGCGAAAATATCCGATTCGTCAGCATCGGTGCCTTTTTCGTTTTCGTTGATGGCATCTTGTTGTTCGCCATCGGCGTTGTCAGCGACTACCGGGTCATCTTCACTGTCGGCTGGTTCTTCTGCTGCTGTCGGCTTGATATTATCGTTACTGGATGCGTCCGCGTTCGCCGAGGCATTTTGATTTGATGATTCAGCGGAGTCGTCTACGGCTTCAGCATCGGTATCTGCATTCTCGGCTTGTGTTGCGACAGCTTCCTCGGGGGGATCTGTTGCAACAGGCTCAATGACCTCCGCTTTGTCGTCAGCCGATTCATCCGCAAGGAAGAGATCGCCTGCCGTCAGAAAACTGGACAACGCATCCTGATCGAATCTGTCATCTTCGTTGTCCGTATTCTTGGTTTCCGAAGCGTCAGGCGTTGTTTCATGCTCAACAGGAATGACGTCAGCGATGGCATTCGCGTCGTGGCTGGATTCCCGATTTGGCGCTGACTCTTCATCCGCGAGTGCTGCCGAAACATCATCGAGGATATCGCTATCCGTCCAGGCGGGTGTTTGAGACTCGTCTACCGCATCGTCGGATTCGTCAATGACATGATCCACCGCACCGGTTTCGGCGCCATCTGATTCCGGAGAAAGCCATAATTCGTCGTGTTGGTCGACAGCATCGCTATGGTCTGTATCGTCGGTTCGCGTTAGGTCTAAATCAAGCGCTGCTGCCGGTGTTGCTTCTTCACCGTCGCCAAGTTGGAAATCAAGCGGTGTATCACCGGTGCCGTCTGTTAGCGAAGTGTCCACCGGTTCCGAATCAAGGTCGTCTTCAGTCGCTGCGGACGCTTGTGCATCGACATCGTCTTCGAGTGTGAGTTCGTTGATCTTTGCGAGGCTCGATGTCTCTGGTGATGTGGTTGCAAAATCGTCGTCCAGCTCGCTCAGTAGGTCGTCCCAATCATCCCCGACGTGTGTTTCGGTATTGCTTAAGTCACCGGCGACGCCGGATTGGTTTTCTCCAGCAGTTTCGCTGGGTTCTCTGTCAGTCATGATGGGCTCATCCGCCGCGTCATCGGCTGTAACTAGAGCTTCCAGTTCCTTGTCGAGGACTTCCGCCGGCGTATCGTCGGAAAACCGGAACATGCCCGAATCATCATAATGCTCGTTGCCGGGGCCGGTGGTGGCTGCGTCCTGATCGTTTGGCTCATCGTTCGATGCTTGCTCGGCCGGGTCATCGTCTGTTTCCGCACCTTGTTCTGGCACGGATTCCACGTGGTCGGGCTCGCCCGAGTTTGCTGTCTCATCCGTGAGAAACCCGCTCTCCGGAACTTCAATTAGATAACTAGCTTCGAGCATTGCAGCGAGGTCATCTTCTGTCTGCGGCGGTTCGTCATCGCTCGTCGCCATAGATATCGGCGCGGGCTCGATGTCTTGTGTGTCGGAAGGGGTTGATGCGTCAGTAAAGTCAGGCGTCGTGTCAGCGGGTTCCGGTAGCGCGTCATGCACGTTTTCGGTTGCGTTGAAGACCGACAGGCAATCGCCGCAGCGTACCTTGCCGCCGGCGCGTCCAAGATCTGTTTCGCTGACTGCAAAAACAGTGTGACAAGAGGGGCATTCGGTTTGCATGTCTTGGTTCGCCATCAACGGTGAATCCCGTCCAACAATACCCAGCCATCCTGCACGGACACTGGCCCAAACTCAATGCGGGATTCATAAGCGCTTTTCACGCGATCTGCCTGAGCCTGCAAAATACCGGACAAAAGAATTCGACCGCCCGGTTTTAGAACGTTGGTCAGAGCATCTGACAGGTCAATTAGCGGCTGGGCCAAAATGTTGGCAAGAACGATATCAAAGCTACCGGGTTTTCGACTCGCCAATGCGTCCGGGAGGTCTGTCTTGATGTGATGGCCAACGTCATTAGCTAAAGCGTTCGCGCGCGTTGCCGTAATGGCCTGCGGGTCAATATCAATGGCGTGGATGGCTTTTGCGCCCAGCAAAACAGCGGCTATGCCGAGGATCCCTGATCCACAACCAAAGTCCAAGACTTCGGCGCCCTTCAGGTCCAGACCGTCAAGCCGCGCTAAACATAGCGCTGTCGTCGCATGCGTCCCCGTACCGAAAGCCAGGCCGGGATCAAGTTTCAATACGACGGCGCCGGGTTGATCGATGGGTTGCTCATGCGGGCTAACCCAAAGGCGCTCCCCAAATTGCATGGCCTTGAAATCATCGAGCCAGGCACGCTCCCACTCTCGCTCCGCTAACAAGTCGATATCGAAATCCGGTAGATGTTCGCGCCCGAGCTTGCTGAGCATCTGTAGTGCAATCTGATCGAAGCTGATCTTGTCGTCGAACAGCGCCGTGATGATGGCATCGCGCCACAGTGGCGCTTCGCCGGGCGCCGGTTCCAGAATCGGTTGATCCGCCGCATCGGTATAGGTGATCGCTACCGCACCTGCATCAAGCATCGCCTGTTCGCAAGTCTCTTGATCGAGTCCCGCCAAAGGCATCTTCAGTTGTTGCCAGCCCATACTGCTGTCGCTACAAGCCTAGGCGTTTTTCCAAATAGTGGATATCGGTGCCACCCGCCAAGACGGCCGCATGCTGGAGAATTTCCAGATGCAGATCGATATTGGTCTTGATGCCCTCAATGACCATTTCACTCAATGCACCGCGCATACGGGCGACCGCGGCTTCCCGCGTATCGGCGTGGGTGATGAGTTTGCCGATCATGGAGTCATAGTTCGGGGGAACGCGATAGCCGTTATAGATATGGCTTTCCACACGCACACCCGGACCGCCTGGCGGATGCCAAAGGTCGACGACGCCCGGTGACGGCATGAAGGTCTTGGGATCTTCCGCATTAATCCGGCATTCGACGGCATGCCCGGTGATCTTGACGTCCTCTTGTTTGAAGGACAGTGGTTCGCCCGATGCGACCAGCAGCTGCTCGCGAACGATGTCGATGCCGGTCACCATTTCCGTCACCGGATGCTCAACCTGTAGGCGGGTGTTCATTTCTATGAAGTAAAACTCGTTGTCCTGGAACAGGAATTCGAACGTGCCAGCGTTGCGGTAGCCAATGTCTACACAAGCTTGGGCACAGCGCGCGCCCATTTTGTTGCGAAGTTCTTCCGACAAACCTGGTGCAGGTGCTTCTTCGATGACTTTTTGGTGGCGACGTTGCATCGAGCAATCGCGCTCGCCAAGGTGAACGGCATTGCCATGATGGTCAGCGATGACCTGGAATTCGATATGCCGTGGGCGCTCAAGGAATTTCTCCATGTACACAACGTCATTGCCAAACGCAGCGCCGGCTTCAGCTTTCGTCATGTTAATCGCGTTCGCGAGAGATGGTTCGCTGTGAACGACACGCATGCCGCGTCCGCCACCACCCCCTGCGGCTTTGATGATCACCGGATATCCAATCTCCCGGGCAATCCGCAGGTTCTCATCGGCATCATCACTCAACGGTCCATCAGACCCCGGTACCGTCGGTACACCGGCTGCCTTCATCGCGCGAATTGCTTCGACCTTGTCACCCATCACGCGAATGCTTTCCGCTTTCGGCCCGATAAAAGTGAATCCGCTTTTCTCGACGCTGTCCGCAAAGTCTGCGTTCTCGGATAGGAAGCCATAGCCCGGATGAATGGCGACCGAGTCGGTCACCTCAGCTGCACTAATGACTGCTGCCTTGTTGAGGTAGCTGTCAGTCGACGCGGGCGGTCCGATGCAGACGGTTTCATCGGCTAATAAGACATGTTTCAGATTGCGATCTGCTGTCGAATAAACAGCGACGGTTTTAATACCGAGCTCTCGACAGGCGCGCAGGATCCGCAAGGCAATCTCGCCGCGATTAGCGATTACGATTTTTTCAAGCATGTTTGGTTACCCGTGTTATGCGCTGGTGTCGAGCGTGATAAGAGCTTGCCCAAACTCGACCGGCTCTCCGTTTTGCACACGAATTGATTTGACGATGCCGTCCGCATCCGCTTCGATTTGATTCATCATTTTCATCGCCTCAACGATGCAAATGGTGTCACCGGCTTTGACACGATCGCCTATTTGAACGAATGGTGCTGAGCCGGGCGCCGCTGCCGAGTAGAACGTGCCGACCATCGGTGATTCGACTACATGGCCCGATTCTTCATTGGCCGTATCGGCCGCCGTTTGATCTGGCGCCGACTCTGCAGCAGCGGGTGCCGGGGCTGCGGCCGGTGCTGGCGCGGGTTGCGCAGCGTAGACCGGTGCCGGCGCAGCGTGCGCAGCATAGCGAGAAATACGCACCGCATCGTCACCTTCCGTGATCTCGATTTCGGCAATGCCGGATTCTTCGAGCAGCTCGATGAGTTTCTTAACTTTTCTAATGTCCATGATGCAAACCCCTAAAAACTATTGATCGTTGGTTGATGACTGGTTCAAATGATTGTGCGCGCCGTGCAGCGCCATGATGTAGCCGGACGCACCCATACCGGTGATGGTGCCGATCGCGATATCGCTGAAATAACTGCGGTGACGAAATGCATCACGCGCCGCCGTATTTGAAAGGTGAACTTCGATGAACGGCAGACTGACGCTGAGAATGGCATCCCTGAGCGCGACGCTGGTATGTGTCAAACCGCCGGGATTAATGATGAGGAAGCGGGTGCCGGCATCGCCTGCTGCGTGAATGCGTTCGATGAGTTCATGCTCGGCATTACTTTGGAAGGTATCGACCGTCAGATCCATACCGCCGGCAACGTTTTCAAAAGCAGACATTGCCTCTGATAACGTGACGGTGCCGTACACCTCAGGTTCGCGTTTGCCAAGTCGGTCCAGATTAGGCCCGTTTAGCACCAAAATGTCTGTGACTGCTGTGCTCATCTGTCAAGAACGCGCCCGTTTAGAAGAAGATGGCGGCAATTTTAGCTAAGATTGCGTCAAGATAGCAACAATTTAACAGTTATTAGTCGCTTTTCTCGGACTGACGGGTCAGTTCCAGTTCAATACGCCGGACGCGTTCCAGCGTCATTTCACTCAATTGCCGGTTGAAGCTGATGAGATCGGCGATCATGCCGAACAGCACGGCCAGACCACCGAGTACGAGCAAGACCGTGCCGACAATCAAAGATTGGATTTTTCCATCACCGTCGCCGACGAGGTAATAGAACAGGAACCGGACGATCGGGAGTGCCCCGAGAACCATCAGAATGCCACCGATATAACAATACAGGCGCAATGGTCGATACATCGCATACATCCTGAACATCGTTGATCCGGACCGAGATAAGAAGTGCCCGATGCTGCGAAATAGCCTCGATGGACGCGTGACGGTATTCACTTCGATGGGCACCGATGTGACCGCAAATTGTTTTCGACCTGCTTGGATCAGCGTCTCAATCGTATAGCTGAATGACGAAACAATATTCATGTTTAATGCTGCATGGCGTGAAATCGCTCTGAAGCCACTAACCGCATCGGGAACATCGAGATCGGAAAGTTTGGCAACCAGTGCGCTGCCGAAACGCTGCAGCAATTTCTTGAATGCCGAAAAACTCTCGACGGTTTGCGTCTGTCGATCGCCGATGCAAATGTCAGCGCGTCCTTCGAGTACCGGTTGAATGAGCGCGGGAATGAATCTTCCGGGGTATTGTCCATCGCCATCAGTATTCACAATGATGTCGGCGCCTTCGCG
Organism: Woeseiaceae bacterium; assembly: GCA_045110335.1. Lineage (GTDB taxonomy): Bacteria > Pseudomonadota > Gammaproteobacteria > Steroidobacterales > Woeseiaceae > CALBPI01. The sequence continues at coordinate 55,620 of JBGCGB010000010.1, forward strand.
AAGCGCTCTGTCGAGACCACCACGAAAACTTGCCGCGAGGCCCATATTTCGCCGATGTTGCAGGACAATGTCGGCGCCCGCAGCTTTCGCGCGGTCGACGGTATCGTCAGTAGATCCATCATCGATGATCATGACAACGACGTCATCGACACCGGCAATTGATCGCGGAATCTCTGCAATGACATCAGCGATATTTTCAGCTTCGTTAAAGCAGGGGATTTGAACAATAAGTTTCATGTGTGTGTTGCCGTTTCAGCCCGGTCGACGCGCTGTTGCCAATAATTTCCGAAGAAGTAAAAAAGAAAATCTCCGGCGAGAGAAATCATGCGTAGACAGACTGCCATGGTGGTAATAATCGGTGATGAACTCAGTCCAAGACCCATGCCAATGCCGAAGAATAAACTCTCGCGCACGCCAATGCCGCCAGGTGCTCCGAGCACTAGAATACCGCCGGCCCAGGCCAGGAGATAGGAAAAACATAACCCCGCATTGGTTTGCCATGATTGCTCCAATACATAGCCTAACGCCCAGACGGTTGCGCCATTGAATACGAAAAACAGCAGTGCAAGACCCATCATGCAGACGCCGGGCTTCTCGCGAAAGTATCCGATGACGCCGATGGCAAGCACCGCTATAACGATGGCTAGAGCGGTCAAGTCCGCAAGAAGATAAGCGACGCCGCCTACGACGGCTGCCGCGACAACGGTGGCCGAGGCTTCAGCGACAGTCGCTTTGGCAATTTGCTTTTGTTTCGGGCCCAATTTTCCGGCGAGGAACTGTCGGCCGGCATAATGCATGACATTGCCCGGCAAATACTTTGCGACGGATGTCTTGGCGAACACGGACATCAAGGCGAGACGAGTGTGGCTTGCAGCCTCAGTGGATGCGATCAGTTTTGCCCAACCGAAACCCAGCAGGTTTAAAGTCGCGGCGAAAACGACGCTGCCAATTACCATGGTCGTCAGCAATGGTGCATCGCGCATCAACGGCAAAATGTCGTCTCTCAGCGTATAGACCTGAAAGACAATAAACGCGCCGCTGGTCAATGCGAGGCTTGCGCCTAGCCAACGAATCCACGTGGGCTGGCGGGTCATCGGGGTTGTTTAGCCTGTGCGAGGATCATCGTCCACGGGAGTGGTTGCCGGACTTCCGTGATATCGAAATACTCACCAATCAGTTCAATGAAGGCATGTGATGACCAGTGTTGTAGATGACCGGGCGTATTACCCAACGCGCCCCAGTACTTGCCGCGTGCCATATTCATCGCCCGCCAAACGGGTTCGCGCGGTACGCTCACCACAATCGCTTTCTGCGCAGCTGCTTGTAGTTTTTTCAAGGCGTCTCTGGGGCGATCAACGTGCTCCAAAACCTCACAACAGACAATGAGTTCGGCGGCGTCGCCGGGCACCAGCTCATAGACATTGCGTTGCATGACTTCGGCATTGGTGGCCGCCAGCGTTTCACGTGCCGTTTCCGCCATTTGTGCACTAAAGTCGGACGCACGAAGTCGAGCGGGGGACAAAGCGGCAATCATTTGTGTTAGGTGGCCCTCACCACAGCCGATCTCATGGATGTCCGTTGCATTGCTTTTCTCGATCAGCGACATGACATTGGTTTCGAAGCCGCGCATTAGCGCTCGAGCGATCGGATTGCTGGTTGCATACTTGTCGTAAACATTGCCAACCGGAATGCCGTCTTCTGTTTTTACTTTTGTGTTCATGGTGTCTTCGTGTCTTGGTAATGAAATTTGGCGGCGACTATTCAAAGGTCATGATGCGATATTCGCCAGGCGCCGACTGTTCGATAAAGCGTCCTTCGAGATCGACGGAAAGCGCCGCGGCCACTTTCTGATCGAGGTTCGGATTGCTAACCAGTAACCAGATTACATCGTACTCGGAAAGAATCCTCGCCAGCGTGTCCTCATCATGGTCGACAAAGGTTCTTGAACGTTCAATCGTCGTCGGCGTTGGCGTTAGTTGGTATTGCATCAAGTGACCAATGAACCCGTTAGGCTGGTCATTCGGGAAATAAACCCACAGCTTCCGCTTGCCAAGTGATTGCGATAGCGCGGTCATCAATGCTTCATTTTGGGCGCGCTGCGGGATCTCCAGATTCTTCTGGTAGAAGCTCCGGAGATAAGGTGTCTCAACAATAAACATCGCAAGCAAAATGACTGCAGCGATGCTGCCGCCTAATCTCGCATTCTTGGGTGAATCGCGGTCCTTGAAAGCTACCAGGCCAGTCGCGGGCGACAAGGCTGCGATGCTGACCAAAAACATCGCCAGCACGATTGAATGGGTGTAGCGGATATAGGAAGACAAGATGAGACCGCGTTCGGCAAACGCGAATTGATAGCTCAGATAGAGCATCAGCGAATAACTGATGGCTGTGGCTAGTAAGCCCGTTGCGAGTAGCGACCACGCCAGTCGCTCGCGACGCCGTGAAAGCACGGTTAGCAATAGTCCAAAGAAAAGGGTGAACGCGATGTAAAAGCCACCGGTACTCAAGCGCGTTGCCGTTTCGTACTGGTCGGCCATGTCGGTGCTAAACGCGTTGTATTGCGCGGACACAGCATCTTTGCTGAGCTGCTGGTGCCAAAAGACGTCTTTGAAACGCTCGCCAATCAGGTTCGTATCGGCATCGTTCAGTGCTTGCGAGCCGCGCACGACGCCGCTCACGATATTGCCGATGGATTGTTTGTCGTTGGCGACGCCGACAGCATCGCGGTTGGCGGACCAGGCGGCACGGCTCACTAACGAGGGCGCCACTAAGATAGCGACGATAACTGTTGCGAGCACGGTCGCATTGACGAAGCGGCGTTTAGACGCCAGTGCTTCAATCCAGACGATCGCAGCCATCATGCCAGCGGCGGCCAACGTAAAAGCGATGCCGGTGTCTTTTAGCAGTGTCAGACAAACGAGCGGAAGCGCCAAAGCGCACAATTTGTTGGCGTGCTCGTGACGGATTTTCATGAAGATCAGAAGAATGCCTGCGAGCCAGGTCGCGATGAGATGATCAACGTAAAGACTGGCGATGCCATGGCCAAAGTTAGCCAGACCGATAACAATCGTCAGCGTCATAATCGCCAGCCAGGCCCAGTGCTTTGGTCGCAAACCCTGAAACATGGCCATCAGCGGGACGATCATTAAAACGAATTGCGCAAAATAGGCGGTCGATTCCTGACGGGGTGCAAAGATCATGAAACCGTATTGCCACAGCGGTGCTGCCGGGGGGTAGCGCGGGTGGACTGAATTACTATCTGCTCCCCATAGACCTTCCGCCGCCCAAAGGTCTTTTAGGAAGATGCCCCAATGTGCGTATTCATCAAAATAGGTGAGTTGACTGCCGTGATGGATGAGCCAGAACAGTGCGCAGAAAACGGCCAAGACGATAAAAGGCAACCAATCCTTGGTTGGCGAGGTTTGTCTGGATAGCCAAAATGCTTCCCTCAACGCCAGTGCGGCGCCCGTTAACCAAATGAGGGTGGAGACCCACCACAATAGTCCGATGAATGCGGCCACAAACAATATCGCCAACCAGCCGGATATGGTCAGAATTAGTGCATAACTGCTACTGATCGCCGCTTTTCGATGAAGAAAATGACTAAATCCGAACAGTGGAACGAGTGATAGGAGTGGCATCGGATGCCCCTAAATTGGATCGTCGGCATTATTACATAAGCTGGTTTTGCTGCTGTGACGCAGTTGTGAAAATCACGATCCGTGACCTGTAGCGTCATCTAGACATTGCCACTGTCAACCTAGATTGACAGTGGGGCAATGGCGGACTACATTAGCTACTCAGAATTTGGCCACGAGTAAACATTCATGGGCGCTGATGGCAGCCTAAATACTCGCCAGAAATCTTTGCGGGTCGTCGTGATAACGATGGACACGCATCTGGCTAGTGCAACGCAAAATGCAGCAGCTGATCTGGCACGCGAAAGTGCCGGGCTCAGACTGACGCTGCATGCTGCGTCTGAGTGGTCAGCCAGTGAGACCAAGCTGCAACAATGCGTGGCTGATATCGGTAAGGCCGATATCCTTATCGTCACCATGTTGTTTATGGAAGACCATTTCAAACCGGTGCTTCAGGCGATCGCGGATCGTCGCGGCAATTGCGACGCGTTGATTTGCGCGATGTCAGCCAGCGAAGTTATGACGCAAACGCAAATTGGTGACTTTGATATGTCGAAGCCGGCATCGGGGCCAATTGCGTTGCTAAAACGCTTGCGCGGAAACTCCAAAGACAAGGCGCAAACCGGTGGTGCCGCACAGATGAAAATGCTGCGCCGGTTGCCAAAACTGCTACGTTTTATTCCTGGCACCGCTCAAGACGTTCGCGCCTATTTTCTGACATTGCAATATTGGCTCGGTGGTTCGCGAGAAAACATGTCGAACATGGTGCGTTACCTGGCAGGTAGGTATGCGACTGGCGAACGACGTGAAATCGCCGACCGCTTGAACCCCTGCGATGCGCCGATCGAATATCCGAATGTCGGTGTTTATCATCCCCGCATGAAATCGCGGATTAGCGATAGCGCGGCGGAGTTGCCGACGATTGGTGAATCCCAGGGGCGCGTTGGCTTGTTGCTCTTGCGCTCTTATTTACTCGGCGGCAATGCCGGGCACTACGATGGCGTCATTGCGTCGCTTGAGGCAAAAGGCCTTGAGGTCGTGCCCGCTTTTGCATCCGGTCTTGATGCCCGACCCGCTATTGATCAGTTTTTTGTTAGTGATGGTGTGCCACGGGTTGATGCGATTATTTCATTGACCGGCTTTTCGCTGGTTGGCGGACCCGCGTACAACGATTCTGCCGCTGCAGCAGAGGTATTGGCCAAGTTAGATGTGCCTTATTTGGCAGCGCATCCTGTCGAGTTCCAGACACTCGACCAATGGGGTGCATCCGATCGCGGGCTAAGTCCGGTCGAGAGCACGATCATGGTGGCCATACCGGAACTGGATGGCGCCACCAGCCCGGTGGTGTTCGGGGGTCGTGCGGGCGCACCCGGCGTCACTTGTCAGGGTTGTCACCGTGGCTGTACGTTTACCGAGGAAGACAATCCGCAGGACATGCACAGCTGCCCGGAGCGGGCCCAAATGCTGGCGGCGCGCGTTGCCAAGCTCGTACACTTGCGCCGTAGTGAGCGTGCGACACGCAAAGTGTCCATTGTTATTTTTAACTTCCCGCCGAACGCTGGTAACGCTGGTACAGCGGCCTATCTCAATGTCTTCGAGTCGTTACGCAATATGCTGATTCAAATGCGTGACGCGGGCTATCAGATTGGCGATATTCCGGATAGCGCGGACGAACTGCGCGATGTCGTCACTGTCGGTAACGCCGAGTCTTTTGGTGCTGATGCGAATGTGCATGCCGAAATTTCCGCAGATGATCATGTTCGTGATGAGCGTTGGTTGGATGCGATTGAGTCAGCCTGGGGTCCGGCACCGGGCCGACACCAGACGAACGGTCAATCCATTTTCGTATTGGGTAAACAATTCGGCAATGTACTAGTCGGCGTGCAACCCGCGTTTGGTTATGAAGGCGACCCGATGCGGTTGCTATTCGAAAAGGGTTTCGCACCAACGCATGCTTTCTCGGCGTTTTATCGTTACCTGAGGGAAGACTTTGGTGCCGACGCCGTGCTTCATTTTGGTACGCATGGCGCGTTGGAGTTCATGCCGGGCAAACAGACCGGGATGTCCGGCGGTTGTTGGCCGGAACGCATGATTGGTGATCTGCCGAACTTGTATTTATACGCAGCAAACAACCCGTCGGAGGGTGCCATTGCCAAACGTCGCGCGGGTGCGACGTTAATTAGCTATCTCACGCCGCCGGTGGCACAAGCCGGCTTGTATCGGGGTTTGCAGGAGCTTCGTGAGAGCATCGATCGTTGGCGGAATCGCGATGACGATACCGCGCCCGACGCGGATCTTGCGATCCTGATTCAAACGCAAGCCGCCGAGCTTGAATTGGCGACACTGACACCGGAATGGCCGCTCGCAACGGCAGACAAAGAAATTCAACTACTCACCAATTCGCTGTTGGAACTTGAATACACGTTGATACCTCATGGTATGCATGTTGTTGGACAGCCGCCGGATACCGCCGAGAGAATCGATTTGCTGTCGGCGATGGCCGATGCTGGCCACGGTGTCACGCCGTCTGTTGAGTCATTGCAGGCTTTAGTTAATGACGAACTAAAACCGGAAGCGGCCGCACGATTGGCCGGATTGCCGCCCAGCATTGATGCAGCGGGCATGTTCCGCGAATTGGCGAAATCCAATGCGCTGCTCAAACGTGATGATGAATTGAGTGCGTTGTTGCATGCGATGGATGGTGGCTTTATACCACCAGCGCCGGGCGGTGATGTCTTGCGCACGCCGGCGGTACTGCCGACCGGCCGGAACCTCCACGGCTTCGATCCGTTTCGAATTCCTAGCAGCTACGCTGTCGCCGATGGTGCGCGACAGGCACAGCGATTGTTGGATTGCCATCTTGAGGCCGGCAATGCGCTGCCCGAGTCCATCGCATTGGTGCTTTGGGGTACCGACAATCTCAAGAGCGAAGGCGGACCGATCGCACAAGCGCTGGCATTGATGGGCGCCGTGCCGCGCTTTGACAGTTTTGGCAGGATTGCCGGTGCAACACTGATTGAACTCGAGACACTCGCACGTCCCCGCATCGATGTCGTCATGACGTTGTCCGGCATCTTCCGTGATTTGATGCCACTACAGATCAAGTTGCTCGCTGAGGCAGCTTACCTGGCGGCAGCGGCGGATGAGCCGGTTGAACAAAATTTCATTCGTAAGCATGCGCTGGCATATCAGGCAGAGCATGACTGCTCATTAGAGGTCGCTGCATTGCGCGTCTTCGGCAATGAAGAAGGTGCTTACGGGTCGAACGTCAATCATTTGATCGAAAGCGGTCGCTGGGGTGAAGAAGACGAATTGGCGAATACCTACTCCAGTCGTAAGGGCTTCGCCTACGGTTGCGATGGGCGACCGCAATCGCAGTCTGAATTGTTCACAAGCGCGTTATCCAATGTTGAGTTGACCTATCAGAATCTCGATTCCGTAGAGTTGGGTGTGACGACTGTTGATAACTATTTCGATACGCTAGGCGGCATCACCGGTGCTGTGAAGCAAGCGCGAGATGGTGAGACCCCGCCTGTCTATATTGGCGATCAAACGCGCGGTGACGGAACCGTGCGAACCCTGTCTGATCAGGTAGCGCTGGAAACCCGGACACGCATGCTCAATCCGAAATGGCATGAGGGCATGTTGGAACACGGCTATGAGGGTGTTCGCCAGATCGAAGTCCACATGACCAATACGATGGGCTGGTCGGCGACGACCGGACAAGTGCAACCCTGGGTATACCAAAAACTGACCGAGACGTTCGTATTGGACGATGAAATGCGCCGACGGCTTGCCGAGCTCAACCCAACAGCGTCCAGCCGGTTTGCGAATCGTTTGTTAGAGGCTTCAGACCGCAATTTCTGGCAGCCCGATGCTGATACGTTGGCCGCGTTGGAACAGGCGAGCGAAGAACTCGAAGATCGTATAGAAGGCGTCTTCATGGAACCTGCCTCGTAAGCGTGCTCGTCAATATAGCCTTCGCGTATACTGCGCGTTATGGCCGACACCAAATCTAATCCCAAAGTTTCCCCAGAGACACAAGTTGCTCAGGGCTTGCATTACATGGATCCTGCAACCGGCTCGGTCATGCCACCGATTTATCCGGCCAGTACCTATGCGCGCGATGTTAATCATGAATTGATCAATCCGGCGCATAGCTATAGCCGAGATCAAAACCCGACCTATGATTTGCCGCAAGCGATGCTGGCCCGACTGGAGGGCGGTGCGGATGCGTTGTTGTTCTCGTCCGGTATGGCCGCAGCGACAGCGGTTTTCCGGGCACTGCGCCCCGGCGATCACGTCGTTGTGCCGACGGTAATGTATTGGGGCCTTCGCAATTGGCTGCTTGATTTTGCAGATACCTGGCAGATTGGTGTCAATCAATACGATGCCACTGATGAGACTGCGCTGGCAGCGGCGATCAAACCCGGGAAAACCCGCCTAGTTTGGGTCGAAACACCAACGAATCCGCTTTGGGAAGTGACCGATATTGCGGCGGCGGCGAAACTCGCGCATGCAGCCGGTGCTCTGTTGGGCGTTGACTCCACGGTGGCGACGCCAGTGCACACTCGCCCCATCGAGTTGGGCGCCGATATCGTGATGCATTCCGCGACGAAATCACTGAATGGTCATAGCGATGTTGTTGCCGGGGCTTTGATAGCGGCGCGACACGATGCGTTCTGGGAGCGAGTTTGTAAAGAACGTGGCGAGTCGGGTGCCATCCCGGGTCCTTTTGAAGCCTGGTTATTGCAGCGGGGCATGCGAACCCTGTTTGTTCGTGTGCAGCGGGCGAGCAGCAACGCGCTGAATATCGCTCAATACTTTGAACATCACGCAGCAATTACTGCAGTGCTTTATCCGGGCCTTCCCGGTGCAGAAGGTCACGCTGTCGCCTGCAAACAGATGCAAAACGGATTTGGTGCGATGCTCTCGATACGTATCAACGGGGGCCGAGCACAAGCCATCAAGGTGGCTGGCCGGCTTAACGTTTTTACGCGAGCCACCTCGCTCGGTGGCGTCGAGAGCTTGGTTGAGCATCGCGCCAGCATTGAAGGTGCGGATAGTCCCGTTCCGGATGACCTGTTACGGTTATCCATTGGCATAGAAAACGTAGATGATTTGATTGCTGATTTAGAGCAAGCGTTGATCGGCTAACTACAGGTGTTAAGCATTTGATTCTTTATCCCCGCGTTACGGCCGAGGTGTTTGAAGCCCCCAAAGGCAAGAAGACCGCTGCACTGTTTGATTTTGACGGCACGCTAATTGCCGGCTTCTCGGTGTTTTCTTTCTATCGCGCACAAATCTTGCGTGGTGACTTTTCCCGGGAACAATTGGTTCAGCTGGCGTTGACCGGTGCCGGTTACGGCTTGGGCAATCTCGGGTTTTCCGGTCTGCTGGTATCCGGTGCCCAACTCATGATCGATCGTGAAGAGGCCGATTTCGACAAGCTGGGCACGGAAGTGTTCGAGCGCTACTTGGCGAAGGTGATCTACCCGGAGGCGCGTGCACTTGTGGAGGCGCATCAGGCGCGAGGTCACACAGTGGCGATCGTATCGTCGGCGACACGTTTTCAGGTTCAGGACGCCGCGCGTGCGTTGGGAATTGAACACATACTCTGTAGTGAGCTTGAAGTGGTGGATGGTCGGTTTACTGGCGAGATCATACGACCGACGTGTTGGGGCGACGGAAAAGTCGTCGCCGCTGAACGTCTTGCAGAAACCTTATCGCTCAATCTTGATAAGAGTTTTTTCTATACGGATAGTCACGAGGACTTGCCGCTGCTGGAGCGCGTGGGCAAGCCGCGACCGCTCAACCCAAACCCGCAGTTAGTCGAGATTGCCGAGGATCGCGGCTGGCCAGTTCGCCGGTTTGCGAGTCGCGGTCGGCCACGTGCTTCTGATTTACTGCGAACGGTTGCTGCCGCCGGCAGTATGGTGCCATCGGTGCTTGCGGGTCTGCCCATTTGGGCGTTGACCGGTTCCAAAACCGAAGGCCTCAATTTCTCCTTGTCCCTGTTTGCCGACGTGGCGAGCGCATTGATCGGCCTCAATCTCGAAGTGGAAGGCGAACATCACCTTTGGAGCCACCGGCCGGCCGTCTTTATTTTCAACCACCAAAGTCAGGCCGACGTCGTTATCGTCGCGCGTTTGTTACGGCGTGATATCGCTGCGGTTGGAAAAAAAGAAATCGCGAATGTCCCGGTGCTCGGTCGCATCATGCAATTTGCCGGCACCGTAATGATTGACCGGAGCAATGCTCAACAGGCGATCGAATCACTGAATCGTCTCGTGAATACCATCAAGGTTGAAGGTAAGTCGGTTGCGATTGCACCGGAAGGTACACGCACGGTATCCAAGCACTTGGCACCGTTTAAGAAAGGCGCTTTTCATTTAGCCATGAAAGCCGGGGTGCCGATCATTCCTATCGTCATTCGGAATGCACTGGACGTTTCGCCGAAGGGGTCTTTTCTGATGCATCCGGCGACGGTCGCTGTCGAGGTATTGCCACCTGTAGAAACCACCGATTGGAAAGAAAGCGAGCTCGATGACCGAATCGCAGACATCCGGTTGCGCTATCAAGAAATATTGGATCTCGAATGATGCAGCATGATGAAGGCCAGTTAGCCAGCGGGCTCTTTTGGCAAGCCTGGATGCCCGATACGCCCAAAGCTATTGTGGTCTTGGCGCATGGCCTGGCGGAACACAGCGGACGCTATAGTCATGTTGCCGAGGCGCTCGCCGATCGTCAGATTGCGACCTTCGCCGTTGATCATCTGGGCCACGGAAAATCTCCGGGTCAGCGTTGTGTGATCGAGCGGTTTGATCAGTATCAGGATGGCATTGATACACTCTATGCGTTGGCAGTCGCACGTTTTTCAGATATCCCGGTATTCATGCTGGGTCATAGCATGGGCGGATTGATTGCCGGCTTGTCAGTGCTACGCCATCCCGATCGCTATCAGGGTTTAATCATGACAGGTCCCGCTGTTATGCCGGTGGATCCACCGCCGGCTTGGCAGGAATGGGTCGTCGGGTTGGTTTCGCGCTGGTTGCCAGCAGCAGGCGTTGTGGCATTGGAAGCCGAGGCGATCAGTCGGGATCCGGCGGTCGTAGACGACTACCTGAATGATCCGCTGGTTCACAACGGCAAAGTGACGGCCAGACTAGCGGTCGAAATTTTCGGTGAAATGGAATACTTCCGATCGCATGCTTCTGAGATCAATATCCCGTTGTTAGTCATGCATGGCGCGAGCGATCGTTTAACCGCACCGGAGGGTTCGCGCTGGGTCGCTGAAGCGGCGAGCTCCGCTGACAAAACGTTGGTCATCGCAGACGATGCTTACCACGAGCTTTTTAATGAACCCGATCGCCAGATTTACATTGATCGACTGAAGGATTGGGTCGCCGATCGCTGCTAACAAGCTCTGGAGGAAGTCACTGCTAATCTAGGGCACTTGGCGCTTTGACTGAGACTCTTTTTGCTACGAAGCGATGGATATTTCACATCCATAGTTTGAAATCAGTAATCGGGAATTCAATATGCCGCTTCGAAAAGCGCTGGGGTCCAATGGTCGCGATAAACCTTTAGCACCGACACAAAACCGCCTGCTCGCACGTCCAGCACCGATGCATGGAAATATCGTTCGCTAACGCCTGCACAATCGAGATTAGGATGGTCGCGTTTTCGCGCCCTTTAGCACCAGGTACCCGGCAATTCCTGAGACCAGCGAGCCGGCAATGATGCCCAGACGCTCATCGAAGAGTAAGTTCACACCAGTCTCTTCGAAGGCAAGGGATCCAATGAACAGACTCATCGTGAATCCGACGCCGCATAGCAATCCCGCCCCGTAAATATGACGCCAGCTAACGCCGCTGGGTAATCTGGCGAGGCCGGCTTTCACGGCGATCGCGCACAAGCCGAAAACGCCAATTTGTTTCCCGATGACGAGACCGAGGAAAATGCCGAGCGGGACTTGATGAACGAGGCTGTCGAGCCCTGAACCAGTCAGATTGAGTCCGGCGTTGGCAAAAGCAAAGATAGGCAAGACGAAAAAGTTCACTGAGCTGTGCAGGCTGTGTTCCAGCATTTTGGCTGGCGAATGACCGTACTCATCGCCACCTTTCAGTGGAATAAAGAACGCCAATACGACACCGGCCAGCGTGGCATGTACGCCCGACTTGAGTACGGCAACCCACATCACCAAACCGAGCAAGAGATAGGGTGTCTTGCGCATGACGCCGGCTTTGTTTAGTGCAAACAGAAACGGCAGGCAAAGTCCGGCGACGACGAGTGCTGTCGTGGACAGCTCGCCCGAGTAGAAGAGTGCGATGATGACGATCGCGGCCAGATCGTCAAAGATAGCGACGGAAATCAGGAAGACTTTTAGAGTTGCCGGAACACGGTCACCGAGCAGGGCCAGTATCGCCAGTGCAAAAGCGATGTCGGTGGCTGCAGGAATGGCCCAGCCTTTCAGGGCGACGGGATCTGCGCTGTTAATAAGCGCGTAGATAATGGCCGGTATCGCCATGCCCCCCAGCGCACCGGCAGCAGGCAGCGCGATTTCTCTCGGATCGGATAGGTGTCCCTCCATTAACTCACGCTTGAGCTCAAGCCCGATCAATAGAAAGAACACGGCCATCAAGCCATCGTTCACCCATAGGAGTAGGGGTTTTGCGATAGAAAAGTCGCCGAGGCGAATCTCAAAAAGTGAGTCAATGAGCGCATCATACCAATGGCTAAGTGGTGAGTTCGCGATCACCATGGCTAACATCGCAGCGACAAACAGGACAACGCCCGGTGCGGTTTCTTTCTTAAGGAATGAGGTGATGCTTTGCATCATAAAAGTGCGCTCAAAATACGGTACTTCATGCTAACACGTTGGCGGACGCAGCTTTATGGTCTGTTAACCGGCTAGTTTCGCCTTCGCTTGTTCGAATGTGAGCTCGCCGTTTTGGAGTGCTTTTAAAACATCCAGAATGACATCGGCTTCGTCTTCATCGATCTCGCCAATGTGGGCGTTGAGCAGTTCACCTTCGGCGGTCACGACCAGCGTGAACGGCAATGCCATGAGTTCCAGCCCGAAAGCTTCCGCGGCTTCCGTCGCGCCTGCTTCTCCCACAAGAATGGGATAATTGAACGCGGCCTCGACGGCATAGTCTTTGACAGCGGTTTCGTCGTCGAATGCAATGCCGACCACTTGAAGCCCGGGAACGGCTTGCTCGGCCTGCATCTTCTTGAGTAGCGGAATTTCTCGGCGACAAGGCGCACACCAGGTTGCCCAAAAATTGATGAGTATTGGCTGGCCTTGCCAGTCCGCAAGACTGCTGTCACTGCCATCAAGATTAGGCATCGTAAAAGCAGCGCGAGATGGACCATTCGCTTGGCTTTTCTGCGCCATGGCTTCAGCTCTGTCCTGCAAAGAGACCGGTTTTGCAACATCGGGTGGCGCGCCGGCCATTTGGTAGCTAGCGAGGAATCCCAGTGCGGCGGCGAGCGTTAGGACAATGGAGTAAAGCAGTATTTTTTGTGTCATATTGCTGAGTGTAGCAGGGTGCAGACTAGCGGCGTGCGCTGGTCGCCGCGGCTGCCGTTGCAGCGATAGCATGTGGCGCGAATTTTTCCGCCTTCATGTAACCCACGACCTGATAGCCAGGGCGTTCAACGCCATCCGGACCGAAGAAGATGATAGAAGGCGGACCAAAAATACCAAAGCGTTTCAACAGCGCTTGATCGGCATCATCATTATCGGTCACATCTGCTTGCAGCAACACGGTGTTGGACAATGCGGTCATCACGGCCGCATCGGTGAACGTATATTTTTCCATCTCTTTGCACGAGACGCACCAATCTGCATAGAAATCGAGCATGACGGCTTGACCATTGGCATCGGCAGTAGCGATTGCTTGTTCAAGATCAGCAACGGTCTTGACGCGTTCAAATTGCAGTTCGGCATGTGTAGCTTCGCCACCAACCGCGACAGCGCGAGCTTCAAGCAATGACCCTTTTAGCGGTTGCAGCGGATCATGTCCGCCAGCGAGTGCACCAACAAACAAAACGGCGCCGTAGAGCATTGCCAGCATGCCGAAACCTTTGCCGAGTTTTCGGCCACCGGTCGGTTGCTCACTAAGTGGCGTTAGTCCGCCGAGATACACGCCGGCGATAAAGATCAGGACGGCCCACAGCAGCAAAATGATGCCGCCCGGGAGCAACCTTGCCAGCATCCAAATCGCCAGTCCGAGCATGACGAAACCAAAGCCTTGTTTCACCGTTTCCATCCATGGGCCCACTTTAGGCATCAAGCGACCAGCCGACGCACCAACGACTAATAGCGGCATGCCCATACCCATCGATAACGCAAACAAGGCGAGACCACCGCGAACGACGTCACCAGACTGACCGATCACGGCAAGAGCCGCGACCAGTGGCGGTGCCACGCACGCGGTAACGACCAGCGAAGACAATGCGCCCATGACGAAGGCGCCGACGGCGGTGCCGCTTTTTTGATTACCGCTAATCGATGCGAGACGGGTTTGAATGCTAGAGGGCATTTGAAGGTTAAAGAAGCCGAACATGCTCATCGCAAGGATCACAAAGAGCCCGGCAAAGGTCGCGAGGATCCATGGCTGCTGAAAGATGGTCTGCGCTTGCTGCCCGGCCGCGGCAAAGGCCGCACCGGCGATTGTGTAGGTCAGCGCCATGCCAAGGACATACAGCAACGCTAACCAGAAACCGCGCATCGGGGTCACATTGTCGCCGTCACCCGCAATGATACCGGATAAGATTGGGACCATTGGCAAGACGCAAGGCGTCATCGACAAGACCAGGCCTGCCAGGAAAAACGTGCCGAGTACCAGCAACAGATTACCGTTACTAATTAGTGCCGCTAGTTTGGCTTGTTCCGAGATCGGTGCGTCGCTGATCGCGGCTGATGCAATGTCGGTGCCTTCGCCAGCCGGCAGGCTGATCTCAAAGACGCGTTCGATCGGATTGAAACAAATGCCGTCTTCTTCGCAGCCCTGATACCGCAGTGTCAACGTCTCAACCAGCGCCTCGTTATTTTCGCGCGCGATCGCGAAAGTGGCGAAAACACTGTCATAGTAAACTTCGGTATCACCAAAGTATTCATCAGATTTCGGCGTGCCCTCCGGTAGCTTGACATCGACAATGCGGACATCGGTACCGGCGAAGTTAGCCTGAATTTCTGTCTTGTAGAGGTAGTGGTCGGGCGCAATCTGCCAACCGATTTCCAAACCATCAGCCGACACCTCAGTCACGATTGGCGCGAAAGCCGCATCGGGTTCGAGTGAGGTACTTGTGGTCGTGCCACCGAATGGCAGATCGGATAAGACAGCCGTAGAAGCGGTCGAGGCCGCTAACGTCACCGGGTAACGCTGGGTCTTGGGCGGAAAACAGATACCGAATTCGGTTGAGCAGCCTTGTGAGCGAATGACCAGTGTCGCTTCGCTGCTTTTGGCGCCGGCGAAGGGCAGTCGTGCTTGAAAATCCGACTCGTAGATTTCTTGCTCGCCAAAAAACTCATCCGAGTGGTCTTTGCCGCGCGGTAGCAACGGCATGATGGCCGATGCTTGCGTGTCTTCCAGACTGAGTTTGATCTTTTCTTTATAGAGGTAGTAACCGGGCAGCACCGTCCAATCGATGACGATCTCATCGCCATCCACGGAAACTTGATGCGTGAATGCCTGCTCGGCGGGCACCAGATCTTCGGCACTGTGGCCAATGACGGGCAGCAGAAGCGCTGCCAACATCAAAAATCGGGTAATTAAAGACGGTTTTTTGTGCATGTTGATCTTCATGAAGGGTATAGACCTGACCGGGACGGATTTTATCGCATCCTTAACCTACTGATTATTGCAATTAGATGCTGTTGCACCCGTCTCGTTTTCGAACAGACAGCCAATCTGCGTGCATTGTAGGCAATTAACGACGTTTCACCCCTTGAATTGTCAGTTTTCGTCTATATCATTAGCACTCACTGCTAACGAGTGCTAACAAGTAATGCGCTCTGGCACTGTTTTTTATTATTTATCAGATACTTGAAAGAGGAGACTCATCGATGAACATTCGTCCGCTTCATGATCGCGTCATCATTAAGCGCATGGAGGAAGAGCGCACGTCACCTGGTGGCATTGTTCTTCCTGATGCGGCAACCGAAAAACCGGTCAAGGGCGAGGTTGTTGCCGTTGGTAACGGCAAAATCCTGGAAAACGGTGAAGTCCGTGCTTTGGACGTCAAAGCTGGCGACAAAGTGCTGTTCGGAAAATACAGCGGCACCGAAGTCAAAGTCGACGGCGACGAGCTGTTGGTTATGAAAGAAGACGACATCATGGCCGTCATCGAAGGCTAACGCCCGTCCGACTTCAACCTCACACTATTCAACACAGCGAATTCAAAAGGAAAACTCAGAATGGCTGCTAAAGAAGTACGTTTTGGTGACGACGCTCGTCACAAGATGTTTGCCGGTGTCAATGTCCTGGCAAACGCAGTAAAAGTAACCCTCGGCCCGAAAGGCCGTAACGTTGTTCTCGACAAGAGCTTCGGCGCGCCGACAGTCACCAAAGATGGTGTTTCTGTCGCGAAAGAAATCGAGCTGGAAGACAAGTTCGAAAACATGGGTGCACAGATGGTTAAGGAAGTCGCTTCACAGACTTCTGATGTTGCCGGTGACGGCACGACGACCGCGACAGTCCTGGCGCAAGCGATCTTGCGTGAAGGCCTGAAATCGGTTGCCGCGGGTATGAACCCAATGGACCTTAAGCGCGGCATCGACAAGGCGGCTGGCGTTCTCGTCGGCGAGCTGAAGAAGCTGTCCAAGCCTTGCGAAGACGACAATGCGATCGCACAGGTTGGCACCATCTCTGCTAACTCTGACGCTGAAATCGGCGAGATCATCGCGGAAGCGATGCAGAAAGTCGGTAAAGAAGGCGTGATCACCGTTGAAGAAGGTTCAGGTCTCGAGAACGAACTCGAAGTCGTTGAAGGCATGCAGTTCGATCGTGGTTACTTGTCACCTTATTTCATCAGCGATCAGGGCAGCCAAACCGCTGACCTCGATAACCCGTTCATTCTGTTGTTCGACAAGAAAATCACCAACATCCGTGATTTGCTGCCGTTGCTGGAAGGCGTCGCGAAAGCCGGTCGTCCGTTGTTGATCATTGCAGAAGACGTCGAAGGCGAAGCGTTGGCCACACTCGTTGTGAACAACATTCGCGGTATCGTTAAAGTCGCTGCTGTTAAAGCACCAGGCTTCGGCGATCGTCGCAAAGCCATGTTGCAAGACATCGCGATTCTGACCGGTGGTCAGGTGATTTCTGAAGAAGTTGGCCTGTCATTGGAAAAAGCGACATTGGAAGATCTTGGTGAAGCCAAGAAAGTCCAGATCAGCAAAGAAAACAGCACCATCATTGACGGCGCTGGCGCTGGTTCCGATATCAAAGCACGCGTTGATCAAATCAACCGCGAGATTGAAGAATCAAGCTCTGACTACGATCGTGAAAAACTGCAAGAGCGCGTCGCCAAATTGGCCGGCGGTGTTGCCGTGATCAAAGTTGGCGCTGCCACTGAAGTCGAAATGAAAGAAAAGAAAGCACGCGTTGAAGACGCACTGCACGCAACCCGTGCGGCTGTTGAAGAAGGCGTGGTACCTGGCGGTGGTGTTGCACTGATTCGCGCGGTTAGCGCGGCTGGTGAGTTCGAAGGGGATAACCCGGAACAAACCGTTGGTATCAACATCCTGCGTCGTGCGGTTGAAGAGCCGCTTCGCCAGATCGTTTCAAACGCTGGCGGTGATGCATCGGTAGTCCTGAACGAAGTGGCTGCTGGCAAAGGTAACCATGGTTACAACGCGGCTAGCGGTGACTACGGCGACATGATCAAGTTCGGCATTCTGGATCCAACCAAAGTGACGCGTTATGCCTTGCAAAACGCCGCTTCTGTTTCCGGTCTTCTGTTGACGACCGAAGCAATGGTTGCTGACTTGCCGAAAGACGAAGCAGCTGCTCCGGCAATGCCTGATATGGGCGGCATGGGTGGCATGGGCGGCATGATGTAAGTCGTTTCGACGACAATGCTGCCTGCTTGTCAGGCCAAAGGGCCTCGCACTTCGGTGCGGGGCCTTTTTTTTGCCAAACTTTTGGCGGAATCAGCCGCTAACCCATACTGATCCGCATAATTTCGCAAAATTCATAAAGAGCCTTTGATTGTATTCCAATGACTGAATCAAGAGACAACAACGAAGTAATGAATGCAAAGTCGAGTGCAACAAAGCGACCACACAAGTGGGCGTATCACTTGAGTATGACAGAGCTGATGGTTTGCTATATGGGTTCCGGGACCCTGGTTAGCGCTCACGTGATCGTAGATAGCAGCGTTCAGCTATGGGCGGGCGGGTTGTTTGTCGTTGCGGGTATGTGTCTCCATCTTTTGTTTCGGGCGCTAGTACGATACGAGTGGATGAGCACGACCATGGCAACGGTTGCGCTTCTAGGCGGTGACATGATCATCCATGGCATGACCGGGTACTGGGTGCCCTCGGCTGCCTGGTTCATGATGTTTTGTTTCGCGTTTGTGGTGACGTCCGGATCTGCCTTCATTCGGGCGCGCCATGTACCCATATTGCTTGCCACCGCCGCAACGCTGGTTCTGATCATGCAGTCGAACGCGACGATCCGCGTGCCTGATACGACGCTATGGTCCAGCAAGTTATTGGTCTGGGTCGCTTTCTTCTACATCATCATGGGGTGCGGAATGACGGGCCTGCGGGCAGCCCATGAGCGTCGCAAACAGATGCGGGCTAAGCTTGAGCTTTCCGATACGCTGACCAAGCTCTCCGAGAAGGAAAAAGAGCTACAAGCCAGAAAGACTTTTCTTGAGCAGGCGGTTCGTGATCGGACCGCGGAACTGGAAGCGGCTAAACAATTCGCCGAAACCGCTAACGAGGCAAAGAGCCGCTTTCTGGCCAACATGTCGCATGAAATCAGAACGCCACTCAACGGCATCCTGGGTATGAGCGAACTGTTAAAAAGTACCGAGCTCGACAAGAAACAAAGGGACATGCTTGAGGCTGTGTTTGGCAGTGGCCAATCTCTGTTATCGATTGTCAATGATGTCCTGGATATTTCCAAAGTGCAGTCCGGTGAGATGGGCCTTTCCTTGGCACCGACAAATATGCGATCGGCGACAGAGGCGGTCGTCAAATTGTTTGTCGGTATGGCTGCCCAGAAAAAATTGTCGCTGGAGTGTCACTATCCGGATGGTGTGCCCGAATGGGCCTTGTGTGATGAGGGCCGGTTCAAGCAAATTCTTTCGAATCTGGTCAGCAACGCGCTGAAGTTTACAACCAGCGGTTGCGTTGCGGTTTCCATGGAAGCGCCAGACGCTGGTGACGCAAACTGGGTTTGGGTGGTCAAAGATTCCGGCATGGGAATTCCGGAGTCCAAGTTGACTGCGGTGTTCGACGCATTCACACAAGTGGATGATGGCTCTAACCGGCGCTTCCAGGGCACGGGTCTGGGTTTGGCGATTTGCCGCGAATTGACGCGATTGTTTGGCGGTGACCTTACGGTGACTTCCCGTGTGGGAGTGGGTAGTGAGTTTCGTATCAGTTTACCGCTCGAATTGTCGGCGCCGGCCGTTGCATCTGCGCCGCCAACGATTCAACAACATAGACTAGGCCCGCTTAAGGTCTTGTTGGTCGAAGATAATCCTGTCAATCAACGTGTCGCTGTTGCGATGCTGAAAAAAATCGACTGCGAGGTGATTACCGCGGTATCCGGTAAGTACGCTTTGCAAGCAATCAGCAATGAAACGGTGGATGTGATCTTGATGGATTGTCAGATGCCTGAAATGGATGGTTTTGAGGCGACACATAGGATTCGCACAGAGTACGGGCCTCGCGGCGCGTCGATTCCTATTATTGCGTTGACGGCGAATGCCATGGCGGGCGACCGGGAGCGTTGTCTGGCGGCTGGGATGAACGACTACTTGAGCAAACCGTTCTCTTTGGAAGCACTCACGGACATGCTGTCCCGTTACTCGATGGATGACGTAGGGCGAGGCGCTATGAGTGCCTAAACCAGCGAATTTTTCGCACTGAAACTGCTGTATTTGGTCGAATTCGCGTGTACGCTCAAGTGGGTATGCAAAATAACAATAGTGCAGCGCTGACGGAACAGCCGCCGGGGGTCCCTATGCCGACGCCAGGAGCATTGCTGCGCCGTTATTCCTGGTACTACTTTCAATCGGCCATAGTGATTGCGGCGTTTGCGGCCGTTAGTGATCAAATCCCGTATTGGGTCGCGGTCGCCTACTATGTCGTTGCGTTCGTGGGCCAAGGGGTCGTCTACCTGATCATTCGATCACGTGAGAACACGGGTCAGCGCGATCCGCTGATTAGTCATGTCCAAGCGGCGTTTAACGTGAGTTTGCAGATTGCCTTCATGTTTGTAGCGCCGACGTTGTTCTACTACTTTATCGCCACGTTGTTTGTCGTGTTTGCTTACAGCGCGACGCGCCTCGGTCGTCAGGAGATGATCTGGGGTCTCGGCTTGACCAGTATCGCACTCGGCATCGCGATCTTGACCACAGGTGTCGAATCGCTACCTTTGGAAACGGCGGCGCAACGGCTGGTCACGGTCATTGCATCAGCAATGTTGCTCTGGCGTACGTCCGAGATCGTCATTGAAATGAGCGTAATCCGTCGTCGCCTGAATGCCAGCACGGAAAGGCTTGGCCAAATGATCCGTGTGCTATTTGATCAGGATGTTGAGTTAAAGCGCCACCGCGAGGAACTCGAACAGTTGGTTGTGGAACGCACCACTGATTTGGTGTCGGCGATGGAGCAGGCCGAAGCGGCTAATAAAGCGAAGACACAATTTCTCGCCAACATTTCGCATGAACTTCGGACGCCGCTGAATGGCATTCTAGGTGCGGGAGAAGTGTTGCAAAGCACGCTCTCGGACAATGCAAAGCGCGAACTCGCTGATGTGGTCGTTGGCAGCGGTCAGTCGCTGCTGCGGCTGGTGAATGATGTGTTGGATTATTCCACGCTGCAATCGGATGGCGTGACCATTTGCGAAGCCGCGTTTGATCTTCGAGAACTGCTCGAGAATACGCTGCACTTTTTTGAAAAAACGGTTGAAGACAAACCGATTCGCCTGACCTTTGAATGGCCGGAAACAGCAGCAACCGTATTGGTTGGTGATGGTGGTCGGATCCGACAAATAGTCAGCAACTTGCTCAGTAACGCGATTCGCTTCACCGAATCTGGCGAAGTTGGCGTGAGGGTTATCGCGCCCGTCGCTGCTGGATCGTTGATCTGGGAAGTGATTGTTCACGATACCGGCGTGGGTATTCCAAAAGAGCAGTTCGAGGCCATTTTCGATGCATTCAGTCAGGTCGACTATTCCACAAAGCGCCAGTATGGCGGCACCGGACTGGGGCTCGCTATTAGTCGTGAACTTGCCATACGGATGGGGGCGGAATTGGTTCCCGAAAGTCGGCGGGAAACCGGCAGCTCACTGTCTTTGAGAATTCCGTTGAGAGCTGCTGACACCGAAATTTCAGATGAAACCCGTTACCGTCCGTCGCCATTGGTGGGCGCACCCGAAGTCTTGTTGGTTGAAGATAATGAGGCTAATCAAGTGGTCGCGACTCGCATGCTGTCGCTATTGGGTTGCAACACCACGGTGGCCAACAGCGGCGCGGCAGCATTGGCGCTGCTGGCTACGTCCAGATTCGCTATGGCGCTGATTGACTGTCAAATGCCTGGTATGGACGGGTTTGAGCTGACTGACAAGATTCGCTCGGCGGAAGTCGAGGCCGTCAGATCGATGCCCGTGATTGCCGTCACGGCGCACGCTCAGGAAGCGGATAAGAAGCGTTGTTTGCAAGCGGGGATGGATGATTTTTTGAGCAAGCCCTATTCTTTAGATGATTTGCAGCAAAAATTGTCTCATTGGTGGCGTATCGCGCAGGAGAATCAGACTTAAGTTTGCCGCACATCCGGTCGCTAAAAGATCGGTAAGGCAGCGAATATCAGGACGATAAACGGGGATTGGTGAGTGACGCAAAAGCTCGGCTCAAACTTGGCACGAGATAAACTCGAGAATATGGCAAAGCGTATTTGCCTGACGATGGGTATGTTCTATGTGGTTTCATCGTTATTGTTCGTCGCGTTTTGGTTCGCCGGCGTCGAGATCTCGCTGACTTACGCGTTGTTGTATGGTGCCGTCGGTGCGGGCGGTTACGCGCTGCTGGCTGTCCTGTTTTTCAGCGGTTTCTCACGCCGTTTTGAAAACCCGTTTTTAACGACCTGGCAATTGGCTTTCACAATCTCAACGCAAGTTCTGTTCGCGTGGCTACTACCGCCATTGTTTTTCTATTGCTTCGGTGCACTGTTCGTGTCCATCGGGTACGGTGCACTGCGGTTGAATAAGCGTGAGCATGAGATTGGATTGACTATTCTTGGCGTGGGATTGATCGCGATCATGATGACGATGCCGACGTTCCAATTCCCAATCGAGACCGTGCCCCAGCGAATGCTGGTTGCTTTGAGTTGCATCATGCTACTTAGTCGCAGCAGTAAGATCAGCATGATCAATAATGACATTCGTATCAGTCTTGATCGATTGATTGGTGAGCTTAAAGACAAGGACGCCGAGCTACGTGCGTATCAGGGCAACCTCGAAGAAAAGGTTGAAAGCCGCACGGAGGCGCTACTCGAAGCCAAGGAAATCGCCGAGGCCGCAAACTCCGCCAAGAGTCGATTCCTGGCGAACATGTCACATGAGATCCGCACGCCACTCAATGGCATTCTCGGCACGAGCGAGTTGCTCAGTCATGACAATTTGACGAACAGCCAAAAGCGATTGATCGACATTCTTAGAACCTCGGGTGAGTCTCTGTTGCGAATCGTCAATGACATTCTCGATTTCACTAAAGTTAATGCCGGCAAAATTGCCATCGTGAAAGCGGATTTTGATCTCAACCGTATGTTGCAAGATGTCATTGCGTTGTTTGCGAATATGGACGCTGACGCACCGGTCAAACTGTCATTACATTATCCGGATGATTTGCCAAAGCGTATACACTCGGATCGGGGGCGCCTTGAACAAATCGTCAGTAACCTTGTTAGCAATGCGGTCAAGTTCACTGAGCATGGTCGGGTGACTGTTTCGGTTTATGGGCCGGACGAAAGCAATGAGCTTTGGCGAATTGCCGTCGCCGATAGCGGCATGGGTATTTCGGCCGATAACCTGGAGTATGTGTTTGGTGCTTTCAGCCAAGCGGATGATTCGTCCACGAAGAAGTTTGCCGGCACTGGTTTGGGTTTGGCGATTTGCAAACAGATGAGTGAGCTGCTCGGTGGCGAATTGACAGTGACCAGTGAGCTTGGCGTAGGGTCCCGTTTTACGCTGGCCTTTCCGCTTGAAACCGGTCAGCAAACGCTGTCGGTGCTGCGTTCGGGTCCGGTAGTCGTGGTGGACTCGGATCGGGTTTCCCAACTAGTCACAACGCGGATGATCACAAGCCTCGGCATCGAGGTTCGTACGGCCGAGTCGGTGCCACGAGCACAAGATATGAGCGATGCCGGTGGCCTGGTCGTCGATGACGATAGTCTTGTTGGCATTGAATCGTCCGACTGGGCATCGATCGTCGAACAAGTACCGACCTGGCTTCTTGTTGGCGAGGGCGATGACGTTGATCAATATTCTGGCGTTGGGGTACTGACAAGACCCTTATCGAAAGAGCAGCTTGTTGAGGTCTTGGGATGGACCGATGCGATTGAAAAACCCGCGCCGGTCGCGCAGCAACGTTAACCTGCTGTGCCGTCGCTGTTACCTCGTTGGTCAGCCGTCGTTGAGCGTCTGCAAACAGCGGTCTTACCGTCGATGCTATCGACGATGGATCCCCGGCGTTTCAGACGCACCCGTAAGCCGAAGATTGACGCGACGACTACGGGTTATAGGTCTTGTCTTATTGTGCGGGTCTGCCGACGCCTTTAACGCGTGTGTGCCAAAACAAAGTCGGTGATTGTAGGAATCAATGCGTCGTGCAATGGCAATGACGGGTCGGCGTAACTACTTTGCTGAGCCGATGGGTCTGCACCGACGGATTTAAGAATGTGGTTCATACCGTCGATGATGGCAAACTTGGCATCGTCGCGAGCGTTAGCAAGGAGCTCACCATCCGAAGTGGGTACTTGAATATCTGTTGTGCCGAAAACAAGCAGCGCGGGTTCTTCAACGGACTCAAAAGTCTCTACCGGATCATGCGCAAACCATGAGATCACGTAGGGTTGAACGCTGGGTCGGAAAAGCGCCGCTAGCATGGGCGGTGTGTCCTCGACGGTCTCGCCGTTTCGCAGCGACGTAAGAATGTCTTTACTCTGCGCTAACAACGGTGCGGGCAATTGCACTGATAACTGTTGTGCGATTAAATCCGCCGGGTGCTGACCCGGACCGGCCAAAACAACGAGCCCAGCGAAATCACGCTCGGCAGCGGCAACCATTGCAATATGCGCGCCTTCGCTGTGGCCAATTAACCAGGCCGGCTGATCACTCGTTTGCTCGAGATGTTTCGCCCATTCGATGGCGTCATTGACATAGTGATCAAATCGCAGCTCGGGTTCACTCAACGTAGGGTCAGTGCTTTCGCCAATCATGCGTTTATCAAAACGCAGGGTTGTGATTGATTGTGCGGCGAGCCCATTCGCTAGCATTTTTAGACTATCGTTGTTGCCCGGCAGCAGGCGCGAGTTACCGTTCCGATCAGTCGGTCCGGAGCCTGCGATGATCACCGCGGATGCGACGCTTTTGCCATGATCGGGTGTGCTCAGTGTACCGTGCAGTTGGATTTTATCAACCGTGATAGAGACCGGCGTCTCTTTTGCAGAGACCGCGGACGTAACCGTCAATAGACTCAAACATAGGGTCTTTTTAAGCAGATTCATTATCAAAGCCCTCCAGTTGACGATAAGCAAAGAACGAGTAAATGACCGGCACCAAACCGGCGACCAGTGACAGTGAGGTAATCACCCAAACGCTCGGCAGGAAGAGTCCGGCGGCCATCATGCCGATGCCGGCAAAGACGAAAAGGTAGCCGCCTAAGCGATGTGTTCTGGCCCAGACTTCATCGCTCGAGAGCGTCCATGGCGTGCGGATACCGATGAAGAAATTCTTACGAACTTTACCGAGGTAGTTACCCAAGACGACGAACAACAGGCCGACGCCTGCCGGAATGAATCGCTCCATCGAAACTTCATGTCCCAGGCCGGCCATCAGGATGATGGCACCAATGGCTGCCATGAACGCAACCATCGCGACTTGGAAAATGTTAACGACGGGCTGGAATTCTTCAGTCTTAAAGCCTTTCGGGGAAATGGCCGGGATGACCCACATCAAGAGCATGAGTCCGAGTGCTCCGGCAGGACCCAACAAGGCGGCGGTGAGTTTTCCGGAATAGCCGTCGATTTCGCCGCGTGCGTTCCAGTGCGTCGGTACTTGATCAGCGAGTTCCGGATAAACGATTGCGCTGGCGGCCGCTGATACGGCAATGATGGCGAAGCTCAAAATATTAGCTGTCTTGTTGTTCATGAGTGGACTCCTCCGCTTTCGGGTCTAATAAGTTCATCAACAGGCTAGCGGCGTCCTGCATGACCGTTGTGTTCAGTGAATAGACGATGTGTTGGCCACGGCGTTCGGTGCGTACCAAGTCAGCTTGTTTCAGCAAGTTGAAATGATGCGAGAGCGACGCTTTGGTGATCGTGAAAGCCTTAGCGATGTCGCCGGCGTCCATCGAGCCACCCCGGAGCAACGTGAGAATTTCACGTCGCGTCGGATCGGCCAGTGCTTTGAATAATGATTGCGTTTGCATGGTTGTACGATATTTAGATAAATATCTAAATGCAAGAAGATGATGAACGCTCTTTGCAAGCTTCGAAGCCACGGAAATCGGTTTTTGATGTATCTAAACCACTGTTTTAGAACGCTAATTGTCAGCGGGTGAGGGCGGTTGCCTCGCGTCAGGAGGCTGAATCATTGACCATGACGATAGTGGTCCTTTGCCTTCTGTTCAATTGATCGAATGATCTTCTGCGCTGAATGGCTTCGAAATGCGTGATATCTAATTCAGCTCAATAACACCGGCAGAATCACCATGGCGGTCGAAGAACTTGATGGTCATATCGAGAAACAGCGCATGCATGTCGCGCGATTGATCGATCGTTTGCTGGGCGCCAATATTGCGATAAGTAATCTCACTATCGCGGTCTTTGCCCTTCTCGATGAGTTTTTTCATCGTCTTGCCATCAGTGATTTGGTTTGTTTCGTGATGAAAGACTTGCCATGGCGTTCTCAGATCTTCCAGCTGCGACTTCAAAGCAAGTTGGTCCAGTGTTTTCTTGCTGTTGTTCGCTGCCTCGGTGATCATCGTCCAGAAGCGTGCGTCGGCATCATAGTCGTTTTTTCTTAACCATTTTTGATACCGAGACGGATCAACTTGAGCATGATAGGTCACCATTGCATCGTAAAGATCGGGATATCTTGTTGCTACGTTGTACGCGATAGTTCCACCATCTTCGCGTCCGTACAAAAACACACCATTATTACCGCCTAGTTTTTGTTCCGTCGCCCATCGAGTAACGTCGGCGATGTCACTGAACATTCGTTCCAGACCGTTTGCGAGTCCGTCATAAAAAAACTCCCGACCATAGCCGAGCGAGCCACGGGGGTTGAATTGAATCACCGTGAAGCCACGACTGGCCAGAAAGAAGTTATCAGTATTCCAATCAAAATGATCCCGGTCGCCATGTCGTGTCGTTAATGAGACGACGAGTCCTCTCAATGGGATATCGGGATGCGGTGCCAAGACTACGGTATCGATCACCGTGTCGTCGCTAGTCATGACTTGACCATACGAGGCGCTCGGCTTCTTCGGCGCTTCTCCCAACAATATACCGCGTTCCATGAGTACACTTGTTTGACTATCAACGTGAAAATAAAACCAATCAGGCGCGGTTGATGGCGAATTTGCTTGAACAATGGCGAACTGGCGATCCTCTGACACATCCCAAATAATATTTTGTGTTTCAGGTAAGGCGTTGTTGACAACTTGGTAAAGCGCCTGGAGATTTGCATCATAATAGGCTTGTAAATAACGATCTGTTTGGTAACCGATGCCGACGACTGAGTTATCGCCATTGATCTCTACAAATGTCCGGCTTACGTCCGTACCGACGTCGTAGCGTTTGTCTGTCATCAGGAGGCCGTTTACACGGCCCGTCGTCAAATCATAGTTGACCAATTCATATCGACCGTTGTCATTGAGCCTTGTAACCGCCATGTCGTTGCCACCGTCCAACACTGCGTAAGGTGCATGGGAGCGCTGGTACCTTGAACCTTCGACATAATTGAATCGCGCTTGGCCGGCTGGGAATTGCTTATCATGTTCAGTGAGAATCATTGTAGCCCGATCCACGAGGTAGAACTTGTGATCGTCGCCGTTGATGCGATGACCAACACGCGGGAAACCGTCGGGTGTAAGAAACCAACCTTTTATCTGTAAGTCACGACCGGAAATCCAATCGGTCAGCTCTCCCGAGAATAAATTGAGTTTGTGAAGACGAGATATGTTGTAACTATCAAATGACTCAACTAGTACGTGCTCGTCATCTTCAGGTAATACGTGTCGAAGCCGCCATTCGTCCATATATTTTCGAAACGTCGATTTGGCATAAACGCGATCATCGTCTTTTTCTGAGCCATAGAATAGTGGTTGAATGGGATCGGACCCGGTCGTCAGACTGAAAATGCCACCTCCACTCATCAACAGGCGCTCTTCGGACGCCCAAACTAGCATTGACGGCGCGTATTCGCGCAACGAATATCTGCTGACTATCTCCATCGTGGATAGATCGGCAATCCGGATCTCGTTATCACCGGGCTGACGGGTCAAATAGGCGGCATGGCGATTGTCTGGCGAGATCGTAAAATAGTAATGACCGAAGTTTCCGAGAATTGTACTAACTGAGATTTGTTGTGCTTGCGCAAATCCGATGGATCCGATCAATAAAACCAATGCACCAAAAAGCCTTGAGATCTGCATGTCGCTGTCCTTGCGTTACCGGGTTCGTTGCGATTCAAAATGCGCCAATGCGTTTTCGAGATAATAAACACGGTTCGCGATGTATTGAAAACCGTGTCCTTCGCCACGCATGATTTTGACCATAGGACTGCGTTTTAGTTTCTTCATGCGTTTTTCAAAAGCCTCTGCGTGTTCGACCGAAACGACTTGATCATCGTCACCATGAAACACGAGGGTCGGTGCTTGCAAGGATTCCAATTGATAGAGCGGTGAGATCGCTTGTTGCGCTTCTTTATCACGCTTTGGATCACCGAGTACGGTTCGCCAAAGTTCATACGCAAGATGCGCCTTCTCTTTCTTGTAGTTTTTGATTTGCATGCCGATATCAATCGGTGCGGCCCCAGCAACCACGCCCTTGTATAGTTCCGGGTAGCGGATGGCGCTCATCAAAGACGCGTAGCCACCGTAGCTCCAACCCATAATGAAGACCTGCTCGGGATCAGCGAGTCCACTGTCTGTTGCCCAACGCGCACCATCGGCGATGTCATCGATCATCAACGACGCAAACTGATCGAAGCCCGCCAACAAGTGATCTCGGCCATAGCCTGTCGACCCGCGGAAGTTCATATCGAGTACTGCATAGCCATGGCTCGCGAAATACAGGCTGTCTCTATCCAGTGCACCTACCGATCTAACCCAGGGGCCACCGTGGGGGCGCACGATCAACGGCAAACCTTCGGTCGGACCGTCCGCGGGCAGCGTCAGATAGGCTTCAATCTCATGGCCGTCGCGCGCCGTATATTGCACCACCGATGGTATGGGCAGTTCGGCATTGTCCAGTGTTGGTGTGTGTTCGGTATGTAGTTCGATAGCATCGTCATCGCGGCGATAAATCATCGTGCGACCGGCGGTATTGCCGCGCCCCACGTGAAAGATCATCGTGCTTTGGTCATCAGACCAATCGACAATCGTGACTTTCTCATCGGGGAATTTGTTGGCCAGCGTCATTTGGTAATCGGCGAACGTCTCATCCAGCCACACCGTTTGAAACTGCGTTTGCACATAGTGCACGCCTACGAGCGTAGAGGACTCGTCATCCCAAAGCAGTGTCGGTTGATGGAACGCCGATGCCACCACGTCATAGCGCTCGTCGTCGACGAGCACGCGCGTGATCTCGCCTTGGTTCGGGTCATATTGAACGAGTCTGAAGCGACCCGTCGTTAGGTTTTCGGCCACCAAAAGTTGGTCACCGCCGTAGCCGTACTCCAGCACGATGGCACGACGATCGAGATAGCTCGTGCCGTCGTAATTGAGTTTGAACGACTTGTCGGCGTGTAACTCATCGTGTTCAACCCATTTCTCTTGATCGTTTCGGATATAAAATTTGACCGCGCCTTTGTCTTCGCGAATGGCCATTTGCGTTTCGCCGTTCCGATCGATCAGCCAGGCATCCGCTTTGAGCTTCTTGCCGCTGATAATCTCCGTAGGCTGCAATGTTTCCAAGTCCAGTGAATAGACGCTGCTGTAACCGCGTGCGTTGAACCCGGTGACGATGATTTCATCAGGATTGTCCGGCAACGTGTGTGCCACACGCCAACTCCGCAAGCTGCGTTTGAGTTCGCCGATCGAGCTGAGTTTGCCGTCTTCCACATACAAATTGGAAAGCACTTGCCCCCAAGTGTTGCCGTCAATACGCGCGAAAAAGATCCGTCCTTTGGCCTCGAAACTGACAACCTTGCGATCTACCCATTGGATGTTTCGTGGGGCCAGATCGCCGGTTGGTGTGGTGGTGCGAACCTCGGTGAATTCGGTGTCGGTAAACCGAATCGCATTCTCGGTCGAGAGCGCCGCGGTGTTCACAATCGTGAGGCCATCCGGCGAGATGCTGAACTGACGGTCTTCGACCGGCGCGTAGAGGTCCTGTACGGAGATCGGGTTGGCAATGGCAATGTGGGTCAGGCTGAGTGCGAGCCACGCTCCGACAGCCAGAGTAAGCCTATTCATGAATAGAACGTTCCTTATCTGGACAAATCAGCACACCCTCGGAGCGTATCATTCACATGCGGACGACACCAATCCATCAGCAACGGCGGGCATCAGCGGCTACAATGCGCGCATGAAATACATGCAATGGACAACCCGGTTGTTGGCGCTGGTGACCGCCTCGTTGAGTGCTTGCGCAGGGGCTACGCTGCCGATGGCCACAACGAACAACGCGGTCGCGATGGTTAAGACGGACGTTGATACCTATCTGGTCAGTTTCGCCGGTCTTGGTGATGGCAAAACGCATGATGATGTTCATGCGCGCGTGTTCCAGCGTCGGGGATCCAACCAGGCATTGACCGATGCAGGACAACTGCCGGACAAGATTGGTCGACTTGCCTCTGTTGCTATTGGTGTGGGGCCATTGGCGTATGTGTTGGGCGGCTATACGGTCGCCGACGATGGCGCGGAAGTGTCGACGCCGGCTGTGTGGTCGTACGACCCCATTGCAAAGTCGTTCCAAGCGCTCGCGCCAATGCCGATCCCGGTCGATGATGCCGTCGTGGTGAGTTACCAGGATCGCTATCTTTATCTTGTTAGTGGTTGGCATGACCTCGCCAACGTCAATCTTGTGCAGCGCTACGATATTGAAACCAACACCTGGGTACAGGCGACGCCGTGGCCGGGTGAGTCCGTTTTTGGTCATGCGGGCGGCATCGTCGGTGACACGATGGTGATTTGCGATGGCGTGACCGTGCAAGTGGCCGAGGCAGGTCCTCGCCAGTTTGCGCTGACCGACGCTTGCTTTCGGGGCGTCATTCGCAGCGACGATGCACGACGCATTGATTGGCACCGGTTGCCATCGCATCCTGGGCCGGCTTTGTATCGTATGGCGGCCACAGGCAGTACAGCGATGAACGCGATCGTATTTGCCGGCGGCAGTAGCAACGCTTACAACTACAACGGCATCGGTTACGACGGCAATCCATCGGCACCATCCGGCCAGGTATTTTGGTATGACGTTGCAGCCGATTCATGGCAGCAGTCACCGCTTGCTGTGACGCCCACGATGGATCATCGCGGCTTGATCGAAACATCGGATGGCGTGTTTTCCGTGATTGGCGGCATGCGTGCGTCGCAGGTGGTCTCGGACACGGTTGTTGCTTTCTCGTTAGAGAATCCCTGATGCGATTCTTGCTGAACCCTCAATTCCGGTTGCTGCTTGGCGCCGCCGTGATCAGTTTCTCACCGGTATTTGTCGCCTTGGTGTCGGTGTCATCAACGACCAGTGCGTTTTATCGCGTCGCCATCGGTGGCGTCGTGTTGTTGGCCTGGTTGCTCATCACCAAAGGCTTTCGTTGGCCGCGGAAAGCCGTGTTCATTTGGCTGTTGATCGCGTCGGTGAGTTTTGCTGCCGACCTTTGGTTTTGGCATCGCAGTGTTATCTATTTGGGCCCGGGGTTGTCGACACTGATCGGTAACTTTCAGGTCTTCATCATGACAGCCGCCGGGTTTTTCTTGCTGAACCAAAAGCCCACGTTACGCCAGGTGTTGTCGATTCCGCTGGCCTTGTTTGGGCTGGCGTTGATCGTGGGACTGGATTGGGATGCGCTCAGTGATGACTACCGTTGGGGCATTTTATTTGGTTTGCTGACCGCGCTAAGCTATGCGTTCTATTTGATGTCGTTTCGCCAGGCTCAGGCCATCTCGGTGCATGCACAGCAGTCTGTGTTACCCGCGCGTGAGCTCACCATCGTATCGCTGGTTTCCGCTGTATTGCTGTTCTTCGTCGCGCTCGGCGAAGGCACTTCATTAGCGATCCCAACGCTGGCCGATGCCGGCTGGTTGGCCGGCTACGGGGTGTTGGCGCACGTTTTCGGCTGGTTGTTGATTGCGAGTTCACTGGCGCAGGTGCCGGCTGCGTTGGTGGGGCTGTCATTGCTGCTGCAGCCTTTGCTCAGTTTTGTCTGGGATGTACTGATTTTTGACCGTCAGATGCTGCCGCTGGAGCTGCTGGGCGCCGCCATCGCGATGTTGGCGATCTATATCGGTTCCAAACAGGCGCCTGCACCGAAAGCTGTGGGATAATGTCGGAATGATCGATCTGATTTTCAAACTGGTGTTGGCCTATTTGGTCGGCTGCATTATGGGTAGTTTGTTGCTGGGGCGCCTGCGCCAAGTGGATATCCGCACCGTTGGCAGTGGCAACGCCGGTGGTACCAATGCGCTGCGCACGCAGGGCAAGCTGTTCGCGCTGGGCGTCATCGTCATTGATATCGGCAAAGGCGCGCTCGCGGCGGGCTGGATTCCGTATCTGACCTGGATCAGCACGGCGCCAGTGCCAGCCTGGTTACCATTCGCCTGTGCAGCGCTCGCTGTGATTGGCCACTGCTATCCCGTGTTTTATGGCTTCCGTGGCGGCAAAGGTGCGGCCACGTTGGTCGGTACTTATTTAGTGCTGGCACCAGTGGTCGTGATACCGCTGCTGGTCGTTTGGATTGTCACGATTGTGATCACCGGATTCGTCGGTTTGGCGACGATGATCACAGGCCATGCGGCATGGCTGGTTGCGCTGGCCGTTTATGGCCCTTCGGCGACGCTATTGATCGCTTATGGCATCGTTATGGCGGTGTTCGTTGTGTTCACGCACCGATCCAACATTCAACGCATGCGCGAGGGCACCGAATCGCAAAATACGCGTTTGATGGTGTTTAAAAAATCATGACGGCCGAGGCGATTCAGCCGCTGCTTGATGACGCGACCGCGGACGTGTCGGCGCTGTCTGCCGTGCATGTCTTTGACTCGCTGCCATCAACCAACACCTGGCTGAAAGAACGCGCGCCGTTAGCGGTGGGGCAGTCCGAAGCCGTGTTGGCGTTGCATCAAACCGCAGGACGCGGGCGGCTTGGCAAAGTTTGGCAAGCGCCGGCGAAAAGTGGCTTGTGTTTGTCGGTGTCGCATCAGTATGAAACGATGCCTGCCGATGTTGGCGCGATCAGTCTGGCGTTGGGCGTGACCGTTGGCCGTGTGCTGGAATCGCTCGGCAGTGGCGAGATCATGTTGAAGTGGCCGAACGACATTGTTTGGCAAGATCAAAAACTTGGCGGCATTCTCGCGGAGTCCACCGCTGGTGCCGATGGCTTTAGAGTCATCGCGGGCATTGGCATCAATCTGGATTTACCGGATGGCTTCGATCCGACGTCGGCGAACGCCTGGTCGGACGGTGCGGCTGATTTGATCAGCACCGGATTGCAGATCTCGTTGGTGGATTTGGCCAAAGCGATGATTCCGGAAGTGGTCGAAACACTGGCCAGCTTTTCGGCAGCGACATTGGCCGAGACGGTTGAAGCATTCAACCGGCGACATTGGTTGCGCGACCGCGCCGCCGAACTGGAAGGCCGCATGCTGCGTTGTGATGACGTCGATGAGAAAGGCCGGTTACGCGTGGTGGATATGCAAGACGGTCAAATCAGAGAGATCGATAGCGGCGAAGTAACGCCGCTAGCCTGGAGCGGGGCGTCCTGATGACGTCGATGCGTGCCCAGCGATGAAAACGATTTTGCTGGATGTCGGCAACAGCCGATGTAAGTGGGGCGTTTGGGAAGATGACGCGATCACGCGCACCGGTGTCATCGACAATGCAGAGATTGATGACGGTCGCCGTTGGCGGTTTGCCGAAGCGGCGGATCAGGCGTTCGCTTGCAGTGTCGCCAGCACTGATGCGACGCAAACGTTGTTAGCCGAGCTGACGCAATTGGGCGTGCCGGTGACGATGGCGGAAACCACCCATGCACATGCCGGCGTACGCTGTGCGTATCATGATCCGGCGCGGATGGGCGTTGACCGGTGGATGGCCGTGTTGGCAGCCAGCCGCTTAGCCAAAGGGCCGGCATTGGTGATTGATGCAGGTACAGCATTAACGATCGATGCGCTGGACGGCGGCGGTCAGCATGTCGGCGGCTATATCATTCCCGGTGTCACGATGATGCAAACGGCGCTGACATCACGCACGGCGAATATCGTTGTCGATGATCCGCAAGCCGTAGAAGAAGTGTTTGGTTGCTCGACCAGTGAAGCCGTGCGCAATGGCGCCTTAACGGCCGCAGCGGGCGCGGTGCAACGGTCGGCTTCCCAGCTGGCCAAATTGATGTCGGTTGGGCCGGCGTCGCTGGCTTATGCCTTTACCGGTGGCGATGGCGCCTTGTTGGCCGCAAGTTTGAACCGCGCCGATGATTTTCATGCTAATTTCGTATTGGACGGACTAGCGATATACGCGGGGCTTCGCGCATGAGAAATTTGTTTTTGATGTTGCTGTTCGCAAACATCCTGTTTTTCGCATGGCAACACTGGGTCCACGAGCCGGATGCGGGCGTGACGATTGTCGAACGCGCTGAACTGGGCGATCCCATCGCACTGGCCGGCCGCGAAGTGTCGGAAACACCGCAGACCGATACCGTGGCGGTAGACACGGCACCTGAAGCACCGGCCAAGACGTTGTCATCGGCGGTAGGCCGTGCCTGCATCAGTGTAGGTCCATTCCCGAAAGTGGATACAGCCAACGACGAACTCGCGACGTTATTGAATGATGGCTATGCGGTGGCGCAGCGTGCAACGCAGGGCCAGGTGTTTCAGGGCCATTGGGTCTATGTCGACAACATCCCGTCGCGCGGGCAGGCGAGAACACTGCTGCAAAAGCTACAAGACGGCGGTTTGAAAGACGCCATCCTGATGGCCGGTGCACCGGGCGAAGATGTCATCTCGCTGGGCATGTTCTCGGCATTGTCGGGCGCCGAACGCATTGAGCTACAAGCCAAGGGCATTGGCGTAGAAGCGCAGATGACAGGACGCTCGAAAGAGGCCACCGTTTTCTGGCTGGATATCAAGCTGCAAGACGGCCAGGCGGGCAGCGCCTTGGTCGATAGTTACGGCAATGACAAGGTCTTACGCGGCAATGCGGCCATCTGTCCGCCAAATCGCTGAAATTTGACACAGATCACTGGCGAAACGTTGCTTTCGGGCTTACACTACGCCTCGTCGTCGCAAGGACGACAACGTCTTCCCAAGACAAAGCCGGCATAGCTCAGTTGGCAGAGCAACTGATTTGTAATCAGTAGGTCCGCGGTTCGAATCCGTGTGCCGGCACCATTAAATCAATGGGTGCTTCCCGTTATGGCCTCTCCAACCGAGAAACCTTGGAAACCTAAACGTCATTGTAAGTGCCGACTTGCTTGAGCGATAGCTGCTCTTCGCTGGCAGCAAACTAATCCACTACGAAGCCTAGCCCTCATCTAACAACGCGACCACACGTGCTGGCGCTGCAGATGCACCGACTAGTTTTAGCGGGAAGACACAGACCTTGAAGCCATGCGAAGGCAAGGCACCGAGGTTCACCAGTTGCTCCATTTGCCAATAGGGTTTGCGTTGACCGATCCGGTGGCCTTCCCAAAAGAGATCATTCCGTTTGGCGCCTTTTGCTTGGCGAATCTGATGATGGAATGGAAGGTCCCATCCCCATTGGTCAATGCCCATGACGGTACTGCCCTGGTCGATCAGCCATTCCGTTGCATCAGCCCCCATGCCCGTGCCGCGCTTCCAGTACTGCTTGGTGCCCATCAGCGCGTCTCTGCCGGTTCGTATCAGTACGATCGTATCTTGCTCGATCTTTGCTCCGGACTTAGCGAGGTCGGCTTTGATGTCGGCAATGGTGACAACGTCGCCGTCCGCTTTATGGGTCACGTCAATGACCACACCGGGCCCGATACATTTGTCTAACGGAATATGCTCAATCGTTAGCGCATCTGTTTCCTCACCCGGTGCACCGCTCTTCGGACCATAGTGCCAGGGCGCATCGATGTGCGTCGTGCTGTGTACGCCCATCTGCGTAATCTTGTCATCGGCCCAACCGAAGAAATTTTTCGGCATCAGTTTGAACGGCAAACCCAAGGCGCGAACCAACCAACGCGCTCGCCAGTGCGGCTTGTGACTGACTTTTACTCGCATGAATTTGGGGTCATTGCGATTGAAGGCAATGGCTTTGGAGAGATCGATGACTTTCATGGTCCGGGCCTATCTTTTTATGGTGTTGGTCAGCGAACCGATGCGTTCAATCTGCAGTGAAACGGTATCGCCCGGTGATAACCAATGGTCATTTTCCATGCCACCACCACCGGGCAGGGTTCCGGTGCCGAAGAGTTCGCCGGGATGCAGTTGTTCGTCTTTCGATGCAAACGCGATGGCCTGACCCAGGTCGTGATACATCCCGCTGGAGTGGCAATCAGCGACTTTGTCACCATTAATCGAAACACTGGCGCTTAGGTTATCCAGATACGGCAAAACTTCATCGGCGGTAATCACCTCGGTGGAAATGGTCGAGACAAAGTGCTTTGCTTTTTGTGGGCCGAAGCCGCTGTCCATTTCGTCTCTTTGGATATCGCGTGCGCTGAAATCATTAAGCACCACAAAGCCGCCTATCGCGGCGATGGCTTCTTCGGGCGTAGCATTAAATAAGGGCTTAGAGATCATCGCGCCGATTTCCAATTCATAATCCAACGCCTTGGTATAACTTGGCCACGCAATATCGTCCCCCGAAATGCCGATGTTCAAGTGATTGCTCAGGTAGTAAATTGGTTGCTGGTACCAGAGAGCATGCGGGCGGAATTTTCTAAATGGCTTTCCGGTCAGGCGCTCAATAAAGTGGGTGATCGGCAGCATTCGTGGCATGAACCGTTTGACGAATCCTCTCGATGCATCGATCACATGTTTTTCGTACAGCATGAAATCCCGAAATGAAGCGGGCACAAACGGCAGGATGACGACATCTGTCTCATTGTCGATCGGCTCCAATTGGTCGAGCTCGGACTGAAGCTTGCTGAGGGCAGCGGCGTCGCCGTTAAGGATGGCGAGAATATCCGTGATAGGTTCATTGGCGCTTCGGAACGGTGCCGAACCGGCCGCGCGATCCAGATCGATCCAGTGATCGTGGCTTTGTGCTTGAACTTTGACCACGCTGCTGCGTGTAACTCGACGTAACTTCATGGTGTCTCACCGGCTAGAACATGGGAAAGGCTGAGGTGTTTGTTTTTCTTTCGCGCCTGCCGGACAGCCAGCTTGAATTCGATGCGTTCGGACAATCTGCTCTTCTTGTAAAACGCTTCGATGAACGCGGGGCGTGACTGCAGTCGCGCCAGCCAGTCCGAAACGAGTGGGTAGTCCTCCCACAGATAAGTCATGCCCAGATCTTCGGCGCGATCAATCAAGGGTGCGAGTGAGATATCGACCAGTGACAGCGAGTCACCCAATATCCAAGGTGAATCCTGGAGCGATGCGTTGATCCGTGAAACGGTGGTGCGCAGTTCATAGTTGGCGTTGATGATGTCTTCGGTTTCAAACCCGGCGCCGCGATTCATCTTTTGGTAAAAACCCCGGCGGAGGGTTCTTTTCTTTCGCGAAGTCTCAAATGACTTCTTCGTTTTGATGAGCCGCAAGGTCGGCAAGAAAATCTGTTGAAACGACGGTATGCGAATCGCCTTGGTTGGCACCTCTTCCATAAACCGCAGCCAACTTCGCATCCTGGCGCGACCCAATGCACTAGGCGGTGACAGGAGCGTTTCCGGGAAGGCTTCGTCCAGATATTCGAGGATGCAGGACGAGTCTACGATCACGTCATTGCCGTGGACCAATGTCGGGACGACCCCGTTTGGATTGATCTTTAAGTAATACTCTGAGACTTGTTCTTCTTTGCGAAAACTCATGGGCCTGGAGTGGTAAGTCAGGCCTTTCTCGGCGAGTGTCATGCGCACCTTTTGGCTGCAGGTAGAGTAATCGGCGTGGTAAAGCGTAAGATCGAACATTCAAAAATGGTACGACTGTTTCGTTTCTGAGTCAACAGAAATGGTACGATTGTTCCGTTTTAGTGGTTATGCTTCAAACTACGGTCTGAAATTGCTCGAAAACGGGAAACGACAGTCATGAAAATGCGCTACAAGAAATCCGAGGACACTCGCAAACTGCTATTAGATACGGCAGAGGCGTTGTTCGCTGAACGGGGGTTTTTCGGAGTTTCGGTCAGGGATATTACCGAAGCGGCAGGCGTACGGAATGCCAGCATCAATTATCATTTCGACACGAAAGAGAACCTCTTCATGGCGGTGATCGAACGACGGATAGAGCCACTGGCCAGCGCCCGGATGGCATTGCTGGAGCCCATCGAACTGAAGCCAGATGATCCAGCGCATACCGTTCGTTTGATCGCGGAGGCGTTCGCCGGGCCGATGCTTTCGTTTGCTCAAACCGGCGGCCCCGGCTGGAAGCACTATTGCATTCTGGTGGCGCACCTGGCCGTTCAAAAGCACTGGGGAGAGAATGCAGTGAGTTTGAAATACGACGTGCATGCGAAACGGTTTCTAAAAGCGCTTGAGACGACTTTCCCTGATTGCAGTCGCTATCGCATCCACGCTTGTTTCCAGTTTTTGCTAAGCACCACGCTCTATGCGGTGTGCGATAACAAACGCATCGACACGCTTTCCGATGGCACATATCGGTCCGAGGATATTGGCCGTCTTGAAGCGCCGTTCTTCGATTTCGTCACGGGCGGTATGCTGGCGGTTGCAAACGGTAGCGAATAGGGATCGAACCGATTTCTAGTAACACGGCGCATTGCGCTGAAGATGGGTCTGCTATGCGTAGCGATGCCAACAGTCAAAGTGCTATCGTTAATCACACAGTTCCCGATGACAGGTAGAGTCATGTTTAAGACAGTGCTATTCACCGTTGCGATGGCGTTAAGTGCGATAACAGCAAACGCTCAAGATCTAACGCTAGACAAAACCGTTCGAGCCGATGAGATTCTGCAGCTACAGCGCTCATTCGGCCTGCCTTTTCAGGATGCCGTGGATGGTCGTCCGGCATTGTTGGTGTTGTCTTTGGGTTGCTCGCATTGCATCGAGCTTGCGACACGCTATCAAGATGGGCTGAAGCAATATTTCAAAGACAACAACCTCGAAGTCAGCCTGATAGAAATGCCGCAGGCGATCTCCCGAGGGCCGGATGCCTTGATCAAGGATGCGCAGAGGGCTGCCGGCACCGCTTCATTGCTATTTGAATGTTCCAGTGGGAAATCTGCAGATAGTTTGCTCGGATTGATGGCGGCGCTTGGTAGCGCTGCCAAAGCGATCGTTGGCGATACGCCTGACCCGAATGCTGCTGAAACCACGAATTGGGCAAATTGGGTGTATCTGGCCACCGCCAATGAAGAGGACGCTTTGCAATCGGCTGCGATGACCGCGCTGGGTCGCGTTGTCGCGAACAGCAACGTTGATCGCGCGTCCTGCGGTAAACAAGGCGAGGGCGAGCGGATGCGTGTGCGATTAACGGCGCTGCGCGATTTCAATGTCATCGAGGTGCCGGTGTTATATCTGTTGCCCGATGAAAATCATGCCGAGTTAGAGGTGATTTCGTCGACAGCGCTTACGGCGATTGGGCGGTCGAATCAGTCTAGCCCATAGCGAGTATTAGCGGTCGTAGTCGAGAGCCAACCAAGAAAAATCTGGCTTAGGTGGTTATGCAATCGGCTATGCAACGGTGCTTTGTCAATCTGATCGCTGGGCAATACCCGAGCCCAAACTAACCAAAGTTCTTCAAAGAGCGCAAAAACAATCCAATACCGCCAACCAGCAACACCAAAATTACAATCAGATCGAATGCACTCATGCGAGTCATCTGTAACGTCATGTTGGCAATCACGCCAAAGATCAACGCCAGTAGCGAGCTGCCGGCTAATATCCAACCGATCCAGTTGCGGGAGTTGTAGAACACCATGCCAATGCCGAACATGAACGGGATTAACACCATTCCGGAAGTGATCGAGAAATTACCAAACCCGAATACGCGCGAACCCATGCCGAAGTTTGG
>JBGCGB010000011.1:0-61500 GCA_045110335.1 Woeseiaceae bacterium
TAACGACGGTACGTCGGACTATCGTGACCTCGACTCCGACGGCGATGGCACCAATGACATCGACGGCACACCGGATGCGGGTGCCGACCAGGATGGTGATGGCCAGGTCGATGACCCGACGGACACCGATGGCGATGGTGTCCCGGACGTGATCGACGGCTCGGATGGCTTCGGCGATGTGGATAACCGTTCACCAACCGATACGGATGGTGATGGTATCGCCGATATCATCGAAGGCACCGGCGACAGCGATGGCGACGGCATCCCGGATAACGAAGATGCGGATAGCGACAACGATGCGATTGCTGACCGGAATGAAGAAACCAATCAGCCTCCGCTGACGGGTGAAGACGCCGATGGCGACGACATCGATGACGCCATTGATGTCGATCAAACGGGCGGTGCCGATGCTAACGGCGACGGTATTGACGATGCCTTCGTATTAACCGACACCGATGGTGACGGCTTGCCAAACTATCTTGATCTCGATTCGGATAGCGATGGCATTCAGGACAGCTTCGAAACGGATGTCGATACGGACGGCGATACCGTCCCCGACTACATCGATCTGGACAGTGACAGCGATGGCATACCGGATGACACCGAAGCGGATAACCTGCCAGCAGCAACGGGTACCGACAGCGATGGTGACGGCATCGACGATGCATTCGATGTCGATGAGACAGGCGGTACGGATGCCAACATCGATGGTTTCGACGACGCACTCGAGCCCGTCGATACCGATGCTGACGGCACACCGGACTTCCGTGACATTGATACCGACGATGACGGCATTCCGGATGCCATCGAAGGCATCGGTGACACGGACAATGATGGGGTAGCAGACTGGCGTGATGTCGATACCGATAACGACGGCATTCTGGATTCAGCCGAAGGTCCATCGGGCATGGATAGCGACAACGATGGCATCGACGATGCTTATGACGCTGACCAAACTGGTGCGACGGATGCCGACGGTGACGGAGTTGCCGACGATATCGACGAACTGGATGTCGATACCGATGGCGATGGCGTACCGGACTTCCGCGATCTCGATAGCGACAACGATGGCATCAGTGATGTGATCGAAGGTGGCCAGCCTGATGTCGACGGCGACGGTCAGGCTGATCCGGGTTCAACACCGGTTGGTCCCGGTGTCGTACCGGATACCGACAATGACGGTACACCGGACTTCCAGGACACCGACTCCAACAATGACGGTACGACCGACATTGCCGATACGCCGAATGCGGGACTCGACACGGACGGAGACGGCCAGATCGACGATCCGACGGATAGCGATGGAGACGGCGTCCCGGATGTCGTCGATGGCATGCCGACCGGCTTTGGTAATGCGACCGATAGCGACCGGGATGGTATTTCAGATGCAGATGAAGGACGCGCAGAAAATACCGACACGGACATGGACGGCATCCCCGACTATCTGGATCTCGATTCAGATAACGATGGCGTGCCGGATGTGCTCGAAGGTAGCAACGACCAGGACGGCGACGGCGCTGGAAACTGGCGCGATATCGATGCTGACAACGACGGCATCATTGATACTGAAGAGGCAGAACAAGTGCCGCCGTTCAGTAACAATGATGTCGACGGCGACGGCATTCCGGACGAACTCGACGTGGACAACACCGGTGGCACAGACAGCGACGGCAATGGTGTCGACGATGCGCTGGAGCCAGTCGATACAGATGCTGATGGCTTACCGGATTACCTGGATATCGATTCGGACGATGACGGCATTCCTGATGTCATCGAGACGCAAGTCGACACCGACAGCGATGGCATCGGCGACTGGCGTGATACCGATAGCGATGACGACGGTATTGACGATGCGCGCGAAGCGGACAACATCCCGGCCTTAACCGGTAATGACGCGGACGCGGATGGTATCGACGATGCTATCGACGTCGACGTAACGGGCGGCACGGATGCGGATGGCAACGGTGTCGATGATGCCTTCGAGCCAATTGATACGGATGGCGACGGTACGCCGGACTTCCGCGACACCGATAGCGATAACGATACGCTGCCGGATAGCCTCGAAGGCGCTGATGATGTTGATGGCGATGGCGTCGGCAACTTCCGAGATCTGGACTCGGACGGCGATGGTGTGAATGACCAAACGGAGGGTGATGTGGATACTGACAATGACGGGCTGGCGGACTTTATTGACACTGACAGCGACAACGACGGTATTCCGGATTCAGCGGATAACGGTGACAAAGATAATGACGGGATTCCGGATCGAATTGACGATACGGAAGGTCGCCTTGAAACTGCGGTTCGCGGCGCAGGCTCCATGGGTCTAGCCACGTTGCTAGCGCTGCTCAGCATCGGCGCCATAGCCATGCTGAGACGCCGGCAGCGGTTGATCGGTATTGCGCCTTTGTTACTCGGCGCGATGCTGGTGGCGACACCGGATGTCTACGCCGATGAGCCTATTTGCACGACCGATGCTGACGAGTTTGAGCGCTGCTGGTATGGCGGTGTTGGTCTTGGGCTGACAGAAGTCGATCCGGAAGGACAGGCCGGCGGCTGGTCAACGGATGACAAACGCGACAGCGGCTGGAAGGCCTTCGTCGGCTGGCAGTTCAAACCACGCTGGTCACTGGAACTGACCTATGCCAACGGTGGTGAAGCCGGTCTTGGTAATGTTGATCCGGCGTTGGAAGCACTGATCCCTGATGCGACCATCGACTACACGACACCATCGCTGATGGCTGCGCGCTGGCTGAATGACCCGCAAGCACGCTGGAATGCGTTCGCACGCTTGGGGCTGTCGGCCATTAGTAATGACGCCAGCGATTCACGCATCCCTTTCGAGAAGCAAACCAGCATTCAGTTGGCGGCCGGTCTCGGCGGTCAGATGCGTTTCGCAGAACGATGGTTCCTGCGTGGTGATATCGACCTGTATGATCGCGATCACTATTACGTCGGATTGAGTATTGGCGGGTACTTTGGCGGCGAACGAAAACGCCAAACAAAACCGATGGTCATGGCCGAGCCGGAACCTGCGTCCGTGATCGAAGCGCCAGCCCCGGTAGTCGCTCCCGCCCCTGTCGAGCCGGTCTGCGAAGACACCGAAACGACACTGGACGGCGTTACCTTCGAGACAAATTCTGATGAATTGACTGCAGACTCACGGCGTATTCTCGATGAGGTTGTTGCCAACCTACGCGCGTCCGGCGACGACACGGCGTTGGTGCTCGCTCACACAGATAGCCGTGGTGCAGCAGACTACAACCTCGGTTTGTCTGACCGGCGGGCTCGGTCAGTGGTGAACTATCTGGTCAATGCCGGCATCAGCGCAGCACGACTAAGCTCAGAGGGTCGTGGCGAAACGCAGCCTATCGCCGATAACGAAACCGCGAACGGTCGTGCCAAGAACCGACGAGTTGAGCTAGTCTGGTCGAGAACGGTCTGCCAGTAGCAGCGACGTAAAGGTAAGACTAAAAGGCCGGGTGTTCGCACCCGGCCTTTTTTTATGCCTCAGCGAAGGCTTCCCTGGATGGCACTAGACCGCTGGTGATACGACCATTATTGAAGAGCGGCTGAAATGGCGACTGTCAGGTACGTGAAATCGCGCTTCTTCAAGGTTCGGCAGGGATGAATCAAGCGTGGTTATTATGCAGCTCCAAGTGTTGAGAGCGCATTTGCCCAGTGGGTCTTTTCCAACGCTGACACGCGCAACAACGCATCGACGCGATCACCGATAACGGCGATCGTTTTTCGAAAGGCGATCGCCAGTTCCTCGTCCGAACCATTGAGCTTTGATGGGTCTTCAAGTCCCCAGTGCACTTTGAGTGTTTTGCCAAACCACACTGGACAAGACTCTCCAGCCGCCGAATCGCATACAGTGACAACCAAGTCCGGTTCGAAGTCTTCGAACTCGTCCCAAGACTGACTCTTCAGACCAGCAGTAGGGATACCTGCTTCGCCCAGATACTTGACGGACAACGGATGCACTTCGCCGCTAGGCTGGCTACCGGCACTCCTTGCCTGGATGAGGCCATTCGACTTTGCATTGGTAATCGCTTCCGACAGAATGCTGCGGCAGCGGTTGTGGGTACAAATGTAGAGTATTTTCATATCAGGATGCACAGCTTGACGGTGCCGAGCACGTACGCGCTGTTGGTATTGATATGAAATTTCGCATGTCAATATCAAAAGTCCATCGAGCGCCTAATTGCGCAGCGCATCGGTAATGAGTGGCTGTAACTGGGCGCCTAGTTTGACCGCATCTTCGCTTGGTGAAGACGTTAACGTGATCGGCTCTTCCATGGCTAGCACAGCATAGTAGCCCTCATCCGCATCGATCCAAGGGTACC
Organism: Woeseiaceae bacterium; assembly: GCA_045110335.1. GTDB lineage: Bacteria > Pseudomonadota > Gammaproteobacteria > Steroidobacterales > Woeseiaceae > CALBPI01. Next base: position 4,350 of record JBGCGB010000011.1, read on the forward strand.
AACCGAATGCACCCGGACTGGATACCAATGTACGCACAGTACAGCTCGCGTCCCACACGAGTTCCGGGCATTCTCGCCAGACGCCTAAGCCATAATGCCAATCGACGTTGTTAGCGGTCACTGCGGCTGGTCTGGAACTGAGAGTGAGTAGCGTCGTTCGCTCTGTCGCAAGTTCTGTAAAGGTCAGCGGCAACAATGCTCCTGTTAGCTGTGCTTCTAGAAAGAGCGCGTAGTCGATGGCATTGGCAGTTGCACCGCCCGATGCACGAGGATTATTGCCGTCAAACACGAGACTATTGGCACCAAGTGGTGCCGCTAATGTCTGTGCAACGATTTCGCCCCATGATTGCCCGGTCGCGACCTCGGCCATCGCCGCGGCCACTTGCATATGTACCGGGCCATAATGGAAAGTGGTGCCAGGAGTAGCATCGACGCCGATGGCATACCACTCGGCCACGCAATCGGCTAGTGAAACGGTCTCTTCACCGATGCAGCCGCCTTCGATGGGAGAGCGCTGAAAACCCGCAGTAAAGCTAAGCAATTGCGCTAGCGTGATGGCACTGCGTGGATCCGATGGCTCGTCTGTCCAATACGTTAGATAGTCTTGGGGTTGATCGGCCAGATCCATGATGCCTTGCTCTACCAGAGTCAAAATTGTCGCGCTGGTGAGCCACTTGGAAGCGGATGCAATGTTATAGGATGCTGTTACATCGAAACTTCCCTTTTGATATCGAAACTGCTCGCCAGCGGCGTTGCCGACGATCAAGGCAAGGTCCGTAACGGCATCGTTGTCCAGGGCTTCGATAATGGGCGCCCATGGGTCGTTGGCAATAGGTGGCTGCGACATTGTTCCGTTGCCACCTGAGCTGCCGCATCCAGACAGCAGCATGAGCCCTGTCAAAATCGCAATCATCGGTTTCATACTTGACCTGCCTGATTTCCTTGGACCACCATCATCTAGAGTATGGTCTGTTGTGATGCCGTTGCCGGCAAGGTTTTAATGTAGTCATTCGGCGTGAGGTAGTTCAGGCTCGAGTGAGGTCTTATTTGATTGTACTGCTTTCTCAATGTCTCGATAATGACGCGTACTTTCGCACGCGTTCTGAACCATTCCATATTCAAGCATTCATCACTGAACTTCCCGTTGAAGCTCTCATCGAGCCCGTTCTGCCAAGGCTTTCCGGGATCGCTTAACGCGGTGTTGATACGATGATCGGTAAGCCATTTTAGTATCGCTCTCGAGACGAACTCAGAGCCATTATCCGACCGGATATGGCGCGGAGCGCCATGCACACTGATCAGCTTTGAGAGCTGCTCGATGACATGAGCAGAGCGGATACGACCTGAGACCGTGATCGCATAAGGGACTTGTTGTCGCCGCGCGCGCGCGGCTACCACTTTTTTGGCTGATCTCTTTCATTACCTCGATCTCAAGATCTCGCTCTGCCAAGAGCTTCTTGAGCCGAGCGTTCTCTTGCTCGAGCTGCTTCAAATGCCGAACATCGTTCACTTCCATCTCGACGAACTCCTTACGCCAGGCAGGTCATAGTCTCTATAACGACTGAGTGTTAAAAAGGTTGACAGTGTGTCTGAAAAAGGTGCCGGGGTAGTCAGTAGAGATTCATACAGCCATTAACGTTGGAGCGATTGGCATGATTGAATGAATGCGTGTCGCCCAACGCATTGTCAGGCGGAGGGCGACACGATTGGACCTGCGATAGGTCGCTAGTTGCTTGCAAGAATCGTGTAGTTGCTTACATTAGCCACGACGCCATCTTCCCAGCCACTGGCAACAAGAATTGGCGACTGCTCTTTTAGCAAGCCGGCTACCTTTCCAGCGAAGTGCGCCTCTCTCCCTGATTCGTCGGCAAAGATGTCGAAGATCGCAAAGTTCTCTTGATCCAAACGCAATGCGACCCAGTACAGTGTCTTCGGTTCGGTCAGCGCAACGATCGGGCCGGCGGCGGTCAAAAGCTCGGCAAGAGAATCTCCTTGACCGGGCGCGGCTTGAACCTTTATGTAAGTCGCCGTCTCGGCATCATATAGATTTACAGGGGCTTTCTCTGACAGTACTTGGGCGTGATTGACGTTCGCTACGACACCATTTTCCCATCCGCCATCGACCAGCGTCGTGGCGTTGGCTTTCAGCGCACTGGCGACTTCACCGGCAAAGTGTGCATCTCGTGCTGCCTCGTCATTAAAAATGTCGAAGATGGCGAGTTCGTTCTCTGATTCACCCTGCAAGGCAAACCACAGTTTCGTATCAGGTTCGGTCTTCTTGACCAGCGGCGCGGCACCAGTAAGAAATTGTGAGAATTTAGACGACGCTTGGGGCGCCGCTGTCATTGGGATGTAGCTTGCTTGTTGGTTCGTCATGGTTCCGTCCTCTGCGAGAGCAGTCGTGGTTAAAGTGATAATGCCTAGTGCGATAAGTAGTAATGCGTTGATGCTTTTCATAGTTTCTCGCTATTGTCTCTGTGACTTTAAATGGTTCAAATAGTAGAGCCGATTAGACCGACATGTACTTTGAAGCGTATTCTTCCGATATCGCGTCGTGCTGGCCAATACTGTTTTTCTACCATTCAATAGGTATAAACTATGATCAACAAAGCCCCCGCAGCCTGCGGAGAAGAGCGTTCTGACGGAGAACAAGTGTGGAAATGAATCAGGTTCGTTACTTTCTGGCTGTCTGTGAGCACCGCAATTTCACGCAGGCGGCCCGAGCTTCCTATGTCTCACAGCCTTCGCTAACTGCAGCGATCAAGAAGTTGGAGGAAGAACTTGGCGGCCCATTGTTTTTGCGAGACCGCGCCGGGTGTCGTCTGACGCCTTTGGGTAAGTTGGTGCGACCTCACATCGAGGCTACTCAGAAGGAGGTACTTGAAACCAAGGCCGAAGCTGTTCGTTACAATCGCCTCGAACGTGTCCCCATTTCCGTTGGAATAGGGGAGACTGTTGGGCAGAATGTTATTGCGAAATCGGTCGAGCAATATCGCGTTTGCTTTCCTGAAGCCGACATTGAATTGATTGTCGATTCTCAGCCAGGGCTTCTCGAAGGTCTAAGGGAGGGCGCCTTAGATGTTGCCGTAACATCGGGAGAGGCGAATGATGAGCTCTACAGAGTCGACGCTCTGTATAGCGAAGAATACCGCGCAGTTGTCGCGGCCGATCACGAGCTAAGCAATCATCGTGAAGTGTCACTGGCGACCCTCTCGAAGACAAATATGCTTGATCGTCTCAACTGTGAAATGCGCGAATCTCTGTATCAGACGTGCGCCGAGAGCGGGCACAATCTCTATGCGGCGTATCGTTCGAACCGCGTGGAGTGGCTGCTAGCGTTGGCAAAGAGAGGTTCGGGCGTCGTCATACTGCCAGACAGCGCCATCCCCGATGAGCCTAGTCTGGTTTCAATGCCAATTGACGGTCTAGAAATCAAACGAAATATCGTGGCACTTCGATATCTACACCAAGCTTCACGTCCCGAAGTCGAGACGCTTGTAATGAAATTGGCGCGTCGATAATGTCGATTCTCCGGAAAAAAAGGGGGGCGCGGATCTGGCCTCGTTCGTCGTCGCATGTGCCGTCTATATTCTTGGCCGACCGTCGTAATCAACGCTCCCATCGTACGTGTTGCCGTCAAGTCGGTAACGCATAGGTAGCATTTCCGACCTGTGACGTCCCGCCAATAGCGCTCTGCCAACCACTGTCGCCCAGATGGGGATAATTATCCCTTTGCTTGCGACATTTCAAGCGTGGCTACGGTATTCGCAAACTCGGTAAGCAAGAATTTTTGCAGCGCGACGACTGCTTGAGGCTGACCTTTTCGAGTCGGAGCAACCAAACTGAGTCGAGGAGCACCGGTTTACTCTTTATCAAGTCAAATTTATTCAAACTGTGTGCGTTGCTGTTGACTTACGATATCGCGCCTATCAGAACTCAGCAATATCAAACGGATATATTTCGGTAACAGCGCGACTGCCTTTTCCGCACACTAAAAAATTAGTGGTATCGACTAGCTGAGCCATCTCGTCACTACACTGACTAAACACTGGTCCTCACAGTGTGCGTATAGATAATAGTTTCTCCCAACAATGCAAAATCGTCCGGAGAAGATCCGTCTTATCCCAACTCGTACTTATGAAAAGCCAACGTGTCGGGGGTCAGACTGAACTCATCCTTAATGATGCGAATCAAATCAACCAATCCCTCGGGGCGGAAACCGGTCTTCCGAGTCGCAATACCGCCCACAGAGACAAGTGGCTTAACCGGTCCATCGATGACCACCAGCTCTTCGGTTTCAAGCTCATGCTCTATTAAAATTTTGGGCACGATCGTTAAGTAGTCCGACTCGAGCACAAGGTTCTTGATCAGTCGAATCGAATTGGCACGAATATGATGTACATGCGAAGGCTTTAACGTGCCACCCAAAAACTCACGGAACGCGCTCGCAACATACTTCTGATCGGCCAACACCCAATTGCATTGAGCAAGTTGAGCACGGGTAACATTTGTCGAATGCGCCAATCGATGGTTAGAGCCTGCCGACAACACCGATTCGACATCGCACAATTTTGTAAATGCGAGATCACTGCTATCGAAACTCTCGGGAAAGAGGCTCAAAACGGCATCAAGCGAACCGTTTCGCAGTTCACCGCAAAGATCTTCTACAAAACCCTCTACCAAATGCACTTCTAAATCCGCGCCCCGTTTGAACAGTCGCTCAAGTGTCGCGGACAAGAATCGGGTGCTAAACGAGGGGCCAACACCAATAGAAATCGTTCCACGAACACCGGCCTTCATCGCCAATATTTCGCGTCTGACGCGTTCGGAGTCGTTGACAATGCAACGAGCATACTCCAGTAAATGATGGCCAAAGTCAGTCAGAAACACACCATTGGAGCGTCGCTCAATAAGCTCAACGCCAAGATCCTCTTCGAGGTTCTTGACGCTTCTGGTCAAAGCAGGTTGGCTGATATTCTGTTCTTTCGCGGAACGACTAATACTCCCGGTTTCCGCGATAGAGACGAATTGCTTTAGTTGCCGAATATTCAAACTGCTTTCATACCTAAGAGTCGTGGAAGTCGCCGCATCGCGTTCGCGAACCCGGTTGTCACCAAAAAGACCTCGCGGCCTGATCTGACTGGGCTAGGCGCCAGCAATCATTGTGTCAAGTAAACGCTTGCTTAGATACATATACTAAAAGCGGCAACCGCTATGCAAATTATTCATACCATGAACATGACAACGAGCCGAAGCAGTATAAGTTGACCGTTGCGGCTGAATTTCGAGACGCAAGCTTCGCGATACCACTTCTTTATTGGCGCGAGGCTCACGATAAGCTGCCGTAATGCTACGTTGTTTCAACAATCTAGCTTGGATTGTCTTGCATGCCGGCGCACTTTACGACCGTGGTGTCTATCTCTATGCCATGGGATACATGGGCCCCAACAACGACGACATGGGACATTCCGTCTACAATTATCTGCAACATAACAAGCCCGACTTTTCACCAAAACGCATTCTGGATCTCGGTTGCACCGTCGGTACATTCGACATTGCTCTATGCCGAGCTGTTCCCGGAAGCTGAAGTGCATGCCATTGATGTCTCGGCGGCTTGCGTCACATACGGGCATCACCGTGCGGAAGGATTAGGTATGCCTGTTCATTAAAGTCATCGATGACCTGGCGCGTTAAGCGCGGACTAAGTCGGGTCAAACTGCAGCATCCGCCAGACCGGCACGATGCCTGGTTTGAGGCGTTTCATCCCATGATGCTTCAAGCAGCATTCCCTCACATGCGCATACCCCAGAACGGCATTACCCATCTCTATTATTCTCGCTGCAAGGCGCAGGAAATATAGGGAATCCTAGGTACATGCAAATTGCGCCAACTGCCATGCGTTCTTGTTATATCACGATTTCAAAGCAAAAAAATGTCGTATAACTGGACGTAAGTTAGAAACGACGAGTCCGGACATCACGATCTTTCCTAATACGCCGACTAGCCAAAAATTAAGGTAGTCAGCCCGAGTCACCCTCACAGAAAGAGGGGACGCCAATTCTGGGAACATCAATCTGATCGAGGACAGCAACGTGATTTCGCAAATCTTTGCGAGCGCGTTGATCCTAACCAACTGGTCGTCAGTTTCCAAGCTCAGCGTTCTACAAGTTTGAAAGCCGCAATATCGAAGAGATACCGTCTGGGGAGACGACATGAAACTGAATCCAACTAAACTATCGCCCGCCGCAGTCGCGGTCGTCCTGTGTACAACGTTCACTGGCAACGTCTACGCACAAACCGAGACAAGCGCAGATGATTTCCTCGAAGAAATCGTTGTAACAGCGCGTAAGACAGAAGAGTCGTTGCAGGATGTTTCGCTCTCAATCAACGCCTTCAGCGCAGATGACATCGCCACCCGAAGTATCGAAGAACTGGAAGATGTTGCTCTATATACGCCGGGACTGACCTTTGAGGATTATTCGAATGGTGGCTTTGGCTCGCCGGTTATTCGCGGAGCGAGTCAATTTTCCATTGCCCAGTTGGAGCAAAACGTCTCTACCTTTATCGACGGCGTCTATATTCCCCGCCAATATGCGATGGATGTTGGGACACTGGATATGGAACGTATCGAGATCGTCAAAGGGCCGCAAAGTGCACTTTACGGCCAAAACGCTTTCATGGGCGCGATCAACTACGTCACGCGCAAAGCAGACCTGAACGAATTCTACGCCGACGTTGGTCTGGTGGTAGGCACGGACGGCAGACAGGATCTTTCAGGAGAGGTGAGTTTCCCAATCAGTCCAGGCAGAGCTGCGGTCAAGCTAAACGCGACGATCACCGAGTTTGATGGCGACTGGGACAATGATCACCCTGCAGCCAGTGCGGGCGTCAGTCCTGGCACCGATGAGTCCATTGGTGGCTGGGACAACAGTTCATTCGGTATCTCATTCCTCGCAAATCCCACCGATAACCTCAGTGTTGAAGTTTCTTACCTTTCGTTCGAACAAGACACAGAGAGTCGTGCTCAATCCCGGTTAGAACTGGGCGACTTCGATTGTGGCGGTTCGCTGTTCGGCGGCCCTGTTCGCGCGATTTGTGGTGAACTGCCCGACACGCCTATTGAAGCCGGAACAACGAATCCGATTGGTTTTCTCATTGATCCACGCGGCTATGGTCTGATCTCGGAAACAGACATGTTACGTGCTTCGATATCAGGTGACATTACAGAACGCATCAGCGTTTCATATCAATTCGGTAATATGGAAAGTGAAGTGTTCTCAGCGGGTAATTCCGATAGAGACCCCATCAATGGCACGTTTTTTGGCGGTGCTGTGATCAGTGCGTTTAGTGTCCTACCGGTTGGTGGTTTCGATTATGACTCGCATGAGTTACGCGTCGACTATACGAGCGACTCGGGCATCTATGCGATGCTGGGTTTCTTCTATTCGGACGGCGAGGATATCGACAACGGACTTCCGGGCTTCTTTGGACAGCTATTCACGGACAGTCTCGATCCGATCACCGCAGAAACGATTGCCGGTTTACCGTCGAACAATGTGATAACGAACACCAAAAACACAGGCTACTTCGGCCGCGTTGCTGTGCCCCTCGCCAATGATCGATGGGTCTTGAGCGCGGAAGGTCGTTATGTCATTGAGGAGAAAGGCGTCAACATCGTTTATAACGATTTGTCCGAGGCGCCAGCTTACACCGATAGCTACTTCACGCCGCGGCTGACTGCAGACTTCAATCTCACCGAAGAGAACTTGCTGTATTTGTCGTATGCAGAAGGCACAAAGGCGGGCGGTTCAAACCAGGAAATCGCCGGTGGCTTGCTTAGCAGCGAGCGCGAGTACCTTCCTGATGAAAACACGACGATCGAGTTCGGCTCCAAGAATGCACTCCTGGATGGCCGTATGGCATTGAACGCAGCAATCTTCTCTACCCAATGGGACAACCTGCAGGTAACACAAGCTGCCGCCAATGGCGGGTTCTTCACCACATCAATCATCGGTAACTTGGGTGCAGCCACGCTCAACGGCATTGAAGCGGACGTAACGTTCGCAGCTACGGATGCAATAACCCTGAACGCCGGCGTCAGCTTCGTTGATGCCACTTACGATAGCGGCACCATTTCGCAGCGAATTGATCGGGCAAACATCTGTGATGACATCGTCTGCGCTGCCGACGGTGATATAAGTGGCAACGATCTACCAAGAAGCTCTGACGTACAATGGAACCTCGGTGCACAATATGATGGTGAGCTGGCGAATGGTTTTAACTATTTCCTGCGTGCCGATCTTGCCGGCCAATCTGAGCAGTTTGTCTCAGAAACCAACCTCACAACTATTCCTTCACGAACCTTGTTAAACCTTCGTGGTGGTATTAGCGGAGATAAATGGTCAGCAGAGCTTTGGGTCAAGAACGCTGCCGATGAAGAATACGTTGCCAACGCATTCTATATACCGAGTCCGTTTTTTGTTTCCTATGTCCCAACCTGGGGCAACAAGCGCCGCATCGGTCTCACGCTTAACTACTCGTTTGGCAGAGACTAATCGGGCGCGTAAAACGCTTTAGATAATAACAATAAGACTAAGCCCCCCTCGACTACATGGTCCGGCCCTTCGGGGCCGCTTTTTTCAAGCATTCTCAAATATCGCTTTCGATAAGGTGAACCCATGCGCTACGAGTTTTCGCCGATCAATGCACGAGGTCAATTACGTTGGCCGAATGGGGCAAAAGTTGCCCTTATCGTCACCGCAAACATGGAGTATTGGGATCTAATCAAAGATACCGATAAGCCCTACTACGCCGGTGGCCCATCGATTCTCCCGGATCTGCTCCCTGGGAACGTTCCTGACTTCCCCAACTTCTCCTGGCGCGAGTATGGCCAACGCGTCGGCATTTGGCGTTTGTTTAATTGCTTTGACAAACTGGGCTTGCCACTGAGTTGCACGATGAACGCGAAAACTGCGCAGGAAGTGCCGCAAATTGTCGAAGCGGTACTCAGCCGGGGTTGGGAGCTTGTTGCACACAATTACGAACAAGGCGAATTGCTAACCAATTTCGCCCATGACAGATCAAAGGAAAGTTCGGTCATTCAAGAGACCTTAAAGGTGTATCAGGAATTTGTCGGCAAGCCCGCGATGGGTTGGCTTTCCTCCTCGCTAAGAGGCACGCTGAATACCTGCGATATCATCGCAGAAAATGGTCTGATTTTTTATTGCGATATCATGAATGACGATCAACCGTATTTGATCGAAACAGACAGCGGCCCCATTGTGTCAATACCCTACTCCAACGAAATCAACGACTTTACGTTGTTGACCCGACGGGCTCACACCAACAGCGAGTTTGTTGATATTCTAAAATGCGAGCTACAAGAGTTGCTCAGCGAAGCGAGTGAATCCGGAAGCGGGCGTTTGATGAATCTTGGTTTGCACCCTCATGTTTCAGGGCGTGCCTACAGAACAGCTGCACTGCGCGAATTCCTGACTTTTGCAAAATCACAAGATGGTGTCTGGTTTGCCACACGGGAAGAGATCGCGAAATGGTATCTGGATAATCATGTGGGTCATATCGTCCCGCGCACGAAAGCTAATGGCGGCAACGCAGTAAAAAATATCACTTGATCGGAGCACTTTGAATGACGACGCAGAAAAAATCAGAAGGGTTTGTTGCACAACTTGGTTTTTGCGTCACCGCGCTCTTCTATGTCCTGTTCGCATGGCATCAGTGGTGGGCCGGCGTATCGCCCAGATTAATTCGGGGTAGTGAGCAACGCGAGATGCTACATCATGCGCACCTTAGTCTCGGCGCTACGCTTTTCATTCTACTCGTCTTGAGTTTTCTAGCATGGTTGCTGCTGCGTGGTACATCGTTTAGCAAGAAGCTTAAGAAGGCTTTCTCTAACAGCGCCATGACAGCAATCACGCTGTTTTTCATCTCATCGTTTTTGGCAATACTGACTGGCCTCGCCCAAGCATGGGCAAAAGACGAGAAAACACCGGTTCTTGGTGTTTTCGATTTACCGCATTTTCTCGATTGGTCGTGGGGTACATCGGGTTACATGCATTCTGCGCTCTCGAGCATCTGCGTCACGCTATTCGCTGGCATCGCTTTTGTTTTTCTGTTTACCAAACTCCGGCGCTACCTAAAGCCCGGGTATGCGGTCGCTGCGCTATTACTCTTGCATCTACTAATCAATTTACCGAAACCGCCTTCAATGCATCCGATCGCCGCTTTTGGTAGTTACGTCATGACGCCCTTCTTCTATCTCACCGCGCTGGCCGTCTATTCCTGGGCGTACGAACGCAGGTGGGTTTATTGGCCGGTCTTTGGCCTCTTCACATTGTTCTTCCTCTACTTGCCGTACTTCGCCTTTAAAGTACTGCCACCTTGGCATGCCAATGCGGCTGCTGAGATTGTTCTTGTCGAGCCAAAAGAGGCGCTAGTCGCATTGCGCGCTCGAGATGATATTTTCCCGGATGAAGCAAGCCTGGCCGCTGCATCGAGTGAGGCTTCCTGGTGCATGCAGTGCCATAACGTCGCGCAAAACGATGAACATCTGTTGGGGCCTAATCTGGATGGTGTATTCAACCGCCAGGCAGGCACGGCAACCGGCTATGGTCGCTATTCCGAAGCGATGGTCGCCGCGGGCTTGGATGGTACTTTTTGGAGTCGTGACAACCTTACGAAATATCTCACTGACGGCAATGCCTTTATCCCGGGCAATCTGATGAATCAGCAAACCGATTTATCGGACCCGGCAAAAATGAAACAAGTGCTAGATTACCTGGAGTATATCTCAGCAGAGTAGTGCTCAGACTGCTACTCACTGAGCGTATTAGAACGCGTTACACCAGCCATCCGCCGTAGGAAATTTGGGAAAATGGCAACGCATGATCATCTTATAAACCGTCGATCGGTTCTGGGCTTGGCCGCTGCCGGTTCTGTATCTGCGTTGGCGTCGGGTGTCAGCCGTGGGGACACCGCAGCGACAACGCCAATCAATAATTTGCTATCTCCAGACGGAATGCGAATGAGTGCTGATGAGGCCGCGCGCGTCATGCGCATGCTTAACATCGACGCATTGGTATTGGGCGATGGTCGAAACTTCCAATATGCAACCGGCTTTAGACCGGTTCTGTCAAAGATGGGGTTACCACCACTCAACCTTGCCATCGTGACCGCCGCGGATCCGACGCGCGTGACGCTTGTCATGGCTGGTTTCAGCTATTACTACACCGCAGCAGACGGCGCTCGTTTTAGCGATGACGATGTCTTTTTGTACGGTGCGTCAAGTGATGCTGACTCGGATGCCGCGCTCGAAGCGATTGTATTGCAAAACCGTGGCGAGACGGCATTGCGAACGATCGAAGAAGAACGCCTGACCTACACTCGCCAATTGATAGATCGCTCCAGCATTAGCATGGATATCGGCGAAGCACTGTTGAGCGCTTTAAAGAAATCTAATCTGATTGGTAAACGGATCGCCTACGATTCACAAGGCGTTGCCAATGTGCTCACTGAGCATTCAGTTGACGCCAAACTAGTCGACGCAGACGACGCACTGCGTCGCATCCGAACCATAAAATCCCCCGTCGAAATCGAGCTAATGAAACAAAGCTCACGGGTTAACGTCGAAGCGGCGCATGCGGCGTTGAGTCGTTGTGGTCCCGGCGTCTCGCATAAAGAGCTAAGGGCCTCCTATTACAGCGAAGTAGCGCTACGCGGCGGTCAAGGCGTGTTCATGGTCATCGACCATGTCAGCGACGAGCAACACGACGCAACGCTTACCGACGGTCAGGCTTTCTTGATTGACTGTGTGTGCGATACAGAGGGTTACCTTGGAGACTATGGCCGCACAGTGTTCATCGGTGAGCCGCGTAAAAGCGCGAGAGATGCACAACGCGCCGTAGCCCATGCATGGCCGCGGGTGCGAGAGGCTCTAAAACCAGGCATCAAGTTTTCAGAAATTCGGGCGCTTGGTCAACGCGTGATGCGCGAGAACGGCATCCGCTACCGTGTGCCCTTTAACCCGCATAGTGTTGGCATGTACCACACCGATCATTTTGGCAATGGCAGCTCTCCACCACGAGAAGACATTGTGCTTCGGCCGGGCATGACGCTCAGTGTCGACTGCCCTATTCTGCATAGCGGCTATGGCGGTTCCGTGCACCTTGAAGATCTTGTCGTTATCACGGAGCAAGGCTCGGAGCCACTGCATGCGATCGGTGACTCTGTCATTCAAATCTAGGCATTGATTGAGGCGGCCCTACTCGGTTCGGGCCGCCCGTAAAGCAGTTACTACACTGGTCGGCAGCTTTCCTACTTAATGTCTGGTGCCGGAACATCTTCACTTTCGTATTTAGACCAATCTGATGATACAAACTGCTCATCAATGAGCGTACGCATCGATAACCGCCCATGTTTGAACCACTGCCAAACGCGTGAACGATACTGACGACAATCACTGTGTTGAATCATTTCGTATAAGTACTGGTTGGGCTCATTGTGGCGTGTCCAATTTAACATCACAGTACGGTTGTATGTGTCCAACGGTACCTCTGCGGCCCAACCATCGATATGCGTGTAGAAAACCAGCTTATTGTCTTCGATCTTGGTCGGGAAGTCCTTGAACTCCTTACGACCATCTTCCCAAAAATATTGATTAGTCTGGTGGTAAGTCTCCTCATCAAGGAACCGACACAGTAAACGCGAACGATGTTCGTCTACTTTATTGCCGTCCGCATCGTAGTGACGGTACCAGCCTTCCCAGACACCATCGCTACTCGCAATGATTGGCATGCTCTCTTTCAGGGACATAGTCTTTCTCCTTTTATTGTTTGGTGGCGCGAAGCGTCGTATCAATTAAGACGACTGTTACTCGCTGCCCGCGTTAAAACCATCAGACAGGGGTTGTGTATTGTAGATAATGATCTCATTGAATAGCCCTTGCTCATTCGAATGAAAAATATTGCAGTTCTTCATTTCGATGCTCTCGCCATCATGTGGGGTCAAATGCACATCGAAATAGCTCACCAATGACTGCGAATCCACATCGACGATATTCGAGTAGTTGTGAAAATTGATCGTCCTAAATGTCCCCAAGAATTCTCGGAAATGTAACGTCAATGCTTCAATTCCAGAGTAACGGAAAGTAGTTGCCGGAAACCACATCAAACAGTCATCCGCAAAGGTGCCTAGCACCTGCTCAAGATCGTGGTGGTTGCAGGCCTCGAAGTAGCGCGCAATGGCAAGTTCCAATAATTTCTCTCTATTTAGTGGCATGGTTTAGATACGCTCCGGCATCACTATTTTGGTCGTTGAAATCGTACGCTTAGGCAACAACGTCTAACAGCACTCGAGCGTCATCGAGTGCCAACAAATCATCACAGGCATCGATCAATGGCTGCGCATCAGCTCCGGGCAAACCCAGTTCGAAACAACGTCGAACCTTGTCATTCCTCTGGGTTCTCGACAGCGGGTTTTCCAATGATCCCAGTGGTTCGCTGCATTGCGCCGTTAGTAGCGTGCCGTCGTACAACTTGATTCGCATTTTCTGTGGTCCAAGTGCATTCTGATCAGGGTTGTCATCGAGATTGATGGTCATTTTTTCGGCAAGCGCTGTAATCGCAGGATCAGAGAATGCAGTCGTTATGAAACGGCGCGGGTCAACATCACCATCGACGAGCATCAACGGCGCCACAAAACGCAAACACAATCTCGCGTATGACGGCGACATATCCACCGATGCGGGTCGTCCGACTAACAACATTACTAGTGGCGGCACGTCGACTTCTATCGACTCAATATCACTGGCCTGAAATACATGTTTATCGTTGAGCTCACGAATCATGGTCAACGTTGCCTGCGTCGCCCTGCCAGCGGGATAAGGCTTGTGCGACATTTCGGTCACTTTTAGTGGTCGGGCGAGACTAGCGACGAGCTGGCTAATATCACCACCATCTTCGAACAACCGGAAAAAACCAAACTTACCGTTAATGATATCTTTCGGACCCGTCATACCTGCCGCGGCTAAGTCCGCGGCCATATGTGCTGCACGTGCAGCAACACCGATTTGCATTGGTAACACCATGGACCCTTCCCAGTGAGCCTGCATTGTGCCGGAAGCCTGGCTATACGCGATGCCTAACGTGTTCATGGTTTGCTCACGATTGAACCCGCGTAGTCTGGCCATCGCCATAGAAGCCCCCATCAAACCGGTCACAGCGGGTCTGAAGAACCGGGGACCAACATCTGTGGCGCCGCCGAAAAACACACCCACTTCAATAGCAATCACGAAAGCAGCAAGCAACGCCTTTCCAGACACCTTTCGGTGATCGAGTTCTGCCATCATTGCACTGACGGGAACGCACATCGCGATCACGACAGACGGATCATGCAGACCATCCCATTCCAATGCATGAATTTGCATACCATTCATGAAAGCGGCCGAAGTTCGTGCCAACTGAATACCAGGCCTGCCAACGACGCGAGTGGTTCCCTGTTCACCCCAGGTTTCGGCAGCAGCTAGTGCTTTATCGGTCGCGTCATAAGTCTTGCCCGCGACACCGACGGCGATTGTGTCCATCAAGAAATACTGGGCCATCTCGACGGCCTCATCGGGCATATCATCAATATCGAAATCCATGACGAAATCGAGTACAGCATCGACTAGGTCGACGTGTTGTACCCGAGCGTCGAGCGCATCAAGCATCGGCATCGCCAAGCTTGGTGACTAAATCTTGCATCGTCGGATCGTTGCCGGCGAGCGCCTCAGCTTCTTGCTGCAGTGAACGCAGAATACGCGCAATGTATTCTGTATGCGCTTGTTGGCGAGCTCGCCCAGCGTCCGGGTCGGGTGTATAAGTGTCTACTTCGTCGTCGGTAAAGATGCCTTTCGAGACTAGCAGACGCTCTAAGGTGTCCGTGCGTTCACGCGCGACGGCAAGTTCGGCAACCAACGACATCGTTATCGAAAAACTATGTTCCGCCATCGCATCGCTGAAGTAAGACGGACGCTTCCCCTTAGGCTTGGCATTCGCCATTTGGGCAATTTGGCTAGCGTCGAATGGGCTCTTGGGTGATTGCTTTTTCATTTCATGTTTTCCAGGCGCCGAAGAATTGCCACGTTGTTGAACGGCCATACTCTTCTTTATCAGGCCGCGACGCCGGAAACAGTTCATCGTCTGAGTCGTCATGCAGGGTTTGATGGAAAATACTGTCGGGCTTGAATCCCACCTTAACCAGTAGCTCATCGAGATTCGTCGCATGCAAGGCCGACCAAAATGGTTCGTTGTTGTTATAGGCATCCCAATCCCGTAGAGCTTGCTCGATGAGCGGCATGCCATCGTGGTACTGCGGCTGCTCGAGATGCAGGTTCAATCCGTCCTTTCGCAAAACACGGAAGCTCTCTGTCAAAATCTTCGGCAATGACTTGGCGGATAACTCATGCAAGAACACACTGGTCATCACCCAGTCGAAACGCTCATCATCAAACGCCGAGAGGTCTTCACCAGACATTTGAATGAACTTAATGTTGGTGACCCCTAACGCTTTCGCTCTTGCGTGTGCGTAGCGCAACATCGGTGCAGAGATATCGATCGCAACAACTTCACAGTCGGGAAACGCCTGTGCGATCGGTACTAGATTGAGACCTGCGGCAACGCCAATGTCTAGAATGCGCCGAGGCTTGAAATCCGGTCTGAGCGTTTTGATCCATTGCGCAACAACTCGCCCCGGGGCATCACCGAGGCGACCATGCGTACCGCCGGTTGTGGCGAAAAAACCGACGTCATAGTTCGCTGCCGGAGAAACATCACCATCAACCAGTTCGGTGTAATAACTGCCTGGCATGCAATGATGATCCACAGCATGCACATAAGATGGCACCTCAACGCTGTCGTCCAGAATCAGATTGTCGGAGTCTTCATTGAGTCGCTTTGCTTTCTCTGCCAGTTCGTTGATTTGGCGCAGCACCAATGCCCTCCCGGCTTGTTGCCGAACCTCCATGGAGTTGCGACGAAGCGCGCTCCACATTTGATAGAAGGGGTCAGTTTCCAGCGCCTGCCGAACCTCATGTCGTGTCTTCGGCTGCCTGCCATGTTGCGCCTCGAATGCCGGCAACACACGTTGCTCATACGCCAACTCATTCGCTGGCATGATGGTGGCCGCTACGAGTTTATTACTAGCAGCCAGGAAATTTAATCGGGCTCGCTCGTCATGGTTGAGATCTGGATACACATCATGTTGTGTCGCCTCCGAGATTGGCGGTGGCAGATCAATCGCTGATTTATCAGTATTGTTCAAAATGCTCTCCCTATGAAGAATCTAGACTGGAATACCTACCAGGTTCGTCGCCAAAGCCTAATTCAACGCCACCAATTCGAGAAGCGC
This sequence comes from Woeseiaceae bacterium, assembly GCA_045110335.1. Classification (GTDB taxonomy): domain Bacteria; phylum Pseudomonadota; class Gammaproteobacteria; order Steroidobacterales; family Woeseiaceae; genus CALBPI01. The sequence goes on from JBGCGB010000011.1 coordinate 20,751, forward strand.
CGAATCACCACAGCGAATCGTCACAACCTGGCGGCCTTCATACAATGGCCCGTTAACGGGGATGGGCGGACTAACCGCTTGCGCGTCGATCGGCAGCGCATCGAGACTATCAACAACCAGTGTCAACATGGAATTACCCGGTGGCAACCAACCCGAATGTTGTGGCCTTGCTTGCGCCGCGTCTGGCAGCTGATCAACTTGCAGACAAGGTGTGCGACCATGCTGCACCATCGTAATCGTGTGTTGAGTCTCTGCAGGCAATGCAAAAGCACGATTGATCAGACTATAGCGAAAATGATGCGTCCCGGCACGATCCAACGCTAGATCTCTGGCAAGATCTGAGACACAGGATTCACGGTCTCTTGTACCCAACACAGCAATAAAAATGTGATCCACCTCGCTTTGGGCAATGGGCAAATCGGCATCGTCATCAGAATGGTTAACCTGATTCAGGAACAGTATTTCCCCATCGGGGCCATACACCTGCATCGGAATAAAACTACTGAAGCCATCCACCAGCTTGGGGGGACCTACTATCTTGAAATCGCTATCCGCTAATTGCTTGGCCAGCTCGAACACGTCTGCAACACAAATTTCGTAAGCGCTCCACCCGTAAGTCTGAGCCGGCTTGAACCCGGGCGTCGACGGCACCTCGATGAGGCGGAGATAACATCGAAAACCGCTTGTGGGCTGAAGCAATGCAAAGCGCGCACCGACCATCTCGGGCGCGCCCCACAATTGAGCCAATGTGTTATCGATCTGACCTTTGTCGACGACCTCGTGCTTTAAGAATTCGGTATAAAGCGCAATCGATCGATCAAGATCGGTAACCGAGATAGCACCACAGACAATCTTGCCATGACAATCTGCAAGATCACTGTGATCGCTAGCCACTATTTAACGGGCGCGGGCTTCTGCTCCAAGGCATAGCGCTCCAAGCTGGACAAGCTTGGATCTTCCCACTTATCTGGCGCCGAGAAATAGAGCGGATAATGCTTCTCGGCATAGTCGAAAACTTTCTGTGATATGGCATTTCTGGTGCCGTCACCACCGCCCATTTCACAATTGTAAAGGCAATGGCCTTCAGACTGCCCCATTAACATCCATGGCAACCATGGTGTAACTCGCGTCCAAGTGCCTGCGAACTCGACCGTTGTATTTTCGGGGTTCGCTAACAAGTCTTTATCGATAACATGATTGAAGATCTCCGTCACTCGGTTCATTGGCCCGGAAGACTCGCGCGGCCATTTATCTGGCTGAAGTGCCGACGGATAAAACAGATTAATGCCAATCGTCATCAAGACCGAGCTGCTGCCAACTTCACGCCAAGGCAACATGAATGGGATATCAGGGACAGCAGCCGCTTTCTCGTCATTCAGACCACCATACGAAGGCGGTCGAGGAAAAAATGGGCCAAGTCGAACATTGAATGGGTCGTTGGCAACTGGCACCACGTTTACCGTCTCGCCGGTGTAAGGGTTCTCATACTCTTCAAGCACTTCGCCTGTTTTCAAATCGGTGTAGAAACCCACTTCACGCAATAGTTTCTTGTAAACGCCATTTCCATCATCCAGCAACCGGGCCATTGAGAACCCTTCGAAACCGAACAAATCCCGAACCGGCTCACCAGCTTTGACACCCATAACTTTGCCGCGGTACCAACCAAACTTTTCTTTACCGAAGTCAAGATCTCCAACCAGCCGCGAGTAAGCATCGCGGTTCCACAGGTTACTGCCGTACTTGAGTGTCGAATAGTCGGCTGGGGCGCTATCAGCAGCAGCTTTGCTAGACGTCATCGCATGCGCTCGCGACACGCCGGCGCCGGCAATGCCAGCGCCAATAATGGTCTTGCCGGCTTTGGTCAAAAAATCTCTACGATTACTCTCGTGGTCAGGTCGCTTAGGCATGGTCTTTCCCTTGGCATTCGAGCCGTCAGTCACTCTGCGTACGTCACGGGATAGAGTGAAAATGTGATCTGCCGCAAGCAACCAAACCTACGCATACTCATGCGCAACAAGGCTCTCACGATCAATGACGTCTAAACTTTATAGCCCATTTCGCGAACACGCTGTGGTGATATAACGAAAATGCATGCCAATCCCTGATAAAAGTATAGCGCGCCGGTTTGATCATGATGTGCATGTGCTGACAGGTGGTCAGTCCAAGCTCCGCATACAAGAAAGGCCCCTTTCGGGGCCTTCTGTTTTGTGGCGCGCGATGAGCAGGAAGCTCGAGTGCGGCGGAGGTCAGGGATGACCGGGAGCCGCCCCGGAAGGATTAACTCAGATCGGCTTTTGCCGATCTTCACCCTACGGGCTTCGCGGCTGTGCCGCTCGTTGGAGATTGCTTTCGCAATCTCTCGAACCTGAGGCTCTCATCTCTGTCCAAGCACCCCATACAAGAAAAGGCCCCTTTCGGGACCTTCTCTTGTATGGCGCGCCCGGAAGGATTCGAACCTCCGACCACCTGGTTCGAAGCCAGGTACTCTATCCAGCTGAGCTACGGGCGCATTTAACCTTTTCATCTTCGTTTCCCGCCCGTCTCATCTCAGAGCACAGGACGGCCACTCGCCGGTAGGCTCGAGGCGCTCGGGCACTAGCCGGGCATGCCCGGCTTTCGCTTCGCGAACCGTTGCTCGCCTATCCAGCTGAGCTACGGGCGCTTTGTTGGTCTGTCATTGTAACTGAAATCCTTACCGGAAGGATTGATCAATAGGGCCGCACATCGATCACCGTCGTCCAAGCCGGTGGCGGTGTTTCACCAATGACAACAGCAATCGCCTGCAATGCTGCATCTTCAGCATAGAGACTATCTGCAGGAGTGCCAGTCCAATTTTGATATCCCCGAACGTATTCGACACATAAACTCGATAAGATCCAAAAAAGAACGCAGCAATGCACTTTCAAAGATCTTCGGGAGCGCTATACTTACGCTCCTTATCATCGATAGAACATGCACGCCGACAACACTCAGGCGCGCTGGTATTTTTCTATCTGAAGCACATTGGAATCAGCACGTTGGAACTCGTAGGCAAAATCATCAATGCGCTGGAAGAAAAATCCGGCACTTCATCCCGCGGCGGATGGCGTAAACAGGAATACGTCATCGAAATCCCGGGCGATTACCCGAAACAAGTCTGTTTCATGGTTTGGGGCGACAAGATCGACCAATTCAATATTTCTGTGGGCGAGTCTTTGACCGTTCACTTTGATCTGGAAAGCCGTGAGTACAACGGTCGCTGGTATACAGACGTCAAAGCGTGGCGTGTTGAAAGACCAGAGGCTCAAAACGCGGGCATCCCTGATCAGGAAATGCCACCACCTATTGATGAGCCACCGACACCGGTTTTCGACGACGATATCCCGTTTTAGGCGACAGCCTTCTGGTCGCACCCGTCTGTTTTATCCGAATCTCAGATACGGTTTGTGAATCATCGTCAGCCTATGAGTTACATGTCTGATCAGTCTTGTCGTGCGACGCTCGCCACATCCATTAGCCATCAAAGACCTGCGCGAGCGTACTGACCAAATATCGTTTCGAGCGCTCGCGTTACCGGGTCACAACGCAAGGTTAGCCAATCGCACCGGTATCGGATCCTTTCCCGGCGTTGCTCATTTCATAAACGACTGATTACCTGAGTGTTATCAATCTCAGTAGGCCATAGATTTTGGTAGAAACCTTGTCTAACCAATTTGCCATTCATGGTAGACTCATCCATGTCGAAACGCTGTCGACACAATGCACAGCGAATGGGGGGTAGTGGCAGCAATGGCCAACGAAAAACGTCTGTACAGAAGCGTCATGAAGGTGCTCGAACAGCTCATTAATGAAGGGGAATACCCGCCAGGTGGGCGTCTGCCACCCGAGAGGGAGCTTGCTGAACGACTAAAAGTCAGTCGTCCGACTGTCCGCGAAGCTATCATCGCACTCGAAGCGCTGGAAAAGGTTGAGGTCAAAACCGGTTCCGGCGTCTATGTGCTTGATACGCCCAAGCGCTCGAAAGGCATCGATGCGACCGTCAGTGCGTTTGAGTTCACGGAAGCCCGCGCACTCATCGAGGGCGAGGCAGCAGCACTCGCGGCAACGATGATCAGTGATGAGCAACTCGCCGAACTGGAAACGTCGCTCTACGATATGGCGAATGAAACGGCGGATGGCGAGCTCGTTTCCGAAATGATGGATGAGAAATTTCATCGCACTATTTCAGAAGCTACTCAAAACAGCATGATGGTTTCAGTGTTCGATAATCTTTGGCACATTCGCAACAATGCACCGCAGGTACATGCCGCTTATCAGGCGATCTGCGAAGTGGAACCCCAGTCGCGCGTCGAGGAGCACAAAGAGATTCTTGAATCGCTCAAGAGGCGTGACCCGAAGGCAGCTCGTGAAGCGATGCACAATCATTTCGGTCGTATTCTAAGTAAGTTGATTGTGGCCAACGAGGAATCGCAAGTGGAAGAGATCCGACGCAAGACAAAAGAGAGCCGGGCGCGGTTCTCACTCAACCACCTCGCCACCGGCGCATAGTAACCGGTAACTCAAATAGTCACCGCCTAGTTATCTAGCCTGACTTTCGTGACACTAAAGTCTGCGAACCTGACATTTTCTTCATCGATTCTTAGATTGTCACGATCCAAAATAGAACGATAGATACCCCACTTGGGTCGCACGAAATGTTCAGCACGATCACCTCGCCACAAATCCAATGACGGAATATCGATATCGAAAATGGTCGCGCCGTCACGGCTTCGAGTGACAATCAACCGAAACGCGCCCGTATCAGAAAACGTAGCGCGGCAATAAGCGTTCAGCCACTCACCCGTCACTGCCGACCAATCAACACGATCCAACACTTCGGACTTCTGCAAGGCGCTATGCCGCACTTCGATGCCATCCTCGCCGCGGCGCTTGGCACCAGAAATCGTAACGATCGGGTGGCTATCCGGCCCACCAACTGCCTTTAACTGGAAAAAATGACTGAACCGCTTTGACACAGTCATGTCGGCATTAATCTTGAATTTCCAACGATAGACCAATGTCTCATTCTCGAAACCTTTGACGGCGCTCTCTGATCTGGCATAGGTCTTGATCTCATTGCGCTGTCGATCAGATTTATCTTGCCGGTTTCGGTCCATGTCCTTGTCGCGATGAATAATGAACACAAAATGATCACCTACTTCGGCATCGGTATCCTCATAGATATGATCAACACCGGGATGGTTAATGCTGTAGAGATCAGGTGCCTCAATCGGACGTGGCCCACCGAACTCACGAATGAGATCGTAAGCATCCAAGCCGGTGTTCGGCCCATCCGATGTCAGCATCCGAACCGACAACTCAGTTAGAGAAGCGGTATCTTTTGGCGCCGTCGGTGATACCGGCGCAAGCGTCTGATGATTGATTGCCATCTCCGTCACGGCAACCCCGTTGCCGGAGCTACAACTGGCCAAGACGAGAATACCGCCAGACGCCGCCAACAGCCTGGCGACCCGATGAAAAAGGGTTAAAGGGTCAGTCATCACGGCACTCACTGGTCTTTCCTGAACATTCGTTGATGATAGCGCTTATGAAGCCGACTCAATATGATCATTCTGAATACTTTTGCTATTGCGACCGCAAGCATCGACCTTGAAACTTTGGGCTGAATGTCATTATTCTTTATCTGAGAAAAGTTCTGAGCAAACAGTTGGCAAATTCGCTAGCCATTCAGTCGGATGAAGAACGTCGAGGGCTTCTGAACGAATGGCTAGAAGCGATCTAAACGATCGGGCAGCACCTTCAGATAACCCGCTCGTCGAAAGAGCGATCACTGACGCCAGAGTCTTTGCCACGCGCTAACCATACGAACGGCAATGTACCCAATGCCGCCAATGCCGCAGTGACACCCGGGTTAGCCCAGTTTAGCGGCAGCGATGGCAACCAAAGTGCGCCACGAAAGAATAGTGCGAAATGTGAGACAAGCGCGATGATGGAGAGCGCGGCAACTGGCCGAATGAGCGGCTGCTTGAACAAAACACCCGCCAGGAGCGGCGGTGCTAGCGCGACAGCAAGACCATACACGCCCACCTGCCCAAAGATTCCGAGCAATCTCGGCGGTGACAGATTGATGACAAAAGCGCCAATGGCTGACAACACAAGAACGATGTGTCCCGCATGCATTGCCCACTGCATCCGCTTTTTCTCGTCATACTCTTTGTTCTGCTTTAACGACAACAAGTTAAGAAAGAGATCATTAGCCGTAATGGTTGAAAGCGAGACTAACAGGCCATCTAGCGTCGACATTGCCGCGGCAAGCAGAACAACAGCGACGATCGTAAACAACCAATCTGGAAAAACATTTTTCAGATACACGGTCATCACTAAGTCCTGCCGGATAGCGCCAGTCGTCGAATCCATGAGCTCGACGGGATCGATGATCAAATGCGAAACAAAACCAACAGATACCAACAACGCGAACAAAGTGAATACGAAAGCGAACACCCATAGGTAACGGCGTACGTCACGGTCAGACTTCACATACAGGGCTTTCGTTAAGACATGCGGCTGGCAGGCGAGCACGGCACCAATAACAAAGCCAGCGACATAGATCGTAAATACATCACCAAAGAGACGGGCGTCAGGCTTAACCGGCGACAACAGGTATGGATCACTGGCTCGCAACGCCTCAACAACATTGACATCACTGCTAACAACTGACCACAAACAACTTCCGAGCACCAAGATTGTAATCACAATCATCAGCGAGCCCTGCAAGAGATTGGTCAGCACATGTGCATACGTGCCGCCGATAAACACATAGCCCGTCACGAAAACAAGCGTGATGATCAGCGCCGTTACATTGCTAATACCCAACAGCGGCTGCATGACAATAGAAATGCCACCAACGAGCAGAACGACAAAAGCAAATGACAACAAGCTCAGAAAAGCAAAATAAAGACTGAACCAGCGAGAGCCATAGCGTTTGCCGATCCAATCGGGGATTGTTAGGGCACCCTGACCAACGCCGATCTTCCGGAAACGCACGGATAAGACAAATAACATGGTAGTGAGCCCAATCACCAAACCGGGCACCAGATGGAACCACGCCGAGAAACCATCGATATAGATGAAACCCGGGTTAATGATAAAAGTCGCTGCGGAGGCCGTGCTAGCGGCCAGCGTGATACCCACAACGAAGGGATTCATCGCCGCGTTGCCAATCGCAAAGCTGCCAAAGCCCCGCGTGCGACGGTAGCCGACCCAGCCAAGATAGGCTGTCGCTATCAAGTAGATGCAAAAAAGTATCCAGGCAAAAGTCAAAGCTTACCCTGTTGATAACGCATGATAATAGCGTGCAGCGCTTTAACTTGCGGGCCGTCCTGTGTCGCATAGTCCGGACCCGTATACCCCCACCAATCCCAACAACCAAGCGGATTGGTCATCGCATTCGCCGCGGCTTGTGGATAAATGACGACCAGATTCAAAGCATCGGCCCATCGGTTGTAGCCCGCGGTTTTTGCAATGGCATCGCCAACTAGCGTGGCATTCTGGGCACATCCGTGGAGAACAATATGTAGATCGCATTCGCGGTCTTTACACTGGGCGGGCCTGTAGATATAGCCTTCCGGCAAAAGCCCCGCGCCGTTAGCATTTTGTTCGAAGACGGAAAGTTGCCCGGTCGCGTCAACCGGCAGAACATCAGATGACTGGACCAAAAACTGCAACATCTCGCCAGCCGCATCATAGTCACAACCGTTCACGAAAGGCGATTGCATGACATCGCATGGTATATCGCTTTGCAGAGTCGGAAACCCATGCGTCGACGGGATGTCTTTCACAAACCGGATAGCCGATGAATCGATACCCAGTGAACGATAGCTTTCAACGGCCGCGGCCGACACACTTTCATCGACTACAGAATCTTGGCTGCCATGGTAAATCCACACTCGATCCATCGTGAGGTTATCCAGTGCGTCAAGTCTGCCTGCATCGGCACTCGATATTGTCGATGCAACCAGATCATCGACGACAAGACCCTCACCGGAAACACACGCGCTTAGTGCCTGCATTAGCTTGCCATCAGAACACCGGTACGGGCCCGCGGCGAGAATGCCAACGCCCGAAATCAATTCGCTGTGAGCGACATGAAGCTGACCCGCCATATAGCCACCCGAGGAAAGACCAGACACAGTGATTGTGATGTTCGTGTTGTTTGGTATCGCGGGATCTGAGTCTTCAGCATTCCTGCAGGCCGTTGATGACACCAAAAGCACAGCCAGTAAACACATTCTGACACTCATAACGACTCACCCAAGAAAGCGCGGATGGCAGCCGTGCTATCCGACTCATTCAATAAAGGCGCATGACCTCGATCGCGGATCGTAGTCGCCGTAGCATTCGCATTGCGCTCAAGCATGCGTGCGACGGTTTCCGCCGAAAGAATATCGGAATGCTCACCCCTCAAAATGAGCAAGGGTATCTGGTGCAAAGCATCGTAAAGCGTCCAGGGATCACCCAATTGCATATCGACTTCGCGAATCGCGCGACCGATATTCGGATCATAATCAAATTCAATACGACCGTTATTTTCTTCAAGATAGGTACGCCGGGCCAATCGCTCGAAATCGTCGTCTGTCAGATCAGGCAGCGAGTCCCCGTAGATGGTCCGGACTTGGTTGCATGCCTCATCCCAACTGTTAACGCCGGGCAGCTTACCCGTATACGCCTGAATGCGAGTGAGGCCCGCTGGATCTATTTCCGGTCCGATATCATTGAGGATGGCACCGGCGACGCGTGCCGGGTGTGCTTCGGCAAGCAACATCGTGACAAGACCGCCAAGTGACGTGCCGCAGAATACGGCCGTCGGAATGTCGAGTTGGTCCATCATCGAACAAACATCGTTCGCATACACCGGCGGGATGTAACGCCGCCATTCGGGATCACGATCGGATCGCGCGCGGCCACGGAAATCTAATGAAATCACTTGCCGTTCGTTGGCGAGTACGGTGGCGAGATCATCAAAGTCAGCGGCATTGCGCGTTAGACCGGGCAGACAGATCAGGGGGAGGTCTTTGGTGGCTTTTCCAAAAGACCTCGCATGCAAGCTCAAGTCATCGTCGGTCTTGATCGTGTAGGTTTTCAAATCCAGGTACCTGTCAAAAGATCAGTTTGCTATAACGCTCTCTTAACATTCGTTTTAGCACTTTGCCATTTGGATTGCGGGGCAATTCAGAGACGAATTGGGCGCCGGCAATACGTTGCTGCTTACCGACGCGCTCGTTGACCCAACTGACGATAGAAGACTCGTTCTCGTCATCACTAACCACAACAGCCAGTGGAGTCTCACCCCACTTTTCACTCTGAACACCAATGACCGCGACTTCATGGACATCCGGGTGCGCTGACAGGATCGCTTCGATATCAGCCGGGTAGATGTTTTGTCCGCCACTGATAATCATGTCTTTCTTTCGATCAACCAGATAAAGGAAACCATCACTATCGATGCGACCGATGTCACCCGTCCGCAACCACCGATGGCCTGACGCGTCAGTCCATGTCGCTTCCAGATTGGCCCCGCTGCGGTTGTGGTAACCGGCCATTTGGAGTGGCCCTCGACCCACAATCTCGCCGGCAACGTCTGTTTCGCAAAGCTTATCGTTCTGATCCAGAATGACAATCTCCTGACCCGGACAAGGTTGCCCAACGGATTCGAGTTTAGATTGCATGTCAGAGGGCTGAAGAACGGTCACGAGACCTTCAGTCAAACCGTAGAGCTCGATAAATGCGTGACCAAAATTATCGATGACCTTTTGTTTGAGAACAGGAGCTAACGGAGACCCGCAGCACATCAAACTTTGCAGACTGCCGATCTGCGATCGATCGAACCCAGGATCAGCGAGCAAACGCTGCAATTGAACCGGAACCATCGTGGCATGCGTAATGCTTAACCGATCGATCAATGCCAGACAGGAGGCCGCCTCGAATTTGGCCGTAATGACCAACGTGCCACCAGCCAGAATGGTCGCCAGCATAGCAACCCAGGAAATGTTGGAGTAAAGCCCGAGCGAGCATAGCGTCACCGCATCCGGATGGTAGTGCAATGCAACAGCCATGTCATACGCCCAGGCTGCCCGGCATCGATGGTCATGCACAATGCCTTTGGGTAGCCCGGTAGTGCCGGAGCTATAAATGATATTGCACTCATCGGTCGGCGAGACGGTCGCAGGTGCACTCGCGGCACACGACGATGCCAACCAGTCCTTAAAAGTTTCCCAACCCGGATAAGATGCGACTGAAACCGCAGCGCTTAGGTTCAGCCGGTCGCGCGCCGGTTCGATGCGTGCTGTATGCGCGCCATTGGTTATGACGGCGTGGGCATCGCTGTCATCAAGCATCGTCGCAATAGCATCATCGGAGACCGCTACATTGATGGGCACAGAAACGAAACCGCCATAAACGCAACCGAAGTGAGCGATAACCGTTTCGACGGCGTTATCCATGACGATCCCGACACGGTCGCCCGGGGCCAAACCTGAACGGGTTAACGCCGCTGACAACCGGGCGCACTGGTCAACAAACGCCGACCAATCGAGCGACACGTCTTCAAATAAAACGGCGGGCTTATTGGCGAGATGGCGCGCATTCAGTGCCAGCATAGACGGCAGCAGCAAGGGCGAAGGCTGAAACCAACTCATTGGGCTCTCACGATTTGTTACCATTCAACAGACGTTGAAGACTAATTCAACGTTTGTTGAATAGCAACTTTTACCAATGCCCGAGTGTTGACGAGAAGAACATGCCGAACACAACGAAATCCCAGGAAACCAAACAGCGCATTCTGGATGCAGCTGAAGCATTGTTTGCACGCGACGGTTTCGCCAGCGTCACCGTACGACAAATCATGAAGCAAGCCGGCGCGGACGTTGCGCTTGCGTACTATCATTTTGAATCGAAACGCGATCTATTCGATGCCGTGCTAATGCGGAGAGCGGAAACAATGAACGCCATTCGGCACGCCGCACTGGATGAGGTCGAGCAGCGACATGTTGACGATGCCCCGACGGTCGAAGAGATTATCGGTGCGTTTACCAACCCGCTTTTGAACCTGTTAGCCGAAGATCACGATCAATGGCGGCACTATTTCGCGCTAGTGGCTCAGGTAAACAACTCACCGGAATGGGGTGGTGAGCTGATGACCAAGTATTTTGATCCATTAGTCAGGCGTTTTCTGGATGCCTTGCGGTTGGCGCTGCCACACCACAGCGAGGAAGACTTGTACTGGAGCTACCACTTCCTGTCCGGTGCGCTAACGCTGACATTCGCTGAAACAGGGCGAATCGACAACTTATCAGACGGACTGTGCCGTTCATCCGATATGGCCGCCATCAGTGAGCGCCTGTCGGCATTTATTGCGGCTGGATTCGAGCGGCTAGCGGGTACTTCGAAAACATAAAACGACAAGTTTATTGCATTTTCAACGAACGCTGAATTAATATTCATCCAGCGTTCGTTGAATTTTGCAGCAGCTTTCCTGTTGCTTCCTATGGGGGGACCATCATGTTTTTGACGCACAGAACCCGATCCACCGCGCTATCCAGCGCGGTTCTTACCACTTTTCTCATCGGGCTACAGCCCACCCCAGTGTTGGCTCAAGACACTGAAGTCAGCCAACTGGACGAGATTATCGTGACAGCGCGTCGTCGCGAAGAAGCGCTGCGAGACGTTCCCATTTCGATCACCGCGCTATCCGGAGACGAGCTAAACCGAATCGGCATCACCGACTTGGTCGCGGTTGGGCAAGCTGCACCGAACGTTACGCTAGAGGTGTCACGCGGCACTAACACAACCCTCAGTGCATTCATCAGGGGCGTCGGACAACAAGACCCCGTCGCAGGCTTTGAGGCGGGTGTAGGAATTTATGTTGATGACGTTTACTTAAATCGCCCGCAAGCTGCGGTGCTGGATATCTACGATGTCGAGCGAATCGAAGTACTACGCGGTCCCCAGGGAACGCTGTATGGCCGCAACACCATTGGCGGTGCCATCAAATATGTCACGAAGCGTTTGTCGGACGAGACTGAAGCGCGTATCCGTTTCTCAGCCGGCTCTTTCAATCAACTTGATGGCATCTTCACCGCATCAACGCCTGTCAGTGACACACTGCGGGTGGGTGGTTCCATTGCCAAATTAACCCGCGATGGCTTTGGCGACAACCTGACGCTATCCGGTGTTGAGAATTACCAGAAAGACATTTTCGGTATTCGAGCTAGTTTGGAATTTGAACCCAGCGACAAGTTTTTCCTCCGTGTCGCAGCCGATTACATCGATGATCAGTCAGATCCAAGACAAGGGCACCGCCTAACGGCCGGAAACATATCCGGCGCACCGGTGCTCGACGATGTATTCGACACCCGCGCCGGTCTCAACAACCCCGATCAGGAAGTGACCTCAACCGGCATCTCCGTGACCGGCGAATACATCATCAATGATCAGTGGATGTTAAGAAATATTCTCGCGTATCGGGAAGACGAATCATTTTCACCCATCGATTTTGACTCTTTGGCGGTTGTCGATCTAGACGTTCCTGTCATCTATGAGAATGATCAACTTTCGGAAGAACTTCAGTTGCTCTATACCGGCGACAAACTGAATGGGCTCATCGGTTTGTTCTACATGGATGCAAACGCATTTAATGCATTCGATGTCATCCTAGGTCAAACAGGTACCGCGATCGGCCTACCAGGATTAAATGCTTTCACACTGGGAGATGTAGACACCTCAACTTGGGCTATTTTTGCAGACTTCAGTTACGACCTGACGGATACCGTCAGCGTCTCTGTCGGCGGCCGGTATACATCAGATGAACGTAGTTCGCGCGTATTGCGCCAAACGTTGATCGGTGGCACATCGGAGTTTTTCGGCGGCAGTGCAATCCCCATCGCAACGACCTCCGACTTTGAGGGTAGCGAGACTTTTACGGAATTCACGCCACGAGTTTCGGTAACGTGGAGTGCAACCGACAACACCAATCTTTACTTCACCTACAGTGAAGGCTTCAAAGGCGGTAGCTTCGATCCCCGAGCACTCTCTACAGGCGCGCCGGATGTAGATGGCGATGGCGACATCGATGCGGAAGACATCTTCCAATTCATGTTGTTCCAGCCAGAGCAGGTTAACTCCTTCGAAGTTGGCGTCAAAGGTAGTTGGTGGGATGATCGGATTATCGCCAACCTCGCGGTATTCCAATCACAGTACGAAGACGTTCAAATCCCAGGATCAGTTGGCCTTGATACTGACGGCGACGGACTTGATGATTCCTTTGTCGGCGTAACATCAAATGCCGCCGATGCCGACATCACGGGTGCCGAGTTAGAGGGAACCGTCTTGCTCAATGACGCATGGAGCTTCAATTTGTCAGCAGGCTATATGCAGGCCGTATTCAACGAGTTCATTGACGCCTTCGGCAATGATGTTGCATCGGATCGCGTTTTCCAGAATACACCTGACTGGACCGTTCAAGCGCGTATGAATTATGAACGCGAACTACCGGTTATGGATATCGATGGTGACTTGAGTCTCAGCGTCGCAGTCAGTCATCGCAGTGAAGCCAGTCAGTTTGAAGCGCCAAACCCTTTCCTTGATCAACCCAGTTTCAATATTTGGGATGCCAGCATGGTCTGGAGCGATCGAGAAGGTCACTGGACTTTCGGCCTACATGGTAAAAACCTTGCGGATGAAGAATACAAAGTTGCCGGATACTTCTTCCCGACGTTAGGTCTGGAAAGCAGCATCACCGCGTTCTATGGCAATCCACGATTGTTCACAGCAACACTGGATTATCGCTTCTAGACGCCTTATACATCATCGGGTGAGTGGCCGTTTTTGATCCCTCGTTTTAAACGGTTGCTCATCCGACGAATTTTGCTGATACGGCAAGCTGCACTTTACAAAATCCCTGGTAAGTCCAGACTCTGTTCCTCGGCATGTTGCCTAGCAATCGGATAACCGGCATCCGCATGGCGCATTACCCCCGTCGCCGGATCATTCCAAAGTACCCGCTCTATTCGGCGCGCCGCGTCTTCGGTACCGTCAGCGAGAATCACCATGCCGGAATGCTGCGAGAATCCCATACCGACGCCGCCGCCATGATGCAGACTCACCCACGTCGCACCGGATGCGGTATTTAACAATGCATTCAATAGCGGCCAGTCAGACACAGCGTCGGAACCATCCTGCATCGCTTCGGTTTCTCTATTGGGACTCGCCACAGAGCCGCTATCGAGATGATCCCGTCCGATGACAACCGGTGCTTTCAATTCGCCACTAGCCACCATTTCGTTAAAGGCTAATCCCAGGCGATGCCGGTCTCCCAAACCAACCCAGCAGATGCGTGCGGGTAGACCTTGAAACGAAATACGCTCGCGCGCCATATCCAGCCAGTGATGAAGATGAGCATCATCTGGCATCAGCTCCTTCACCTTGGCATCTGTTTTGTAAATATCTTCCGGATCACCGGACAATGCCACCCAACGGAACGGTCCGACGCCGCGGCAAAATAACGGCCTGATATACGCGGGTACGAAGCCCGGAAAATCAAACGCATTTTCCAAACCCGCTTCCTTCGCGACCTGACGAATATTGTTGCCATAGTCGAGTGTCGGCACGCCGTCATTCCAAAATTCAAGCATCGCCGCGACCTGAACTTTCATGGACGCTCGCGCCGCTTTTTCGACCGCGTCGGGATCACTGCGGCGTTTGTCGATCCAATCCGCCATCGACCAATCCAATGGCAGGTAGCCATTGATCGGATCATGCGCTGAGGTTTGGTCGGTGACGATGTCAGGTCTGACACCGCGTTTAGCAATCTCTGGAAACACGTCCGCCGCATTACCCAGCAACCCCACTGATTTCGCTTCGCCGGCAGCCGTCCATCGTTCGATCAATGACAGCGCCTCATCGAGACTGTCGGTTTTCTCATCGACGTAGCCGGTTCGCAACCGGAAATCGATGCTATCGGGATTACATTCGACGGCCAGACAACAGGCCCCTGCCATGACAGCCGCTAGCGGTTGTGCGCCGCCCATACCGCCCAAGCCACCGGTGAGAATCCACTTCCCTGTCAAATCACCATCGTAGTGCTGGCGACCCGCTTCAACGAACGTCTCATAAGTACCTTGTACGATGCCCTGCGTACCAATGTAGATCCAAGAGCCCGCTGTCATCTGGCCGTACATCATCAGCCCTTGCCGATCGAGTTCGTTAAAGTGTTTCCAGTTAGCCCAGTGGGGTACGAGGTTGGAGTTAGCGATCAGGACACGCGGCGCATCGCTGTGCGTCGTAAATACGCCAACGGGCTTACCGGATTGCACCAATAACGTCTGATCTTCGCGCAATGTTTTCAGCGAAGACAAGATGCGATCGAAATCCTGCCAGGTGCGTGCAGCACGACCAATGCCGCCATAGACGACTAACGCATCCGGGTTCTCGGCGACTTCGCGATCCAGATTGTTCTGGAGCATTCGAAATGGCGCTTCGGCTGACCAACTCAAGCAGTTGAGTGAGGAGCCCGTTGGGCTCTTGATGTCACGTCTAATTTTGGATGTTCTATCCATTTAAGTACTTCCTATAGCTGGCGATGCGCCACGTCAAAGACCAATCGGCGAGAGCATCGACTTGCCATTCATCAAGCCACCTGGTGATTGAATGAGTGCTGCCAACGATTCGATGTCTGCGCTCACCATGCGGTCTTCGTTCAATGGCGCGCAAACGGTGCGTATCGCACCAATCACGGCTTGCAAACTTTCACTCGTCTTCAGCGGAGCTCGCAATTCAACGCCCTGCGCCGCGGTCATCGCTTCTACGGCCAAAATCCCCGCTAGGTTTTGATTCATCTCCAGTAAACGCCGCGCACCATGACAGGCCATCGATACATGGTCTTCCTGATTGGCCGACGTGGGCGTGGAATCAATCGAGCGTGGATTGGCGAGTGACTTGTTTTCACTCATCAACGCAGCTGACGTGACTTCGGCAATCATCAACCCTGAACTCAAACCAGGGTCTGGTGTCAGAAAAGCAGGCAGACCAAAACTCAATGCGGGGTCGACCAACAGCGCCGCGCGTCGCTGCGCAATACACCCAACTTCGGAGATCACGATTGCCGTGAGGTCGGCGACCAGTGCGACGGGCTCGGCATGAAAGTTCCCACCCGACACGATCTCTCCATCATCGAGAACCAATGGATTATCCGTTGCCGCGTTTGCTTCGACTTGAAGCGTTTTTCCGACATGACGCAACTGATCCAGACAGGCGCCAATGACCTGCGGTGCGCAACGCAGGCAGTAAGGATCTTGTACACGTTCGTCCCCTTCCCGATGGCTTTGGCGAATGGATGAACCGTCCAACAACGCACGTAATCGTTGCGCACTGTCAATTTGACCGTCGTGCCCACGAAGTTGATGAATGCCATCTCTGAACGGTGCACTCGATCCCATCGCGGCATCGATCGACAGTGCGGTTGTCGTCAATGACGCAACGGACAAATGCCACGCATCAAAAAGACCCGCCAAAGCCAATGCGGTAGACGCTTGGGTTCCGTTCAACAACGCAAGACCTTCTTTCGCTTGCAGCTCGATGGGCTGCAGTCCGGCCAGTTTCAGCGCCTCGGATGATGGCATTTTCTTGCCATCGAAAAAGGCCTCGCCATCACCAATCAGTGTGGCCGTCATGTGCGCAAGCGGCGCCAAATCACCCGATGCGCCCACCGAACCCTTTTCGGGAATCACGGGTAGTACGTTTTTCTCAACTAGCGCCAAAAGACTTCGAACGACAATCGGTCGCACGCCGGATGCACCGCGCCCTAAGGAAATACATTTGAGCGCAACGATCAGCCGAACAATCGCTGCCGGCAATGGCGCCCCGAAGCCGGCGCAATGTGAGCGCACCAGATTTTTTTGCAGCGCGGCAAGGTCGCCGTCATCGATTCGAACCGAGGCCAACTTGCCGAAGCCCGTGTTCACACCGTAGATGGCTTGACCTTTGGCGATACCTGCCGCAAGCCGCGTTGCGCCCTGCTCGATCGCTGCATGGGCGGCGCCATCGATACCGAACACACATGGCGCACGATAAATTTGCTCCAACTGTGCAAGGGTGACTTGTCCCGGTGATAGCACTATTGTCATCGCAAGACCCCTCCGCTGATTCGTGCCGCCAGATTGTTGTGACCCATCCAATAACTAAGTTCGGCAGGGTGCGAAACGGACCACACACAAAGCTCGGCAACCATGCCGCCGGCGATGCTTCCGTGTGATTCCGAAAGACCTAAGGCTTTGGCGGCGTATCGCGTGGTGCCGGCAAGTGACTCTTCAGGGGTTAGGCCGAACAAGGTGCAGGCCATATTCATCGCCAGTAACAAGGATGTCAGCGGTGAACTTCCCGGATTGCAATCCGTCGCAATAGCGAGATCAACCCCGCATTCACGCAACGCCGTAATCGGCGGCAATTGTTGTTCTTTAAGCGCAAAGAATGCGCCGGGCAAAAGCACGGCTGTCGTGTCGGCCTCAGCTAGTTTCGAGCAATCAGTCGGCGATAAGTACTCAAGATGATCAGCCGATAGGGCATCGAACTTCGCGGCGAGAACGGCGCCTTTGGAATCACTGAGTTGCTCGGCGTGTAACTTGACCGGCAAACCCAAACTACGCGCGGCGTCGAAGACCCGCTCAATTTGTGTCGTTGTAAACGCGATCGTTTCGCAAAAGCCGTCAACCGCGTCGACCAGTCCTTCGGCGTGCGCGCGGTGAAGGCCCGGAATGACGACCTCGTCAATATACCGATCTGCATGACCAAAATAGTCTGGTGGTACGGCATGCGCTGCGAGCCAGGTTGTCAGGATCTTGACCGGTCGATGCGCCTCCAATGAGCGAGCAATACGCAACATTCGAAGTTCATCATCGATCGACAGTCCATAACCGGATTTGATCTCTACAACAGCAACACCTTCGGATATCAAACGATCCAGCCGTGCCAATGCGGATGATCGCAGCTCATCATCGCTGGCTGCCCGGGTCGCCATAACGGTCGAATTAATACCGCCACCACTCGCGGCGATCTCGGCATAGCTCACGCCATGCGATCTTTGTTCGAATTCGCGCGCACGGTTGCCGCCGAAAACCAGATGGGTATGGCAGTCAATCAAGGCGGGTGTCACGAGACCGCCCCCTAATGAATGTCTCGGTTGTTCAGCGTATTGCACGGGCAAGTCGATTGCTGCACCAACCCAGTCAACAAGACCGTTGCTGATCACCATATTGGCATCTTTCACCAAGCCGTAATGAGCGTCTCCTGCGCACATCGTCGCAGCGTCACAATCGGTATAAACGACTCTATCAGTCATGATCTAAAGGCTCCGATGCGTCAATGACAGCTTCTCTAATTGATGACAATAGGATAATATGTATGCACATATTAAGAATCAATTGCAACCTTTTTGGAGCCTTCATGCCCACGGCAACGCATCAGAACATTCGCCAATCCCTGCTCGACCGCATTCATGCCGGCGAATGGGCGCAAGGCGCACTCATCCCCGGTGAAGTTCAATTGGCGGAAGAATATGGCTGTGCGAGAACCACAGTGAATCGGGCGCTCCAAACGCTCGCCGAAGAAGGCTTGGTCATCCGAAGGCGCCGCGGTGGCACGCGCGTCAATCACCAAACAATGCGCACCGCACAGTTACAGATTCCGCTGCTTCGCGAACAAGTGGAATCAACCGGCAGCCATTATGGTCATCATCTGACGGCACGCCGCAAAAAGACGCCGCCCGCAGCTGTGCGCACACGCTTACGGCTGGCAGACGGTACCAAAGCCTTGTACATGGAAACGCTGCATTTGGCCGACGATCGCCCATTTGCATTCGAAAGCCGCTGGGTCAATATTGATGCCGTACCCGAAATCACCGACGCTCCGATGAAAGATCTAAGCGTCAACGAATGGTTAGTGCGGACCGTTCCTTTTTCGTCCGGAGATGTCATGTTCTCCGCAGCGAATGCCAATGCATCGGTCGCCGATGCGCTCAGCATCGCGGTCGGTGACGCCACTTTCGTCGTCGACCGTACGACGTGGCTAGCGGATACCTTCATCACCACGATGAAACTGCATTACCGTCCCGGCTATCAACTGTACTCGCAACTCTAGGCGACAAGCTATGCCCGTCTATCATAGAGCTGCTTCACCGCTGGAAGGCCGTATTGAAACTGAAGACGGTCCAGATGCCCGCCGAGTACATCAATACATCTCAACGTCGGGCACCAACGCGATGGTAGGTTTCGCTTGTCACGCTGGTGTGAAACGGAATCAGGGTAGACCCGGCGCCAAGCATGCGCCGCTCGCCATACGACAGGCGTTGGCTTCACTAGCGGCGGCCGATTCGATGCCCGCTATTGCCGACCTTGGTGACATTGTTGTTGATGGTGATGATCTGGAAGCGGGACAGGCATTGCTAGCCTCGCATCTAGGTGATGCGCTAGCGCGGCATCAACGTATTGTGGTCTTGGGTGGCGGTCATGAAACTGCTTTTGGAAGTTTTGGCGGCCTGCGCCTGGCTTTTCCCGATCAAAAGATTGGCATTATTAATCTGGATGCGCATCTGGATCTGCGAGCGATAGGCAGCCATGGCGCGTCGTCCGGCACACCGTTCTTTCAAATCCGCGAACAGGCGCCGGATGACTTTGAATATCTTTGTTTAGGTGTGGCACAGGAATCCAACACGACCGCATTGTTTAATCGCGCAACCGATTGGCGTGTGAGTATCGTCGAAGATCATGCGTTAATCCAAGACCGAACTGCCGCCGATGCAGCCATTGATGTGATCGCTAGTCGATGCGATCTGATTTACTTAACGATTGATATGGATGTGCTGCCACACTATCAAGCCTGCGGTGTCAGTGCGCCTGCTACGCGCGGCGTTCCGCTAAACGTCATCGAGCACATCATCGATGCTGTGACCGGTGCCTGTCATCGTCATCAAACTAAATTGCCTTTAGCCGACATCGTCGAAGTCTGTCCGCCGCATGACGCAAATGGACTAACCGCCAGAACCGCAGCATTGCTCGCACGGCGATTATTGCAATCGACCATCCGGGCAGACCGGTAATCAAGATACACGGTGAAATCGTAACCGGTTAATACCGTATGCGTGCACGGTAACGCCTGCCCTTGATCGGTCTGTTCGACAGTTGCTGTTGTGCTTTTTTGGCATCGTCTGCCTCAACGGCAATATACGCACACGTATCCATCAAACTAATGTCTCCGACCCGTTTTCCCGCCACGCCGTTATCGGCCGTCAGCGCACCGAGAAGATCGCCAGGTCGCAATTTGTTCCTGCGCCCGCCATTGATCTGAATGGTCATCATCTCGGGAATCAGCTTGGGATTGCCCCGCTTCGACGTCGGTGCGGCGACGCGTCGGGGAAACGCATCCGGTAACAATTCCTTGATCGCTTTCCACCGCCAGCTCTCCGATGCCGTCGTCAATGTGATGGCGTCGCCCGACTCGGATGCCCTGCCGGTTCGGCCAATACGATGGACATAGACTTCGGCTTGTTTCGGAAGCTCATAGTTGAACACCGCATCGAGCGACTTGATGTCAATGCCGCGCGCAGCGACATCGGTAGCCACCAGTACGGTAGCGCTCTTGTTTGAGAACCTCACCAACACTTCACTGCGCTCATGCTGTTCGAGATCACCATGTAGCGCGACCGCAGCAACTTTCTTCGACTGCAGGAACTCGACAACCTCGGCACAATCAACTTTGGTGTTACAAAACACCAGATTCAACGCACCACCCCAGGTATACAAAGCGCTGAGCAAGCTGCTCATGCGATCGGATTCCTGCACCTCAAAGTACGTCTGAACAATACTGGCCGGTTGCTCATCATCCGTCACGTCGACAACGACAGGATCATCCTGAAAGTGTTGACTGATTTCCCCGATGCTATCGGGGTAAGTCGCGCTGAATAGTAAAGTTTGCCGCGGCAGTGGTAGAAAACGATGAATTTCCTCAATCTCTTCTGCAAAACCCATGTCGAGCATGCGGTCAGCTTCGTCCAGCACCAGTGTCTGAAGATCCGACAACAGTAAGGTGGTCTTTCTCAAATGCTTCAGTACACGCCCCGGCGTTCCCACGACGATGTGGGGACTATGCTGCAATGAACCGACTTGCGGACCAAATGATAAGCCACCGCACAGCGTCAGAATCTTGATATTTGGAATCGCACGCGCCAGTGTACGAAGCTCTTTGGCCACTTGATCGGCAAGCTCGCGGGTAGGGCAAAGCACGAGCGCCTGACAAACAAATCGCTCGGGTTCCAGGGCGTTCAACAACCCTAGTCCGAAAGCAGCGGTTTTCCCACTGCCTGTCTTCGCACGCGCCAGCACATCTTGCCCGGCGACAATTGCGGGTAACGTCTCGGCTTGTACTAGCGTCATCTCGTCGTAACCGATCGTCTCCAGATTGGCAATCAGGTCCTCACGTAAATTGATCGATGTGAAAGACCGGGAACCAGTCATGAAAACTCCTTTCAAGAATATAGATTGGTGTCTCGCGAAAGACTCGATGTACGGCATTGAAAATTATTTCTGAAGATGCCGTTAAGCCGGGGCATCTCTCCTCACACGGCTGCCGAGTAATCAGTCAGACAAGTGCGAGCTTGGGCATGCATTAGAACATGTAACCGCATTGGCAAGACAGTCTTTTGCAACCGAACGGGAAGCACAAGTAAGGTCTTGCTCGACGGACTCATGACAGTAGGCAGTCGGATTGGGATGGCAGGACTAAGCAACATCCACTGCCTTCGGACAGCTGATCATCTCATACCGCTTGGAGTATCCTCGTGATACCAAACACTTTAGACTGGGCGATAGATCACCAGACCATTGCCGACAATCCGGCCGAGCGAGTAAACCCTATGCCGTGGATGAATCACAACCGTCAGGAAGCTTCCGGTGAGGCGTATGAGTTCGATCAATGGATCCGTCATCGGTTTGTGGAGTTGAACTCTACGCTTGAGCGGCTCTATGCAAAGAACAATGTTCGTGAGCTCGTTTCCGGCATCGGCGAAGACATCAAACAATCACTGGTTGAAGAAGGTCGGAAGCTCGTTATCCCATTGCTGCGTGAAGGCAACACGGATCAAGGGTTTGAGAGTGGTTTCAACTTGCTAGGTAACGTTGGGCTGTACATGGCGGCCTGTCGCAGACATGAGATTACTTTGCCGGACAGGGAATCCCGATCACCGTTGAGAGAAGCTTCAGCGCTCGCGATGCATCTTGGCGCCAGTCTGGGTGTGACACCAAGGTTCGCGACTAGTCATTTGACCACTCACAATGGCGCCAACAATGGCGTCTATAAGAAATTCACGGATCTCGATGCGGAAGCATTGTTTATCGAGTACAACACACGCGGGATCTTCGGTTACAAGCGTGCAGCAGATGCATTGGAAAGAATCCTACCGCTGGGCGTCTCTCATCCGATTGCCTACGACTTGTTACATGACGCCGAGCGCGCGCTTCAGGCAGTCCAGCGTGCTAACGACAGCCTTTATGCGAATCTGGACGTCGATCAGTTTTTCTATTCGGTTCGCCCATACTACAAGCCTTTTCGTGTCGGACTGCATGTCTACCGCGGCGCCAATGCCGGAGATTTCGCGGGCATTAATGAGATCGATATGCTGCTTGGCTTATGCCAGGCGAATGACGCTGCCTACTCGCAACAACTCGTCGACAAGTTTCTCTACATGATGCCGGAAGACCAAACGAAGCTGCGCGATTGCATGCGGCAAACAACCTTGCTCGACGACTTTGTCGCCGCAATGGATAACGATACCTCACAACCCTGGATCGCCAAGAACGGCAAAGCGTTCCTCGCCGTTTGCGACGCCCATGGAGACGCTGCGAAACAACATCACGACCAGCTAGTGACAAAGTTCATCGAGCATCCGTCGCAACAGCTGCCTGACGAAAACCTTGAGCACATCACGGCAAGTGGTCCGCCACTACCCGTCTTGTTAGCTGGCCTAGAGAAATTGCGTGATCTGCGATGTGCCGCGGATCGCGAAGATATCCCAAGCCGATATAAAGACATCCAAAGATTACGCTCGATTGTTGGCGCAGCATGACGGACGTTACAACACTGTTTAGGAAACCGAGTGGTATCTACTTATTGAATCACTCGGTCGGCTTGATGCCCACGGGTCTTGCCCAACACTTGGGCCAAGCCGTGTTCAAGCCATGGGAAGCAGACACCGAGAACGTTTGGCCACAATGGCTCGGTTTGATTGATGAATTCCGGCAATGCCTGGCACGCTTGTTCAACCATGAGTCAGCTAACTTTTGCCCGCAACCGAGCGTATCGAGCGGCGCTACGAAAATTTTGTACAGCCTGCCTGAACTCAATAAACGGCCGACAATACTGATTGCTGAGCAAGCGTTCCCGTCATTGGGTTTCGTCTTTGATCTCGCCAACCGATCAGGTTTCAAAACCAAATACATCCCGAAATCAGAAAACACGCAGGACTCGGCTGTTTGGGAGAGATACATGACCGATGATGTCGGTCTGGTTCTGATCACGCATGTGCATTCGAATACCGGCGAGTGTCTACCTGTTAAAACAATCGCCGAAGCTGCACGCCGACACGGCGTTCTTTCGATGATTGATACCGCACAATCGAATGGCGTCATCCCGATTGATCTCAAAGATTGGTCGGTCGACTTTGTCATCGGTTCCTGCGTCAAATGGCTTTGCGGCGGCCCGGGAGCCGGATTTCTCTGGGTTCACCCCGATGTTTTGCCCAGAACGAAGCCGATTGATGTCGGTTGGTTTTCGCATCAGGATCCCTTTGAGTTCGACATACACCATTTCGAATATGCAGAAGATGCGATGCGTTTTTGGGGCGGCACGCCGGCGATCCTGCCCTACGCAGCGGCGACCTTTTCCATCAATCAGATGCTAGACATTGGCATTGATACGATTCGCCATCACAACCTTAAGCTCACTCAACGATTGATCGATGGCCTGCCAGCGGATCGCGTATTCAGCCCAAAAGATGCGCTGTCACGAAGCGGCACGGTCGTCGTCGCAGCGGATGCGGACAAAGACAAGCTGCATCAGAAGCTGAGCGATGCGGGCATCAGCTTTGACCATCGTGAAAATGGGTTCCGATTGTCTCCGCATATCTACAATACGGCAGGTGACCTTGACGCCGCTATTGCATGCCTGACGAACTGAGCCGGTTTATCGAAGATCGCAGTCCTGGCCGGCTAACATTGATTTTCGTAACATTTCTTGCCGCTAGAAAACCAACCGAAAACCATGCATCGGCCTAAAGCGAAACTACCCAACTAATCCGCGCAGATACGCAGAAACATTGGCACCGATCGCAGCGTTCGCATACCCGCCTTCCTGAATGGAAACGACGGGTAGCGAGAGCATTGACACCCGTTCGCCTATGGCGAAGAAATCATCAGTCGACAACTGGAAAGTGCCGAGCGGGTCGTCTACGAAAGCATCAGTGCCAAGCGCAATCACTAAAGCCGTTGCCCCAAATGTTTCGATCTCTTTCAAGGCCGCAACAAGCGCATCAAAGAAAGCATCGCGGCCGCTACCCAGCGGCAACGGCAGATTAATGTTACAGCCTCGACCGGCTCCTGCGCCTTCTTCATCGGCGTAGCCAGTGAACCAGGGAAACTCATCGGCAGGATTGGCATGAATGGATGCGGTCAGGACATCCGCACGCTCATAGAAGATCGCTTGCGTGCCATTGCCGTGATGATAATCAACATCGAGTATTGCCACACATTTGTGGCCTCGATCAACTAACCGTTGTGCAGCGATAGCGCTGTTGTTGATGTAGCAATAGCCACCAAACTGGTCTTTGGTCGCATGATGCCCGGGGGGACGACACAGCGCATACGCAGGCCCATTTCCGGAAGCGACATGGTCAGCTGCACTTTGTGCAAGCCCGGCCGCATGAAAAGCAGCTTCCCACGTGCCAGCAACAATTGAACAATCAGCACCAAAACTATGAAACCCGAGCTGGCCCACAATATGTTTCGGGCGCCGTGTAGGCTGACTCCGCTCCGGCCATGAAATCGCCATCGCGGGTGCTGCATTGCCTACTTCGACCTGCCAGCGATCCCACGCCGTTCGTAAAAATTCGATATACGCTTCGGTATGCACACGATGAAGCAGATCATCATCGGGGCAATCACCATCACTGAGTGCAAAACCTTCGACTTCCAATTGCGTGGCAATCATATGCGCTCTTTCCGGCGACTCCACGGAAGGGATCATTCGGCCTCGACTCAACTCAAAAGCGTGATGCTGCATATGATGTTCAGAGGCGAAAACTTTCATGATATGTCCGGATACCTACAATGACGATTGTCTATTATGCGCCAGCGCTCACGTTTCGTCGTAACATAGATAGCAATTTCGCCAAAGGCCGACCAAACCATGAAGAGACGCTGGCTTACTTTCCTTACGCTGCTGCAGCTTAGTGTTATCCAGGCAGCAGCATCTGACCCCACTACAGACTGCCAAGTCGAGATCATGATTCTTGGTGCCGGGCAGGATGCCGGCGCACCGCAAATTGGCAACAACGATGACCCAGGCTGGAAAGACACGTCACTCGCCTTGTGGCCCACGTCGCTCGCTTTGATTGACGACAACAGCAATCAGCGCTTTCTGTTTGAAGCAACACCGGCTATTGGCGCCCAGCTTCAATTGCTTGCTAGTCAGTTAGAAAGACATCCGTCGAGATTGGGCATCGATGGGATTTTTTTAACCCATGCGCACATCGGACACTACGCGGGGCTGATGTACTTGGGCCATGAAGCGGCAAGCACGAATCGAATGCCGGTCTATGCCATGCCGCGAATGCAGCAATTCCTAGAGACGAATGGGCCATGGAGTCAATTGGTGGAGTTTGCAAACATACAGTTGCGCAGTCTAGAGCAGCGTAAAGCGATTTCATTGAGTCCCGGATTGTCAGTAACGCCGCTGCTGGTTCCCCACCGCGATGAGTTTTCCGAAACCGTGGGTTACCTGATCAACGCCAATGATGTTAGCGTTTTGTTTATCCCCGATATCGATTCCTGGGAAGACTGGCAACAGGCATTCAATGTGAATATTTTGGACCTGCTCCAG
This sequence comes from Woeseiaceae bacterium, assembly GCA_045110335.1. Lineage (GTDB taxonomy): Bacteria > Pseudomonadota > Gammaproteobacteria > Steroidobacterales > Woeseiaceae > CALBPI01. The sequence continues at coordinate 46,923 of JBGCGB010000011.1, forward strand.
TCCGTCGATCACGCGTTTCTGGATGCCACGTTTTATGATGACGATGAGCTACCCGGCCGTGATATGACGAAAATTCCACATCCTCGTATTCATGCATCCATGCAACTGTTTGAAGCGGTTGCCGATCTGGATACGCACATCACGTTTATCCATATGAACCATACTAATCCGGTGAGATTTTCAGATAGTCCGGAACATCAGGAGATCAAGAGACGGGGTTTCGATGTTGCCCGACGCGGAGATCGAATCTGTTTAGATCGAAACCCGAACGACTCCTGAACGTGGTAACCGAGTTTCATAGAGTGTAAGCGACGGTATCAAAAGTTACCTTTGCCGGATCGTATTCCTTAATGTAGGTTTTGATTAACTTACATTTTGGAGTCATTGGTATGTCTAACTACAGTTTACTAGCCGGCCTACTCGCCGCTAGTGTTGGCACGATCATGCTGCCGCAAACATCGTTCGCTCAAGCAGGCAGCGACAAAGCGCTCGAAGAAATTGTCGTGACCGCACGAAAACGGTCCGAGACTGCGCTCGACATACCCTTAAGCATCAATGTCATCTCTGCAGATGCCATCGAAAAACTGGGTGCTGAGGATTTCACCGACCTACTCACCTCCGTACCGAGCTTGACCGCCTATGAGAACGGCCCCGGGCGCACGCGACTCTCCATTCGCGGTATCGCCAATGGCGGTGGTAACGACAATGACACCCAGAATCAGGAAACGGTTGGCATCTACATGGACGAAGTGCCGATTTCAATGGGCGCTATGAACCCGGAGTTCAATCTCTTTGATCTACAACGTGTTGAAGTACTGCGCGGTCCGCAAGGCACGCTATATGGCGCCGGCTCTCTCGCCGGTACCGTTCGCCTCGTTTCAAATCAGCCCAATCTTTTCGATGTGGAAGGTAAGATTGATGCGTCGATGTCGGCCGTGAGCGAAGGGGGTCAAGGCGGCGCGCTGAAAGCGCTGGTAAATGCACCCATCATCCCTGGCAAACTCGCCGTTCGCAGTAGCATCTACTACACCGACCAACCCGGCTTTATTGACAATGCATTGACTGGTGAAGCGGATATCAACCGTGCCTTGTCTCGCGGCATTAAGATCGCAACGTTGTTTCAACCCACCGAAGATCTTTCCGCGACACTAACTTTCATCAATCACAACTATGGCGACAACGGTCGCCCGGAAGATCTGGATCGTGCCCCAGCCCTCAGTCGTGATTTCCCGTCTTTTGACGGATATGAAGACGAGATGCAGCTTTACAACCTGACGGTGAACTGGGATCTAGGTTGGGGTGAGTTGGTGTCATCAACCTCCTACTTCGACCGCTTCGTGACAAACCGACGCTCACTGGATGACTTATTCGGTGCAGCGCTGCCACCAACTGTCATACCCAACGAACTCGTCGATACAACCGACACCGAAACGATTGTTCAGGAAATCAGAATCAGCTCACAAAACGAAGGCGCACTTAACTGGACAGCCGGCATTTACTTTGACGAGCGCGATACGTTCTATCTGAATACCTTTCCGGTACCGGGTGCTGATGCCGCTCTTGGCATTGATTCCCCATCATTCTTCGGCGCTCCGGTTGATAACTTGTTCTTCGGATTCGATGACCTGACGGTCAAGACGGCTGCCGTCTTTGGTGAGGTCTACTACGATATCAACCAATGGACGATAACAGCTGGCCTCCGATACTTCGACTGGCAACAGGACATCGAGTTTTACCAATCCGGACTATTCAATGGCGGGTTCAATAGTGATGTACGCCCAACCGGTAAAGAAGACGGCGTAAACCCGAAACTGAACGTGTCTTATGCCGTCAACGAAGACTGGCTTGTTTATGGTCAGGCAGCCCGTGGCTTCCGATACGGCGGTATCAACGGCGCGATTCCGGAAGCAGTTTGCTCGGATGAACTCGAAGAAGTCAGCCGACAAGGTGGCGATACGCGTTTCTTTGATTCGGATTCAACCTGGAACTATGAGTTCGGTACCAAAGGCACGTTTGCCGATGGCGCCATGACACTGTCGGCCACGGCTTTCAGTATTCAGTGGTCAGATACGCAAACACAACGCGCCTTCGAATGTGGCTTCGGCTTCCGCGAGAATGTCGGTGAGCTAACCAGCCAAGGTGTCGAGTTTGAGTATGATGCACGTTTCACTGACAAATGGACCTTCAGCCTCGGCGGCGCTTACATGAACGCGGAGCTTGATCAGGACGTGCCGAATCTGGGCGCACTCGAGGGCGACAAAGCGCCTTTCGTCCCCGAGCTAACACTGAACACATCACTTGAGTATCGGACATCAGTCGGCAACGAACTGGAAAGCTACACTTGGGTCAATGCGCAATATGTCGACGACCGGAATACCGAGTTTGATCTGGAAAACTCGAACAACAAGCTGATGGAAAGCTATCGGCTGGTTAACTTCAGAACCGGACTGACATGGGACCGCTTGGATGTATCACTCTTTATCAACAACCTGACTGACTCACGAGCAGTCGTACGTGCCTTGGGTCGACCTCCATTCGATCCTGACGCACGGATTCGAGTAACGCCACGTACCGTCGGTGTCTCGTTGCGCGCGTACTTCTAGTTTGAAGATTAAAAACAGGATGCGGCATGGAATTCGCCACGTCGCATGCTGTCTTTTTCTAACACTTGCCGTCCTCGGCTGTCGCCAGCCGACCCATCCGACCGTCACTATTGAGACCTCCGTCGGTCGTATTGTCATTGAACTGTACGAAAATCAGGCGCCGCTCACCGTCAAGAACTTCTTAGCCTACGTAGAACGAAATGCCTACGACAATGCGACGTTCTATCGCGTGGTCAGGGATGACAATCAGGCACAAAACAATATCCTGATTGATGTCGTGCAAGGTGGACTTGGCTTCGATCGACTCACCGAAGGTCTGCCGCCCATCGCGCACGAAAGCACTCAACAATCCGGCCTACGACACGAAGACGGCACACTGTCGCTCGCGCGCGGCGAACCCGGCACGGGCGCATCAGAGTTTTTTATCTGCATCGGCGCACAACCGGCTTTGGATGCTGGTGGGCTACGCAACCCCGATGGTTTGGGGTTTGCCGCTTTCGGTAGCGTTGTCGAAGGGATGGAGATCATCCGCCAAATTCATCGAATGCCGACCGTTCAACCTGATGGCGAGCTTGAATACACCAGTGGTCAGATGTTGATCGACCCACCGCAGATTCTGTCCATCAAGCGCTAGTTAACTGCCTTCCTTAATCTCCGAACAGGTACGCCCGTCGGCCATCTTGCCGCCGGAGTCCGACGTATGGTCATGCACAATGACCCATCGGTCATCGACGTTTCGTATGACCAATGAAAAGAGTCCACAGTAATCCTGGCCGTTTGCCGTCACTATCCAGCGACCAAAGGCTAATGCGGCGCTATCCGAAAGCGCCTGAATATCCAGCTCTGCCGTGGTTAACCGACCCATCGCCGATACATCCGGATAGCGTGCTTTGTATTGGTTCAGCACCGTCAACCAACCGCTTTTGACATCACCGCCAGATGCAAACCTTACGGTCGGATTATTCCAGTAACTCTGCATGAAAGCATCGATGTCGCCGTTGTTCCAATCCGCAATCTGTTTACTCAACATCGCTCGAACCTCAGCTTCGACGCTGGTGGTTTCCATCGTGTCGGCAACCGTTGTGCACGACATCAAGAGCAACGCCATTGGAGCGAAAACACGGGATATTAAATTCATATGGCTAGTCTCGACGATTGGTGAGCGTAACAATGTACAAGATGAAGATGGCGGAGCGCCACATGGTTGCCGATCTTTTGGCTCCAAAGCTTTGCCCGGTAACCGCGGAAACGCGAATCAGGTACCGGATTTTCGGGACAAGTATGTAAAGAAACAACAGTGCTGGCCGCTAACTTTAGAATAAGACATGCATACGAGAGGATAATCGCATTGAACTACACAGCGACGGGTATCGCCGGTGCCGTTAACGAGCTGGCTTCACTTCCTGATATTGCGCTGCGAATCAGTGACTTATTAGACGACGAGAATAGTAGTGCATGGGATATCGGCGTCTTGATCGAGCAAGATCCGGGGCTAAGCGCCGCGTTGTTAAGAATCGCGAACAGCGCACTCTACAATCAAGGTGTTCCCATCACGGCAATCGACCGTGCCGTCACGGTAGTTGGTGCTGGGGAAGTACGCGATTTATCGTTCGGTGTCTGCACCAGCATAGCGCTACAGAATATTCCCCGTGGCATTGTATCGATAGAAGAGTTTTGGCATCAAAGCCTGGCCTGCGCGGCAGCATCCAAGTCGATTGGCAAAGCACTTTCTATCACCTGTAAGGACTCGCTATTCATGGCGGGTCTATTACACAATATCGGCCAGCTAGTGATGGTCAACCAATGTCCCGACGAAATGCAAGAAGCGTTAGCCGCCTCAACGACACGTGCCAAAACCGCTTCATCGCATTTGGATGAACAAGCGATTTTTGGGTTTGATCATGGCGAAGTAGGTGCCGTCTTGATGGCACAATGGGGCTTACCGGTCTACTTGCAGCACGCTGCCCGATACCATCATGAACCCCATCGTGCGGAACCGCACGCACGCACTGTCGTCGATATTGTTCATGTCGCCGACGCTATTGGTCGTTCAACAATATCGGGCGGAAACATCGATGACTACATGCAAACAGTTGATCCCGAAGCCTTGGCACGAACGCGACTACTGGACAGCGAACTCCCGATAATCGTCGAAGAGACCAAAGAAACGGTCAGTCAACTGATCAGCGTATTTGCACACTAAACAGACGCGCTTCTTAGCCCCTAATTTTCAGACTTAGGCTCACCTATCTTGTCTTCGGTGCGTTCCGTGAAATCACTGGCTTGATGTCGCTCGCGTAATTGTCCCGCGGGATCGCCCCAGGCTCGATTAACCATGCGGCCTCGCGCTACGGCTGGTCGTTCTGCAATGATGGCCTGCCAACGTTTCACGTGCGTGTACTCATGTGTCGACAGGAATTCCGCCGCCTCGTAGGCATTGTCCGCCACCAGCGCGCCATACCATGGCCAAATCGCCATATCGGCAATGGAGTAGTCATCGCCCGCCATAAACTCATGCTCCGCCAAATGACGATCGAGAACGTCCAGCTGACGCTTCACTTCCATGGCAAAGCGGTTAATGGGATATTCCATTTTACTCGGGGCATAGGCATAGAAATGCCCGAATCCGCCACCGAGATAGGGTGCGCTACCCATTTGCCAAAAAAGCCAATTCATTGCTTCAACACGACTCGCCGCGTCTGTTGGCAAGAATGCCTTAAACTTTTCGGCCAGATATAAAAGAATCGCACCAGACTCAAAGACACGAGTCGGTGTTTCTGTTGAGAAATCTAACAACGCGGGGATTTTTGAGTTGGGGTTAACCTCAACGAATCCACTGCCAAATTGGTCGCCTTCTTGGATGTTAATCAACCAGGCATCGTATTCGGCATCGCTGATACCCGCTTCCAGAAGCTCCTCCAACATCACTGTGACTTTGACGCCGTTCGGTGTCGCCAGCGAATGAAGCTGCAAATCATGCTCACCGCGGGGCAGCGCTTTCTCTGAAGTAGCACCGGCAATCGGTCGATTGATGTTGGCGAACTTGCCACCGCTGGCAGAATCCCAGGTCCATACTTTCGGTGGGACATATTCAGTCATGAGGCTGCTCCATAAGACAAAGATTAGGTTAGTTGCAGAATAACATGGTGTTCATACGACCAAACTCAACTGCTTGATCAAAGAGACCGCTTTGGAATCCAAACTATTTCACGTTAGGAAGCATGGCGCTCAACGTTGATAGGGCATTTCACCGATCGCAGCCGCCTGCAAGCTACAGATGAAAAGACTACCGTTGTAAAAAACAGCACCGGTAGACGTTGCGTATGGACTCGGCGCCGCCTGCAAATTGGCCAACACTCGACCCTCATCATCCAGCGCAATGATCATCGCGCGATCATTGTGAGGCGCTATCGCGCTCTTGCTCAATCCACCCAGCAATCGACGAATAAACTTGAAAGGAGCGAGACGGTCGAGGGCGGGATCCCTTAAACCTGCCAGACCAACCCAGAAACGCCCGCTTGCATCGCGTCGGATGTTATCCGGCACGCCGGGTAAGCCGCCGATGAACACATCGGCGGTTCCTGCTTTCGGTCCGGAGCGCCAAAATCGGCGAATTCGACCGGCAGCCGTCTCGTTGACCAATACATAGCTGTCGTCTGCTGCTATCGCAACGCCGTTGGCAAAAAACAAGTCATGCAATACAACGCTACTTTCTTTCGTGACCGGGTCATATCGGATCAATCGGCCATTGGCTCTGCCATCGAGAAAGATCAATAAGTGATTGTCGTAATCAAAATCAGCCGATGCATCTGAAAACCAAATCGATCCGTCACGCGCCACGTCAACGCCGTCGGCAAACAAAACCGGCTGGCCCTCGACGCTATTAACGAGCGTGGTGATCTTACGATCTTTCGAAACCGACAATAGGCCAAGCGTTGCATCGGCCACCAACAGGTTTCCCGACAAATCGAAAGCCAGCCCAAGTGGCACCCCGCCGGTATTCACGATCGCTTCGGTACGTCCATCTTTCTTGAACCGAACAATTCGTCCATCCCGATAACCGGTATACAACCATCCGTCGGGACCTACCGCGATATCTTCCGGGCCAAGACCCTCGTCCTGCAGCAATGGCTGCAATGCGTTAAGCGCCTGATTGGTCGCAAAGACACCCGTCAAGCCGGGGTTAGGTTCCGGTACCCACACATCGGGCTCGAGAGACGATTGTGACCACAACAATCCGATCGCGATAAGCAGCAAAGCAATGACGATACCGAGAACACGAAGCACCATGAGTTGACCTTGCCAATAACACCGAAGAGTTCGAAAGCAAATAGTAGCATTGGCATGAAGAGACCCGACGTACATTTGCCCATACCGTGTCTGATACCATCAATATCTGTTCGGACTTGTAGGAAGCACTATCGTGGACCCGATCGCCATCTTGTGGATCATTGTTCAATCAACGCTTATCGTGGGCCTTGTGAGTGGCACCGTTTATCTCATTCACCGCCGCTTGATTACGCTCTACGCGGATAAGCCGGAACAGCAGTTTCAACGACAGATGATTACCGTCGGTCTGGTCCTGCTCGGTGTCCTGATCGTGGTACTGACCGTGCCCGTCGACGCGGGCACACGCGGCTCGCTACTGAGTCTTTTCGGCATCATCGTCAGTGCCACCATAGCGCTGTCATCAACGACATTGGTCGGCAATGTCATGGCCGGTCTCATGATGCGGGCAGTCGGTAGCTATCGGCTCGGCGACTATGTCAGGGTCGGGGAATACTTTGGGCGGATCTCAGAAATGGATTTACTACACACGGAGATCCAAACGGAAGAGCGTGATCTCACGACGCTGCCCAACATATTCATGGCGACCCATCCGGTTCGTGTCATGCGGACGTCCGGCACTATCCTGTCAGTCGAACTGTCTCTTGGCTATGACGTATCACGTCACAAGATAGAGGCACTACTGTTGGAGGCAGGAAAGCAATGCGGACTGGAAAGCCCCTTTGTGCAAATTAAAGAGCTGGGCGATTTCTCGGTCACTTATGCCATCGCCGGCCTGCTTACCGATGTGAAGTCGGTTCTCGGCAAACGACGACAGTTGCGTGCCGCTACGATGGATGCGCTGCATGCCGCAGAGATTGAGATCGCTTCGCCAGTGCTAGTGAGTACACGCGCTTTCAGCCCCAAGCAGAGCTTTATTGCGCCAACCGAGGAAACAATCGCGAACAGCAGTGGCTCGGGACCGGACAGCATCGTTTTCGATAAAGCGATCGAGGCCGAGAGTCTTGGCAACCTGCGGGAACGCCAGAACCAGTTATCCAGTGACCTCAAGCGACTGAACCAAGCACTCGCCGAAGACGAAGAGAATGAGGCGATACAGAGACAGCAAGCACTCACCGCCAAGAAACTGGAACGACTGGAGCAACTGATTGTCAAAAGAGAAGCGAAAATCAGTAGTGATTAGTTATCATTAAGGTATTGCTCCACAGTAAGAGGTAACACTCGTGATCAAACATCCCTTTGTCATTGCGCTCATCGCAAGCGCTGTTGCAGCCGCTTGCCAGGCCGGCAATGAAGACGGCAAGTTTGTGGCATCGGATGGTGCCATCCGGGCACTAGAAAAAGCCGAGCTTAGTCTGGCCGAAACAGCGCGCGGCGTACTCGCCGATGAGCTGCAGCTACCGGTCTCAACTATCACCATTGATAGCGTACGCGCCGTGGAATGGCGCGACAGCAGTATTGGTTGTCCGCAACCGGGGCAAGCCTATGGCCAGGTGATCACGCCCGGGCATAAAATCACCCTACGCAGTGAGGGCAGTAGCATTCATGTGTTACATGCAGCGAACGGCAAGCCCTTCATCTGCAGGCGCAGCAAGACACCCGTCGATGTAGCGCCATCACTGGAATTTTCATGGGCACCGCAAGCCGCGTTAGCACGCATCGATCTCGCGAAGCATTTACGCGTGACTCCCGACAAGATTATTGTCGCCAACGCGAAACGCAAGACCTGGGCAGATCTAGCCATGGATTGCCCCGAACAAGGTCAGACCTACCAAAAACAACGCACTGACGGCTATGTCCTAACCCTCCGCCATGGCAGTAAGGACTTCACTTACCATACCGATATGGACCGGGTTATCGCTTGCCCCATGATTAGCGAGTCGTAGCGTTGTCGACCGTTAGGGAATTTTCGGCAGGCATCTAAACCGTCGCCGAACACCAACTTGCGAACTTTTCATTTCCCCCAAAAACGACGACAAAAAAAAGCCCGCCCGGTCGAAACCGGACGGGCTTTTTTACTGAGCGTTAGTCAGTCTATTCCGGACACAGTCCGAAGTCGCAGATTGACACGCCTTGATCATTTTCGATGTCAATGATCGTCAGGTTTTGAATGCCGTTGGCATCGCTGTGCGAAATCGCACCGAGCTGCTTGGCAAATGGTCCTGTCGGTAGGTCAGCCCAGTCAACTGTCACCGGTGCGGTCACACCCGTTTCAGCAGTTGCAGGACCGGTTACCGTCAAGTTACCCGCATCATCCACCACACCAAACTGTTGATCGAAGTAGATCAATGTTGAATCTGCCGCTTCCGTATCGAAAGCATGGATGAACAACAAGTATGGGTTTTGCGCGACAGGGTCGTAAGGAATCGGTAGCAACATATCTACGGATTCATCCGAGCCCGCTTGGGCACTAGACGCAATCTGCGTACAACTCAGACCTGGGCAGTAGTATAAGTACAGGTCAAGGTCATCATTGCCAGACGTGTACTCATTGAAGACTGCAAAACGACGGAACGCCGTACCTGGAGCCGTATCATCAATGATCAATGCAAATTGGCTAGGATCGCCAAAGCCAAAGGCAAAGTTATCGTCTGCATCATCCGCCAACGCGGGTGGCAGGAATACGCCCGATCCGTTCAAGCCATGAACCTGTGCCGTGTACTCGCCGGTATACCCGAAGGTCAGATCGAATTGCGCAGAGCCTTCCGAACCTTCGCCATCGACTTCATCTTCTGTGATGAAAGCAACCGCGTTCACAGCAATCGGGCTGCGGACATCCGCACCTTTACCGTTCTTGCGGGCCCATGTCAGCGCACCGAACTCCCAACTATTCGGCGCTGCCGATGCGTTGCTAACGGTCACTTCATAAGACGCTGACTCACCCGGACGTAACGCAATCTCTGATGGCGTTACCGTGACGTCAAAGCCTTCGGGTGCTTCCACTTCAGCGGTGTACTTCTGAATCCGATTGCTCGGGCGACCACGACGCTTGTAATCCGCTACAGCAGTTACTGTCCGTGTCACCGTTTGCTCACCGGGAATGCTGTCGATACCGATCGAAGGTAAGTTCAAATCAGCGGTGTCGCTTGAGAAGCCGGCACCATTCACGAGGAAGTCGCAAACGTCAGGTGTCGCACCCGGAATCGGTGAATCTGTACCACAACTCGCTGCGGCGTAATCCAGCAAACCAGCGTCATACGTCAACCCGGGGCTGATCGATGCGTTTGGAACCACATGACCGGCACCGAAATCGAATGGATCAGCTGGTGTTTCACCATCTTCTTTCACAACGTCTTGACGAGCTGTGGTCATCATTGCCGACTTAATCTGTGCAGGACTCCAATCCGGACGTGCTTCTTTCAGCAAAGCACCGATACCCGCAATGTGCGGACCAGACATGGAGGTACCTGACAGATAATCGAACAAGTCGCCTTGCGAACCGTCAGCTTGATCAGGTGCATACGCAGCTAGGACGTTAACACCCGGTGCGGTGATGTCAGGCTTGATCCAATCCGGAACCGTAAAGAACGGTCCGCGTGATGAGAAACCAGCCATGATGTTGCCTTCACGGTCTTCACCGATGAAGTTTGTATCATTCAACGTGGCATTGACGGCGTCGTCTGCCAACGCTGCTTGCAGCGAAAGACCGACTTCGTTATCAACCATCACGCCAGGAATGGTCAGCGATAGCTCGGTAGCATCTCCGCCCATCCGCGTCTTCGGACGATCATCCGAATACATCAGAACACCAATAGCACCGGCACTCGCCGCGTTCTCGACCTTCTCAACAAAGCCACAGGTACCGCGTGCGATTAATGCAATCTTGCCCGACAGGTCATTGGTCAATCCTGCGCCGCAAGCATCGATAGGTTCCGCAGCGCCAAGATTGGCTCTCACTTCGCCTTCAGATAAAGGTCTCGTGATTAAGCCTTCCAATGAACCGTAGGTGCCTTTCACAGAGGCCGGACGATTCACTTTTGTCGCTTGCACAAACAGCGTGCCTTCCGCTGTTGATGCCGCCACCGTCGTAACCCACGGCTCACCGGCATTCAATGTGCCAAAGCCTGGACCATCGTTGCCGCCAGAACGCGCGACGAATACACCGGCATTGGAAGCACGCAAGAATGCAACGTCTTGTTCATCGACAAATGAAGGTGCTGTGCCGACTGAGAAGTTAAGCACGTCGACGCCATCGGCAACCGCTTGATCGGTCGCTGCAGCGCTGTCCGAGAAGAAGCAGCTGAAGTTTGTTGCGCCAGGGGCCAACCAGCAGACTTTGTAGACAGCGAGTCGTGCACGTGGCGCCATGCCACTGATGCGAGCGACGCGCGTGCCATTCAATGTGGCATTGACTTCGTTACCTACAGCCGTGCCAGCCGTATGGCTACCATGACCAGAAGAATCTCTTGGCGACAGAAATTCGCCTTCAACAACACTACCGCGACCGGCGATAAAGCCATCAACATACCAGCGAGCGCCGATCATCTTGTTGTTGCAATCTTCTTCGCTCCAGCCTTCGCCAGCTTCACAGGTGCCAGACCATCTTTCAGGTGGCTCGCTGTAAACGACTTTCTCGCCGAGCTTTGTCAGTGCTTTGCAAATCTCTTTACGGAAAATAGAGTCCGCATTGTTTTCGCAGTAACCGGGAAGACGCACATCGAGGGTGTCCGAAAAGCTTGGATGCTCTTGCACCGCGCCGGTATCGAGGATACCCACGATGATGTCATCACCACGCAGCTGTTGACGCTTGCGCAGACCATCACGGCGGTCATTCAAGCCAAGAAATGTCGGCGTATCGTTTGTGTTGATATCGACCGAGTAATCCTGAATGACGCTAGCCACTTGATCGTTCGCCTGCAGTGCGGATACTTCATCCGCAGTCAGACGTGCGGCGAAACCGTTCATGGTGTGGCAATAGTTATAGATCTTGCGATCCAGCGCACCCATGCCGCTCAGGATCGAATCCTGGACGCTCACGAGATTGGCTGTATATGCCTGCACATGTGGCGCGCTGGCATCGTAGCCTTCGCCGGCTACAGGAGCCGTTGATGCATATCCAGCCATACCGCCTTGATAGGCAATGCCCGGATCTTGTTTCAGTTGGATAACGTAGGTTTGAATATCCCCTCGTGACTGCGTCACCGGAGTGACATCGGTAAATGCTGCAGTGTTTGTTGCCTGCGGTGCAGGTTGCACCTCAATGGCATGGCCAGTCACTGAGACTGACAAGAACACGACAGCGGCTGCTATGGCCTTATACATCGCTCTAATCTCCCTAAACGATTCAGCGAAAACGACGGTTACCCTCTAGAGGGGGCATTGAGGTCATGCTGCAAGGCATGCCCACCGGTGTTTTAGTGAAACAATGAAAACAACCCTCAACGAGGGCGATCCTCCGAGTTTCATTTATGTCCAATGAAATGGCAAGCCGGTCTCACTGGAACACATATAGCGCTTACCATAATGTGCTTCGACAAAAAATAGATAACAAACGAAACCACTAATTTTTAAGGGAATTGAATCAATGGCACCGAAACACTCGTATCAATGCCGATCAGGGGCGAAGTTGGGAAATTCCGCAAATCCGCAGCATTATGGAAAATATTGAACAGAGCGCTGTTTTCGCTACTCCGCGAAAAGCGCGTTCAGATAAGCCGCCAAGCGAATCCCACCTTGCGTCAGTCGAAGCCTGACCGTATCACGGTGCTCGAAGAAATAGTCCCAGCGAAGGTTTCTGTCTCCGCCAGGGTAAATTTCATCACGAATTTTCGCACTTTCCGTGACCCAAACGACGGGATCCACGTCCATCCATGCTGCCGCATCATCAGGCGTCACTTTTCGCAACAACCAGGTCCCATACTCGGTATAGGACAGTTGCTCCTCATCAATCATTGAAGTGTCCCAAACCCGATGCAGGTTGGTCACTTCACCATGATAAACAACGGTGAACTGATTGCCGCCTCGGTCTGTGCCGTTACCAGCGTGCAGCGGCTGATGGAGATCACCGACGATATGCACCATAAACCGCAACGCCAATTGCTTGTCCTCAAGGCTTGCCGCATCGTCACGCAAAATTGTCGAAAATCGGCGCAATGCGGTAATGCCGTCGCCCTGCGGTGGCGGCGTTGAATCGGAATAGCGCTTGCCCTTGGGGATGGTGACGTAATGAAACGGGCCCGCCGTTCGGCGCCAGAACTCATCGTCATCAGAACGCATGAAGTCGGCCCAAACCGATGCTTCGGCCAGGTCTTCGACACCCAGGATTTTTTCAATAGCGGCTTTCGAATCATCGCTGAGGTATTCCTCGGCAATCATCCCGATCACCCGATGGCCGGTTTTGCCCCACGCTTCAACGCGACCCGGCAAACAGGCAACAATCAGTAGCGCCCAGAAAAGATATCGATGCATGGCAAACGTCCGTCTACAAAATCCCGCGTTCAGTTTACCAGCACACCTGCATCGGGATCACCGCAGATTAGTGGCTCACCGGATTGCCGACATCGCCCGGTGCCCGGATTCGATCAATCAACGCATCGACTTCCGGCGGCGGCGGTGCGGTCATACGGCACACCGCAAACGCAACGATGAAGTTAACGGCAGCGCCAATCGCTCCGAATGCATTCGGCTCGATCCCGAAGAACCAGTTCTCCGGCATATCACCAAGAAACGAAGTGCTCGCAATAAACATGATGCCCTTGTGCTGGAACACGTAGAGCATCGTCACGCCGAGTCCGGCCAGCATTCCGGCGATCGCCCCTTGCCGATTCATTCGCCTGACGAAGATGCCCATCAGGAGCGCCGGGAACAAACTGGACGCCGCCAGGCCAAAAGCGAGTGCGACGGTCCCTGCCGCAAAGTCTGGTGGATTGAAACCAAGGTACCCCGCCAAACCGATAGCGACCGCCATAGAGACGCGACTGGCGTTCAACTCCTGTCGCTCGGTAATCGACGGCATGAAAATGCCTTTCATTAAGTCGTGTGAAATTGCTGACGAAATAGCCAGCAACAAGCCGGCGGCGGTAGAGAGCGCCGCCGCAAGTCCGCCTGCCGCAACCAATGCGATGACCCAATTCGGCAACCCGGCGATCTCAGGGTTCGCGAGTACCATAATGTCGTTGTCGACCTTCGTCAGTTCGTTCAATGCCGGATCCGCGTCATAGCGAATACGCCCATCGCCATCCTTGTCATCAAACGCTAACAGACCTGTCTTCTCCCAATTGCTCACCCAGTCGGGTCGATCCGCATACTCCAGATATTCGCCGGGCGTCGGTTCGAACGTATTCATCAAATTGAGTCGCGCCATCGCCGCCACGGAAGGCGCGGTGGTATACAAGATCGCGATGAACACTAATGCCCAACCGGCCGACATCCGGGCATCCTTGACGCTCGGCACGGTGAAAAAGCGGATGATTACGTGCGGCAGCCCCGCCGTCCCTATCATTAAAGATAGCGTGTACATAAACATGTTGGTCAGGCTAAGCCGTGCATTGGTTGTGTACTCGGCAAAACCAATGTCTTGCAGCACCAGATCCAGTTTATCGAGTAGAAACGTATCGGTGCCGACCATCGTGCCGCCCAATCCGATTTGAGGAATCGCCACGCCGGTGAGTGTCAACGAAATGAAAATAGCAGGAATCGTGTAGGCCAAAATCAACACACAATATTGAGCGATCTGGGTATAGGTAATG
>JBGCGB010000012.1:0-5612 GCA_045110335.1 Woeseiaceae bacterium
GTTCTTTCGATATTTGTGAGCACGAGAAAAGTGCTACCTCCTACAACACAGACTACCAATAGTAATATCAAACTTATCGGAACGAGATCCTCTTTCGTCAAGTCAAAGAAAATCATTGTTGCCTGCGAGAAGAAATCTAACGCCGATGTTCAGCTGCACGGATGTGGCTGGCTCGAGTCTTGCGTAAGCAAGAGTCGTGACTGGCACCCCGTGTCTGCTGCAATGACTTGTTATTTGGCATCTTGGCAATAGCGTTCTACGAAGGCTGCAATATCAGATAACAGTATAACGCCGCCCGCTGGTGTTTCCTTACCCTCCCAGCGACGTTGATAAAAATCTGGAAAAGTAGAGAGAAACAGTTCGATTACCGGAGTAGACGCTGGAATCATATACGATTGTTCATATCGCGCTTGAGACTCCTTTTCCGTTTCAACCAAGAAGCAAGCGAACTTCTTTTTCATCGTTGCATCTAAGTGTCGATCCGTCGGCAATACCTGGTACTCTCGCAGTTGCCTTATAGGGTTCTCGGCCGCAGACGGGTCAGGGAAATCGGCAAGAGAAACCGCTGGCGCAATCAATAGCATGATGAAGGCCAATGCGTATGCCCTATAACAGCTTATTCCACGGAACGTAGTTTTGAGCTGCATTCTGTAGTTTTGCGTGTGGTTTA
This sequence comes from Woeseiaceae bacterium, assembly GCA_045110335.1. Taxonomy (GTDB): domain Bacteria; phylum Pseudomonadota; class Gammaproteobacteria; order Steroidobacterales; family Woeseiaceae; genus CALBPI01. The sequence goes on from JBGCGB010000012.1 coordinate 671, forward strand.
TCAGCGGCATGTTCGACTAACCTTTCGATTCCATTCAGGGTTTTCTTTTTTTGGGTCGTTGCTCGATTTGTAGCAATCGAGAGGGTGCTATTGTTTTCCGTTCTTGTGTTCCAGCTTAGCAAATATTGCCGCGCCGGTGCTAGCGCGTTGTTTCTACTGCGGTTAGTTTATCGGGCTTGGTTTTTGGCTGTGGAGCAATAGAGCGTGCGCTTGATTGCAACGCTTTCTCGTGGCGTACCATCATGACGCCGCCCAAGTCGTTCAATGATGTTCGACCTCACATACCGAAGACGCCGCAGCGCTTTGTGGATCAATTTCGGTTGTCGATACGCACGCGCGGCCTGAGCTATGCCACCGAAAAGACTTATGTGCATTGGGTGCTGCGTTATATCCGCTTTCATCGGATGGCACATCCTGAAAAGTTGGATGCGGCCGCGGTTAGTGCGTTTTTGAATGATCTTGCGCAACGACAACACTGCTCACCTGGCACTCAGCGTATCGCGCTGAATGCGCTCGTCTTTCTTTACAGTAAGCATCTCAACGCACCATTTGAGAAGCTTGCTTTCACGTACGCGCGGCGCGCCCCGCGCGCACCATCGGTATTCACGCATGCAGAAGCGATGAAGGTGATCGACAATCTTGGCGGCCAGGATCGCCTTGCCGCCGGGTTGATGTATGGCGCCGGCCTTCGACTCAATGAAACACTCACGCTGCGCTTAAAAGACATTGATTTTGCGGCACAACAAATCACTATCCGAAACGGCAAAGGTCAAAAAGATCGTTTCACTTTGCTGCCTGCCTCTTTGGTGATTGACCTTGAAGCTCAGATAGAACAGGTGGCGCGGCTGCATCAATACGACCTGAGTCGCGGCTATGGTGATGTCTATCTCCCGGATGCATTGGAAAGAAAGTTCCCCAAGGCGGGTATGCAACTCGCATGGCAGTTTCTGTTTCCGGCTAACGGTATTGGGGTTGATCCACGCAGTGGCGTGATGCGACGTCATCACCGACACAGTTCCACCGTGCAACGTGCCGTTCGCCTTGCGATCCAGAAAAGCGGTTTCCCTCGCCGAGCGAGTTGCCATACCTTCAGGCACTCCTTTGCGACGCGATTAATCGAAACCGGCTATGACATTAAGTTAGTACAATCATTGCTGGGTCATCGTGACATCCGGACGACTGAGATCTATCTACATGTCGTACGCAACCGTGCCGGTGCAATCAAGAGCCCTGTTGATCTCGGTTAGCCCGCCAACACCTTCCGCATCACCGCCGCACTATCCGGACACAGCGAAGAAAACTGTGCCGAAGCTTTGATCGCCGCCGGCACGCTTTCACGTTCACACACGTCGTAGCCGCGTCGCTGAAAATAGTCTTCAGCGGTTGTCGTCAATAAGTACAACGTTTCAATGTTTCTGTCGCTTGCGAGTTGCTCCAGCGCCGTGACTAACTGGCCGGCCAACCCCAAACCTCGCGCACGCTTGTCCGTCACCAACGATCGCAGCAATGCAAAGTCACCGACAGGCTCCAACCCGCCAGCCGCCACAATCTTGCCGGCCTGCTCGACGACCTTAAACCAAGTCATGTCCAGCGTCGGTAAATCATCGGTGGGTAAATCGTTGTCCGCTAGTAACGTTGTCAGCCTCGAAAGGTCTGTTTCGGTCGCGGCTCTCATGTCGCCGCACTCGTGCTGCCGGTCCGCCACTCGCGGCCAGCGTCCCCGACAATGACAACCGGACTATTCAATGAACTCCACAAAGTCGTCCAGCGACTTCCGTTCAATGACAGGCACCGTTGCGTCGTCTGCCGGATAGCCGACCACCAACAATAGATACGCCCGTTCGTGTTTCGGGCGACCGCAAATTTGATTCAGGAAAGCCATCGGGCTTGGCGTGTGCGTCAACGATGCCAAGCCGCACTGGTGCAACGCGGCAATCAACATGCCGGTGGCCAGCCCAACTGACTCTTGCGGGTAATAGTGTTTTGTCTTTTTGCCATTTTCATCGACGGCATATTTCTGCATGAAAATGCCAATCAAGTAAGGCGCCGTTTCCAAAAACGGTTTCTTCGCATTTGTACCAAACTTACGCAGCTCTTCCAGCCACTCGTCCGATGCACGATGCTCGTAAAACTCGCGTTCTTCGGCTTCCGCTGCTTCTCGCACTTGGCGTTTCACATCCGGGTCGCCGATCACGGCAAAATGCCATGGCTGCATGTTCGCGCCGCTCGGTGCCGTGTTGGCCACTTTCAAGCAATTCTCGATCACTTCGCGCGGCACCGGGCGGTCCGAAAAGTCGCGCACGGTGCGCCGGCGATCCAGCTCGGCGAACAGCGCTTTCGAGCGCTCGATCATCTCGTCTTCAGAATACTGTTGATAGGTGCCTAACGGCTGAAACGCGGGCTCACTCATGTTCGGTTCCTGATTCGGTATCGTCCGGATATTGCCATTGTACCAAGGGTGCACTGTCCGGATCGGCCTGGCCCACATCGCGTTCCGATCGTGCGAATGACTGCACCGAAATACCAGCCTGATGCACCGACGTCGGATCCCCGCTGACCAACGGATGCCAATCCGCCAGACCACGCCCCTCGGCCACGCGCCGATAGCCACAGCTGAACGGCAGCCAGCCGAAACTGGCCTGATCGTCGGGGGTCAGCCGGATGCATTCCGGGATTTTCTTGGCGCGCGCCGGATAATCGCTGCAGCGGCAGGTCCCCAGATCAAGCAGCTTGCAAGCGACATCGGCGTAATACACCTCGCCGTCTTCCTCGTCTTCAAACTTCTGCAGACAACACAGCCCGCAGCCGTCGCACAACGACTCCCATTGCTCGTGCGTCATCGCGGCGAGTTCGGTGGTCTCCCAAAACGGCGGTTTCGGCGTTGTCTTCATGGCGTCCAACTGACATCTGCATCCGGTTTCATAGCGCACAGGTTACAATAGGCTTTTGCCCGGGGCACCTCGCATGCACGCAGCTTTTCTGGATTTCGCCACGCTCGGTGATGGTATCGACGACGCCAGCCTGCGAAACGCGACGTCGGCCTACCAGCGCTTCGAGACCACGTCGGCGGCAGAGCTGGTCGCACGCTGCCAGGGGCTGGATGCCGTCTTTACCAACAAATGTCGCTTCGATGCGGCGACGTTTCAGGCACTACCGGATCTCAAATACATCGGCCTGACCGCCACCGGCAGCGATGGCGTCGATCTGGCTGCGGCGGCCGAGGCCGGTGTTGCCGTTTGCAACATCACCGCCTACTGCACGCAGTCCGTGGTGCAGCATGTCTTTGCCGTGTTGCTGTCGCTAACCCACCAACTGCCGCAATTCAGCCAGGCCATTGCCGATGGTCAATGGCAAAAGCACGATGCTTTCTGTTTGCTCGATTTTCCCATCCGCGAACTGGCGGGTCTGAAGTTCGGTATTGTGGGTTACGGCGAGCTCGGCCAAGCGGTCGGTCGTGTCGCCGAAGCGCTGGGCATGCAACTGCTGATCGCTGCTCGCCAAGGCACCGAGCCCGCCGCTGGCCGGGTGTCGTTGGACGCACTGTGGCGCGATGCCGATGTGATCAGCCTGCACTGCCCGCTCAACCCGGCCACGACCAATCTGGTCAATGCGGCGACGCTCGCGCACATGAAGCCAACGGCCATTCTGATCAACACCGCACGTGGCGGTCTCGTGGATGCCAACGCACTCGCGGCGGCGCTGCGCACCGGACAGATCGCCGGCGCGGCCATCGACGTGCTCGATAAAGAGCCACCCGATGCTGACCATCCGTTACTCGACAGCAGCATCCCGCATTTGCTGGTAACACCACACATCGCCTGGGCCGCGCGCGAAGCGCGCCAACGCGCGCTGGACCAAACCGCCGAACACTTTACTGCGTTCCTGGCGGGCAATCGCAGCAATCGGCTCGATCCATGAGCGCGCTCATCACCGTGCACAATCTAGCCACACCACAGCGCTTCGGCTATACGACAGCAGGCTTCTGCCTGAACAACGGAACACACCCATGACAGATACCACCACCGCGATCGTTTGGTTTCGACGCGACCTGCGGCTCGCCGACAACCCAGCCTTGCATGCCGCCATCAACGACTACGACCAGATCATTGCGCTCTATATCGACGACCGTGGCGATGACGGCGACTGGCGACAGGGCGCGGCCAGCGATTGGTGGTTGCATCACAGCCTCGCTGCGCTCAGCGAGTCCATCGAAAAACGCGGCGGTGCATTGGTAGTTCGCCAAGGCAACGCCGCGGATGTGCTTGATACACTGATCAAGTCGCAGGACATCGATGCCATTTATTGGAACCGCTTGTACGACCCCGCGGCGATCAAACGCGACAAGGCCATCAAACAATCGCTGACCGAACGCGAGATCACGGCCAAAAGTTTCAATGGCGCGCTGCTGATCGAACCCTGGGAAGTCGAGACGCAAACCGAAACGCCCTATCGCGTGTTCACGCCTTTCTGGCGGGAAGCCCAGAAACGCCTCAACCTTGGCGATCGTTTGCCAACGCCGAAGAAAATCAAAAGCCCTAAAGTCGACAGCGCGACCTTAAAGTCGCTCGACCTGTTACCCAGCATCCGTTGGGACAAAGGCATCGAGGCGGCGTGGGTACCCGGCGAAGCGGCAGCGGCCGAGAAAGCCGCCGAATTCATCAAAGACGGCGCGCAGCATTACGATGAGCAACGCGATTTTCCCGGCATCGAAGGCGTGTCGCGTTTGTCGCCACATCTTCACTTTGGCGAGATCTCGGTGCGACAACTTTGGGAAGACATTGTCGACGAGCACGGGCGCACCGATGACGGCAGCACGATCTATCGCAGCGAGTTGGGTTGGCGTGAGTTCTCGCATCACATCCTTTATCACTACCCACACACCGCCGATGAGCCGATGAAAGAAAAATACGCCGCGTTCCCGTGGCGCGACAATGCCGATGAC
>JBGCGB010000013.1:0-137166 GCA_045110335.1 Woeseiaceae bacterium
TGAAAGTGCTTTACAACCCGCAGGCCTTCTTCACACACGCGGTATTGCTGGATCAGGGTTGCCCCCATTGTCCAATATTCCCCACTGCTGCCTCCCGTAGGAGTCTGGGCCGTGTCTCAGTCCCAGTGTGGCTGATCGTCCTCTCAGACCAGCTAGAGATCGTTGCCTTGGTAGGCCATTACCCCACCAACAAGCTAATCTCGCTTAGGCTCATCCAATAGTGCAAGGTCCGAAGATCCCCTGCTTTCCCCCGTAGGGCGTATGCGGTATTAGCTCGAGTTTCCCCGAGTTGTCCCCCGCTACTGGGCAGATTCCTAAGTATTACTCACCCGTCCGCCACTCGACGCCTGGTAGCAAGCTACCATCGTTTCCGTTCGACTTGCATGTGTTAAGCATACCGCCAGCGTTCAATCTGAGCCAGGATCAAACTCTTCAGTTTATAGCTTTGAGCTTGTTTGAGCAGTTACCGAAATAACTACTCTGAAGAGATCGTATCCAAGCTTTTGTCGGTACTGCTACCGACTACTGACTTTGGTTACTCACTCTGGTTTTGCCGACGGCATTACCAACGCGAGCACCCACACAAATTATCTGATTATCTTGTTAAAGAGCGGCCAGAACACCTGCCAACTGATTATAAGTAATCAACTAGCACATCGATGTGTTCGAGGCAGACCCACAATTATACATGCGAAACAGGTCTCGTCAACAGGTAATTGACAACATATTTCGAATTTTGCGAGCCAGCTCAGGGCTACGTGTCCCCAAGCGAGCGGCGCAGTATAGAGCGTCTTGGAACAACGTCAACCCCTTTCGCAATTTTTTTTTCAGTTTCTTTTGAGCAATCCCAAAAGGCGGTTTTTTACCGGTAAAAACGAACAATCGTTACGGCAATGAGGACATCAGATGATGCCTGCGAAGAAACTTATTGGGCTAGAACGCGCGAAAGAAAAAAGCGATTTTTTTCGCTCGACCCCGTAATTGGCATAACACTGGCGAACCGAAGCCAAAGTCAGCGTATGCCGGAGGTCGACGCGAAATGCCAAGAAGGCATCGAGATGATCAGAATTGCCGTATCAGGAATCCGGTCTGCTGGTGGGCAGGCCGTCCAGAGCTCGGCTCAAGCCCCCCCCCGACTCAAGAATGGCAATCGGTATAGATACAAGCTCAAGAACACTATGCCAAAGCCTGTCTTTACCGAACGCAATCGCGATTATCAACATTGAACCGACGCCATAACATCGGTTTCGTCGAACTAACCAGGCTGACCTGGATCTGACCATTCCATGTAAACATCCGAGCGGGCGTACTCAGACTCATACGGCCTCGGCATTAAAACGAACCCTACCGATTCATAGAGCCGGAGCGCAGGTGCCAGCGATGAGTGGGACTCCAGGAATAACAGGCCCTGCCCGTCCCGACGCCAAAAAGCCAGCACGGCTTGCATGATCTGCCGGCCAATACCACGACCTTGCGCCGTCTCCGATACTGCCATCTTGGTCAGCTCCATGCCACGATCACCGGCAGGCTTCAGCGCGCAAGTGCCCAACGCAACACCCGCCTCGTTGATAGCAAAGAAAACTTGCCCGCCTGGGTCAATAATGTGGGCCGCAGGATCCGCTAGCACTTTGGCATCTACAGATTCGATACGAAAAAAACGCGTCAACCATTCCTCATTTAGCAACCGAAAAGCATCGCGATAGCACGTTTCGTAAGGAATCACCTTTATCGACACAGGCACACCTCAATCAGTAACGGTTACCCGTGCAAACCGGCGCTTGCCAACTTGCGCCACAACGGTGGCCCCGGCGCTTATTGTTGTATCGCGCGTCGACACTCGTTCGCCATCCAGCTTGACGGCGCCTTGCTTGATCATTCGGAAAGCCTCAGATGTGCTCGCAACTAGACCAGCCTCTCGCAACAGATGACCGACTCCAATTTGCCCTTCTTGGGATGGCACACTGACGGCTTCCATATCGTCGGGAATCGCATTTTTCTGAAAGCGCGTCAGAAAACCCTGCAACGCCTCGTCCGCTGCGGCCTGACTGTGAAAACGGGCAACGATCTCGCCTGCGAGCTCAAACTTGACGTCTCTTGGATTGCCGCCCGCTGCAACACGCTCTCTTAATGCTGCAATTTCAAACAACGGCCGGAAGCTGAGCAACTCGAAGTATCGCCACATCAAATCATCATTGACCGACATCAATTTGCCGAACATATCGCCAGGCTCATCGGTAATGCCGATGTAATTCCCCAGTGACTTGGACATCTTTTGCACGCCGTCCAGCCCTTCAAGTAGCGGCATCGTCAACACCGTTTGGGGTTTTTGGCCCGCATCCTGCTGAAGCTGACGCCCCACCAAGAGGTTAAATTTTTGGTCGGTGCCGCCCAGTTCCACGTCGGCTTTTAAGGCAACGGAATCATAGCCCTGCACTAGCGGATACAGAAATTCGTGAATAGCGATGGGCTGCCCACCGGCATAGCGTTTACTGAAATCATCTCGCTCCAGCATGCGGGCGACAGTGTGGCTGGCGGCAAGTTTGATGATTCCGGCTGCCCCCATCTTATTCATCCACTCGGAGTTAAACGCAATTCTCGTTCGGTCCGGATCCAGAATTTTGAAAATTTGCTCTTGGTAGGTCTTGGCATTTTCGGCGATCTCATCGACGCTCAACGGTGGCCTGGTGGCATTCTTGCCTGTGGGGTCGCCGATCAGGCCGGTGAAATCACCAATCAGGAACACGACGTCATGCCCGAACAACTGAAACTGACGCATCTTGTTGATCAGCACCGTATGCCCCAAATGCAGATCGGGTGCCGTAGGATCAAAACCGGCTTTAACGACCATCGGTTTACCGGCCTTCAAGCGCTCTCGCAGACTATCCTCCGGCAGGATCTCATCGGTGCCTCGCGATAGTTCGGCGAACTGGGAATCGATATCAGTCATTTTTGGGCATCTTGTTTCATTGATTGATCGATTATGACGGTAAAGCGAAGCCAGTCAAAACAGTGAACGAAACCATCTGCATTTTGACTAATCAAAATACAGACTATAACCTTCGTCTAACTCATCATGGGAACAGCGCATTGCACGGAAATAAAAGCCCAATCCGGCATGACTACAGCACCAGCAAACCGCTCTCTGACGATTCGGGATTCCCGCTTCAAAAATATCTATGGTTCGCCGTCGGACTTGGTCTTCCGCTTCTCGTGGTGATGTTCGCCGTTTCGCTGAAGAACAAGCCTCTTGAAATATCACCGGAACTATCAGAACCGGCGATGCAGGCCACGCTCACCGAAACCGATCAAGCCCCACTCATCACTGCATCGTTAGACGAGAGCATTTCAGAAATAGTCGTAGACTGGCCGAGGATGCCGACGTTCGAGTCCTTGAAACTCGTCGTCAAGAAAGGCGACACGCTCGATCAAATGTTCCGCCGCAATGATCTATCCGTCGGCGATTTGATGACAATCGCCAACCTCGAAGAAGCAAAAGCCCCCTTGCGACGACTGAAGCCCGGGGATGAGCTGATGATTTCGCATGATGGCGGGCGCGTCATGTCACTGACCCGTCATCTAGGCATTGATCAAAGCTTATCCATTGCGCGAAGCGAAGACGGAACATTTTCTGCTGCATTGGAAGAACGCCCGGTCGAATATCGTCAAACACGAAGACATGGCGTCATCAAAGACTCGCTGTTCCTGTCCGCGGCAGAAATCGGTCTCTCGGACCGCGTCATAATGAATATCGCGGGTATTTTCGCGTGGGACATCGATTTCGTTTATGACATCCGTTCCGGCGATGAGTATTACGTGATCTTCGAAGAGCTCTGGCAAGACGGCAAGAAAGTGGAAGACGGTGAGATCATTGCCGCCGAGTTCGTCAATCAGGGAGAGTCTTTCAAGGCTATTCGCTATGTGAAACCGAATGGCGATACCGATTACTTTGATCAGGACGGAAGGTCCGTCCGAAAAGCATTTGTCAGGGCGCCGGTGGATTTCCGGCGCATTAGCTCAGCGTTCAACCCTAATCGCCGCCACCCGGTATTGAACACCATCCGGGCGCACCGCGGCGTGGATTACTCCGCACCAACGGGTACGCCGATCATGGCCGCTGGAGATGGCAAAATTATTGCCCGCGAAACCCAACGCGGCTACGGCAAAGTCGTCATTCTTCAGCATGGGGGCAATATCACGACGCTCTATGCGCACATGTCCAATTTCCGAAAAGGACAACGTGTCGGCAGCCGCGTCAAACAAGGCCAGGTAATTGGCTTTGTCGGCGCCACCGGTATGGTGACCGGCGCACATCTGCACTATGAGTACCGAATAAACGGCGTGCATCGCAATCCCCGAACGGTAGCGTTGCCGCAAGCTTCGCCCATTGCCGCTGAACACAGGGCGGACTTCGACCGCGTTACAAAGCCAATTTTGGCTGAGCTGGATCAGTTCAAACGACTTCAAATTGCTAGCAGCGATAGCGCAATCACCGCCTTGTAGCCTCAAAAACGACTGACGAGTGATATTCTTGGTGATCACGAATCATCAACAACGAAACGCTACAACATCGCATGCAATCCCAGCGACTCTTTATCGGACTCATTTCAGGCACCAGCGCCGACGGCATTGATAGCGCCCTGGTCAGTCAGACTGGCGATCGCTTTAGCGTCGAGCATGCACTAACAACACCCTACCCCGATCATCTGCAGCAAGCCTTGCTCAATGCGCTAGCGGATCCCTCTACACTGAATGTCACGGCACTCGGAAAACTTGATGTGATGATCGGCAACGCCTTCGCAGGAGCGGCGTTGCAATTGTTAGCATCAGCCAATGTCGACGCCTCCGCGATTAGCGCGATCGGTAGTCACGGGCAAACCGTCTTTCACGAACCGGACACGGAGCACCCTTTTACCCTGCAAGTTGGCGATTCGACTCGCATTGCCCATCAAACCGGTATTCCCACGATCAGCGATTTCCGATCAGCCGATATCGCCACTGGCGGACAAGGTGCGCCGCTCGCACCACTGCTCCACGAACACTGGTTTGGACATCTTGGCGATCATGTCGGCGTCCTTAACCTTGGCGGCATCGCCAATCTGACGGTCCTTACCAACGGACGAGCGGAAGCCGGATTCGACACCGGGCCTGCGAATGGCTTGATGAACATTTGGGCCACGCTTACCGACAATGGCGCGTTTGACGAAGATGGCAACCTTGCAGCCATGGCGCCACCCGATCATTCAATGCTCACCGCGATGCTGTCCGATGACTTCTTCGCGAGACCTGCTCCAAAGAGTACCGGCCGGGAACATTTCAACGCTCAATGGCTGCTTGACCGGACCGGGTTCGCGCCCGATCAGCTGACGGCGCTGCCCGACGCGACAGTCGCCACTGTGATGAGCACGCTTTGCCAACTCACCGTCAATACCATCAGCGATGCGATGTCGGCACAAGGTATGCCGGAATTGCTAATATTGTGCGGCGGCGGCGTGCACAATCGTGAACTAAGACGTCGACTTATGGCGGCATTGCCGGCAGTCTCTGTCAAGAGCAGCGATGATTTTGGTTGTGATCCGGATTACATCGAAGCCGCACTTTTTGCATGGATGGCATCACGCAGACTAGATGCACAACCGGTCAATACCACGCGATTCACCGGTGCCCGCCAACCGTTGGTCGCTGGTAACATTTGTCTGCCGCCTGGAGCTTTGAGCCGATGAACGCCAAGAAAAAGGACAAATCGGAAACGACGCATTCGGCGGTAGAGCAGCTCGCATCGTTGCCGGAGCACTTCGTTAATCGCGAACTCAGTCTGCTTGAATTCAATAAGCGAGTTCTAGCGCAAGCACGCGATGCCTCGATACCTTTGTTGGAACGCCTTCGTTACCTTTGTATCTCGTGTACCAATCTCGATGAGTTTTTTGAGATTCGGGTGGCCGGACTGAAACAGCGCGAAGAGATCGCAAGCTCCGCCGCCGGCCCCGACAAACTATCGGCGCAGGAGGTACTCGCCGCCATTTCCGATTCTGCACATACGCTCGTTGGCCAGCAATACGATGCATTGAACAACGAACTGCTGCCGGCGCTCGAAGATGCCGGCATTCGGTTTCGGCGGCGTGGTGATTGGACGGAAGAACAACGGGACTGGCTTTACGCGCATTTCAAGAACCAGATCTTACCCGTACTTACTCCTTTGACACTGGACCCGTCACGCCCTTTTCCAAAGATCCTGAACAAAAGTCTGAATTTTATTGTGGGGCTGCGAGGCCGCGACATCTATGGACGCCGCCGCCATCGCGGTTTGGTACAAGCACCCCGCTCACTACCGCGACTCATCCGAATACCCGCGGAGCTGGATGGCAGCGGCGATGAAGACTACGTTTTTTTATCATCCATTATTCACAACTTTGTGGACGATCTATTCCCTGGTTTGACGATCAATGGTTGCTACCAATTTCGCATCACCCGCAACGGAGACCTCTACGTCGATGACGAGGAAGTTGAAGATCTGATTCGGGCATTGCAGGGCGAACTGGCCGCCAGTCGTTATGGTGCCGCCGTCCGGCTAGAAGTCGCGGAGGAGTGTAGCGAGGAACTAAGCACTTTTTTGCTTGACCATTTTGAACTCTCCGACCGTGATCTGTATCGGGTTGCGGGCCCGGTCAATCTGAACAGACTCATCATGGTTGCGGATGCGTCGCCTAAATCAGAATTAAAGTTCGAATCGTTTACACCGAATGTGCCGGACACGCTCCTCACCGATGACAATGTTTTTGAAGCAATCCGCAAGCAAGACATCTTGCTGCACCACCCTTTCCAGTCCTTCGCGCCGGTTATTGATATGATCGCCGCAGCATCAACCGATCCCGATGTTCTCGCCATCAAGCAAACGCTGTATCGCACCGGTCCGCAATCGCCCATCGTTGACCATCTTGTCGTTGCAGCCCGCGCCGGAAAGGAAGTGACCGTCGTCGTCGAGCTAATGGCCAGATTTGATGAAGCAGCCAACATCGAACTGTCGACACGCTTGCAGGAAGCCGGCGCGCATGTTGTTTTTGGCGTTATGGGTTACAAAACTCATGCAAAGATGTTGCTGATCGTTCGACGCGAGGACGACAAGCTTAAGCGCTACGTGCATTTGGGCACGGGCAACTACCATCCTGGCACGACCAAGCATTACACCGACTATGGCTTTTTGACGGCACGCAAAGAGTATGGCGAAGAAGTGCATAACGTGTTTATGCAACTGACAAGCTTAACCGCAGTGGGCGGCAACAAGTTGCTCATTACGTCGCCATTCGAGTTACATGGCCGCTTGCTCAAGTACATTCGGCGCGAGCGACGAAACGCGTTGGCTGGCAAAAACGGCAGAATCGTCGCCAAGGTTAATGCCCTGATCGAACCGACGATCATCAATGCGCTTTATGCAGCGTCCAATGCGGGTGTCGAAATCGATCTTATCGTACGCGGGATTTGTATTTTGAGGCCTGGCATCCCCGGCTTGTCCGAGAACATCCGGGTGCGCTCAATCATTGGTCGCTTCCTCGAACACTCACGCGTCTACTATTTTGGAAACGATGGTAACGAAAAACTCTATTGCGCCAGCGCGGACTGGATGGAGCGCAATTTCTTTAGACGTGTCGAGGTGTGCTTTCCGGTCAAACGTAAATCCCATGTCGAACGCATCAAGAGTGATCTAACCCGTTATTTGGATGACAATCAGGGCGCTTGGAACATGCAGGCGGATGGCAGCTATGTGCGCGCCGAGTGCGCGGAAGATGATATCCCACAAAATGCACAAACCGGTTTACTCGAAAAGTACAGCGCCAAACTATGATGCGTGCTCAACGCAAGATGCAATCAATATCCCAGTTCGCCAAGTAAGACGCTTCTCGCTCGAGATCCGCTCGCGTTAGAGGATTGGCATCTAACCAGTCGGCATCGAACGTCAGCAGCAGACGACGCTCATCAAAACGAATACCGGGAAGAACGATTTCATCGTCACCCCGATTGCGATGCAGCAATACCGCCAACCGCAGCATGATCGCCAACCGGATAAGCGAAGCCCGCAGGGCGTCGCTTACATTTGCCGGCATCGACATGCCTGGGCGCTTGCGTTGATTTCCCAACAAGAAAGCAAGCATTTGTTGCTCGGTCGCCGGAAAGCCCGGCATGTCGGCATGCCCGACGACATAAGCGCTGTGGCGATGGAAATCACCGTGCGCGATATTGAGCCCGATCTCATGCAAATGACCTGCCCACCGCAACATTTTCAGCGCCCAATCCGGATCAAAGGCTAGCTCGCTGCTGACTTGGTCAAACAAACCGCTGGCTGTCTTCTTCACCCGCGATGCTTGCGCATGATCGATAAGATAGCGATCGCCTAATGCGGCGACGCTGCGTACTCGCGCATCGGAATGCTGGAGCCTGCCGACCAGGTCGTACAACACGCCTTCTCGCAGCGCACCATCAGAACCCATTAAACCCTCGATCTTGAGCGCAGCGATTACTTCGACCAAGATCGCGAGTCCACCGGGCCATACTTGTGCGCGCCGCTGGGAAAGACCGGGCAACTCCACGCGATCGATATGGCCGGCCTCAACGACATGCAGAATAAGTTCTTCTACGTGCTCGGAACGTAGCAATTCATTGCCGCTAATCATGCTTTGCTCTCGCGCCACCGCAATCGTGGCCCGGATCGTGCCGGAAGCTCCGATCGCTGTTTGCCAACCGGCGGTTCGAAATGCATTCTTGATCGGTCGCAGTTTCAGACGCGCAGCCACTCTAGCCGCTTCGAATCGTTCCTTGGTGATCACGCCGTCCGGAAAATTTCGCTCCGTCTTGATGACACAGCCCATCCCCAGGCTCTCGAGCGTTTGGGCCTCAAGGTTCTCACCGATGATCAGTTCTGTGCTACCGCCGCCGATATCAATAACCAACCGGCGCCCATCTTCTGGCGGCAGGCTGTGCGCCACACCGAGATAGATCAGGCGCGCCTCTTCGACACCGGATATCACTTCGATAGGATGGCCGAGCGCAGATGCTGCCTCGTTGAGAAAACCGCTATCGGCCCGAGTACGTCGCATCGTATTGGTACCGACAGCACGCACACTACCCGCTTTCATACCGCGAAGGCGCTCACCGAACCGGGAAAGGCAATCCAGCGCCCGGGCGCGCGCCGATACCGATAACTCGCCATCGGCAGTCAGACCTTCGGCCAGACGGACGGTTTCCCGTAAACGATCGATAATGGTGATCTGACCATGACGAAGCGTCGCCACGACCATATGAAAACTGTTGGAGCCCAAATCAACGGCGGCGATAACAGCGCCTTCATCAACAGCTTCGCGTTCTGTTGACCCCGCCTCGAGCATGTCGCTATCGGCTCCTACGAGCCTTCGAGAGCAACAAAGAATCTAGACAGAGAACGACGAGCCGCACCCGCAAGTTGTTTGGGCATTCGGGTTGCGAATAATGAACTGCGCGCCTTCGAGATCTTCTTTGTAGTCGATTTCTGCGCCCAACAAGTATTGCGCGCTCATCGGGTCGACCAACAGCATGACACCCTGGTTTTCAACCGAAAGATCACCGTCTTCCATCGACTCATCGAAGGTGAATCCATACTGAAAACCGCTGCAGCCACCGCCGCTAATAAATACGCGCAACTTCAGCTCAGGATTTTTCTCTTCTTCAATCAGCTCACCGACTTTGGTTGCCGCCGAATCTGTGAATACCAACGATGGTGGCAGTGTCGGCGCTGTGACTTCAGGTTGCATAGCCATTACTCATTTGAATTTAACTTAATCTTCTGCGATTCGCAGCAAGCTCATAGTACATCACTGGCATCCAATCTGCGTGATTCAAGCCTGATTATCGCTTTCTTCTTCATCCTGCTCGTCAGCGGTCGTCGCGGAGGACACGGTTTCCTCTTGATGTACGAGCTTGCCGTTAATCTCTGCGCCAATCGCCATTTCGATGAGATTGTAATAAACATTGCCAATAACACGCGCCGTCGGACCCAGTTCCACGCGCGCGCTCGCGACAACATCACCTTTGACGAAGCCGTTCAGCACGACATTCGGCACTTTTACATTGCCGTGAATCTCACCTTGTTCGCTGACGCTCAGCGCTGATTCTCCATCCATGTCCGCACTCACACCGCCATTGATGATTCCGTCAATATGGCTGTTTCCCCGAAAATGCAGATCGCCTTGTACCCGCGACGCCGCTCCGACCAGCGTCTCGATGGCTGCATTTTTCTTGTTCTTACGGCTTAACATGAAAGTCCTCTTTCTTTGGTTAGTTAGGATAATTAGCCGGTCGACGTCGACCAGTCAAAAGTTTGTTTGATGCCTGTATTGCCACGGCCGGTTGCATCCAGCTCGACATTGATTTTTTGCGGCACAAAGCCTGCCGGCATGATGAGTTCTCTTTCGAAATCCTGAAAATAGCGAAAACCATAGTTCCAGCGATCAGAACCGCCGTCAGGTAATAAACGTGCCATCGGCAAACTAACCACCTCACCATTCATCGCCCCATCGATCGAGAGCTTCACCTTCCCGTAAACCTGTCGGTGGTGTTGTTTGACCTGCACGATAATCATGCGTAACCGATAGCTCGACTCGCCACTGCCGCGCAAGACTTGCAGGTCCTGTATGCGCAAGCCGCTTTCGCTTTCGTCCGGAGAGATGATGCCCCGATAAAACGCGATCGCCTCTCTTTGTTCCTGAATTTTCGCCTGCAACTCGCGCAAGGTGCCGCTCACTTGACGATAAGTTTCCTGCTCCGTCTTCGATAATGTTTCCAGCTGGATACGCTGCTCGTCCAAATCGCGGTTATCCGCCTCCAACGCCGCAATACGATCCTGCCGGCGCTGTAATTCAGCATCCGCCGAGAAACGGTTATAGCCCGCGTGAATACGGCCCATCTCGTACAACAGATAGCCAGCGCCAAACACGGAGAGAACCGCCAGAACACCAATGACGCGATTGCGCGTCGGTGAAGCATTTTTGAGAACTATTCTTGGTCCACTCAATGGTCCGGGCCTGCCTAGAAATTCAGTCGATACATGGTACGCTTGTGCGCCCCGCTTCGGAAGAGACCACGCGCAATGAGTTATCTCGTCTTTAAAGGCTTACACATCGCTTTCATGGTGACCTGGTTTGCCGGACTGTTCTATCTACCGCGTTTGTTCATCTACCATCGGGATGCGACGGATCAGATTAGCCTAGATAGATTCGTGGTCATGGAACGGCGTTTATTCGCCATCATGACGCTGGGTGCAGCCGTGACGCTGGTACTGGGGTTGATCTTGCTGGGATATAACAGCGCCTTGTTCAAGACGGGTTGGTTTCATGCCAAACTGGCCTTGCTAGTGGGGCTTTTCGGCTACCACTTCTATTGTAAGAAAATTATGCGCGAGCTCGCTGAGGGCCGATGCGATCGGTCAGATAAGTGGCTGCGTTGGTACAACGAGTTTCCGGTGATCTTCCTGCTGGGCATCATTCTGTTGGCCGTCACCAAGGCCTTTTAGTCGGGCAACAAACCTGCTTTTCTGAGGTCTTTTCGGAACGCGGACCGCCATCGATTCGGCCACCAACGTGGCTGCGGTGGCGGGCCATCAGGATGAACTAACGGCGCAAGCTCATGCAATGCGCGCGCGTAAACCCGCCTTTTGAAGTAAATGACTTCATTGACCGGACGCCAATAATCCACCCAGCGCCAGCGGTCAAATTCCGGCTTGTCTGTCGTATCAAATCGCAGTCGATCTTCAGCAGATACTAGTCTCAGAATGAACCAGCGCTGCTTTTGCCCAATACAGAGAGGGTGGCTGTTTCGCCGAACATAGCGGTCAGGCAATTTGTACGGAATCCAGTCGGCCGTTGAGCCGAGCAATGCGACATCTTGCGCCTCGAGCCCGAGCTCTTCATAGAGTTCTCGAAACATCGCATCTTCCGCACTCTCACCGGGCGATACGCCGCCCTGCGGAAATTGCCATCCTTTGCGACCCGCGCGACCGGCGAGTAGCAGCTGTCCGCCTTCATTCGAGACAATAATGCCGACATTGGCGCGGAAGCCATTTTCATCAATTTGATCGGAACTCATGCGTGAACACTCCGTTGTCGGTATTCTTTCACAATCATCCGAATGCCTCCAGCAACCCGAGCTTCCGTCGTCAGCCGCCGAATTATGACCGCCAGACTTTCGCCCACCTCTTTGATCGCAATTTTGCTGCTCATTAGCTTCGGCAGCCTGTTTTGCGCGCTCGCAATGGGTAGCGACGGCCTGCGCTTTTCGTTGCTGGCGGCATTGTGGTCGGAACCGGATTCACCGCGCGACGCGCTAATTTTGTACGACCTCCGATTGCCGCGTGCGTTAAGTGCTTTTGCCGTCGGCGGCCTTTTGACGCTTTGCGGCATCTTGATGCAAGTGCTACTGAGAAATCCGCTGGCCGATCCTTACATCCTGGGCACCTCAGGTGGCGCTGCGTGCGGTGCACTGCTGGCCATGCTGCTCGGCGCTGCCGGCGCGGCTGTCGACAGCGCCGCATTTATCGGCGCCAGTTTGGCGACCTTCATCGTCTTTGGTATCGGTGGCATCCGAAGCCGTTTTGCGCCGACGATGTTACTACTAACCGGCGTCGTGATCGCCACCGGTTTTGGCGCACTGGTCAGCCTTATGTTAGCGCTTGGTGACGATGCAACGTTGAGAGGGATGCTGTTCTGGCTTATGGGCGACTTCAGTCTCGCTCTAAATCCTGCGCCGGTGATCACCGTTTTGTTAGCTGCCACCTTGCTTTGCTGGACTACTGCGCCGCATCTCAATGTATTAGCCGAGAACGAGACGCGCGCCAAATTGCTGGGTCTGCCACTGTTGCCAGCCAGAGCCATCATCTTGTTGTTTGCATCTTTGCTATGCGCTTTTGCCGTCACGCAAGCCGGATCGATTGGATTCGTCGGCCTGGTCGTTCCGCACCTGGTTAGACGACTCACCGGCATGGATCATCGCCGTTTGATTCCGGCAGCGGTGCTCGCCGGCGGATCACTACTCTGTATCGCTGATGCCCTGTCTCGCACGGTACTGGCGCCGCGACAGTTGCCTGTGGGCACGTTGACCGCCGCCATTGGTGTACCACTGTTCTTGTATTTGTTGAGCAGTAACCGGCGTGAACGCCACTAAGGCGAATCCGCCTTGAATGCGACAAGATGCTCTGTATCAGGCCGAATACCGATCGCATCACCGACCGCATGGTCATGATGACTAGGTACTAGCGATTCGATTTTAGTGCCATCTTCGAGTGCCAGCACATAAAGAAAGGTCGCGCCGCGAAAGTGCTTTTGAACGACGGTCGCAACCAGTAACGCATCATCGTCGTGAATGATATCATCCGGCCTCAACAGGATATCAACTGCGGATCCAACCGGGATGTCAGCAGGCATGTCACCAGTTAGTTTGCCCAGTACACCGCTCGCCTCCGTTGCGGATACTTTCTGCCCACGCAACCAGGCCCCACCACCCACGAACTCCGCTACCGTCCGGGATTGCGGTTTGTGATAAATCTCATAAGCAGTGCTCCATTGAAGCAACTTCCCACTGCGCAAAACGCCGATTTGATCCGCCAGTGAAAAAGCTTCGCGTTGATCATGCGTGACGAACAAAGCCGTCGTACCCAGTTCGCGCAGCAATTCACGAATTTCATAGCCCAACTGCTCGCGAAGCGTTGTATCCAAACTTGAAAATGGCTCATCCAAAAGAAGCAGCCGAGGCTGACGAACAAGTGATCTTGCCAACGCAACACGCTGCTGCTGCCCTCCCGATAACTCATGCGGCATGCGCGCTGCTAATTTCGTCAAACCCACGAGCGTCAACATACGATCAACTGACTGCGCACGATCCGCCGCAGGCCGATCGTGAACGCCAAAAGCGACATTGTCATACACTGACAAATGCGGCAGTAATGCAAAATCCTGAAAAACCATTCCGACCGGCCGTTGGTCCGGTGGACGGTGTTGATCGGAGTCACTGTAACGATGACCATCAATTTCAATAGTGCCACCCGCGAGCGTCTCAAACCCTGCAATACAACGAAGCAGCGTCGTTTTGCCGCAACCCGAGTCACCCAACAAACACCCAATAGCACCGGTTTCCAGCGTTAAAGAAACGTTAGCCAAGGTTTTCGTATCGCCATAGGCATGCGAGATGTCGCTTATTTTCAACACTACGCAGATACCTCGTGACGAACGCTACGTTTGTGGAGCCACAATACGGGCAGCAATCCGCAAATTACAATGGCAAGCGCAGGCACCGACGCGCGCTCCCATTCTCCTTCGGTGGTCATTTGAAAAATCCGGACAGCGAGTGTGTCCCAACCAAAAGGCCGGGTGATCAATGTAATCGGCAACTCTTTCATGACATCAACGAACACCAACAATAGGGCAGTCGCCATTCCCGGTCGCAGAATCGGCAAATAGACGCGCTTTAGTAATGCCCAACCCCGCACACCCAGGCCACGGGCGGCATCATCAATCGGCGGCGTCACCCGTTCGAAAGCGCTGCCTACCGGACTGTGCGCGACAGCGAGAAATCTAGCCGCGTAAGCCAGTACCATGACCCAAAGCGTGCCGGTCAGCATCACCACAGACTCGGGGTTGCCGGTGAGCAAACGGAGCCCCCCGGTCAGTGCTTGTTGCAAACCCGCAAGCGCCACAAAAAATCCGACGGCCAGGACAGTGCCGGGCAACGCATAACCTAACGTCGCAAGCCGCTCGCTCGTCGCCGTGATCTTTCCAGGTGACTGGCGCCTGCTGAACCCAAGTAAGACGCTAAGACCGGTGATCAACCCACACGCAAGACCAGAGAGCACGAGGCTCGCGCGCAAGAAAGTCAGATAGCGTTGGCTGAGCTCTTGCTGAAAATGATTCATCGCCCAAACCAGCAACTGAACAACTGGCAGCGCAAAGGCCAGCACAAACAGCACGACACAGAACATGGTAGCTGCGATTCGCCGCCCCCCGTTGAGCGCGATGCGAGGTTGCGCTGACTTGACTTGCGTGGTGCTAAACCGCCGTTGACCGCGCGCCCGTCGCTCTAGCACGAGCGCGACCAGCACCAGAGCCAACAGCATGACCGACATTTGCAGCGCTGCTGTCAACGAAAATAATCCAAACCAGGCGGAGTAGATCGCGGTCGTAAACGTATCAAAGTTGAACACTTTGACCGTACCAAAATCGGCTAATGTCTCCATGATAACCAACGCAACGCCGGCCACCAGCCAGGGCCGAGCCAAAGGCAGTGCCACCATAAAAAAACCCCGAGTTTTCGACATACCAAGCGACTGCGCAACCTCAAGGCCTTGCGCACCTTGGGTCATAAACGCTTGCCGCGCTAACAAAAAAACATACGGATAAAGTGTCAATGCCAAACATAACGCACTGGCACTTCCGGCGTTAAACTCCGGTAGTTCAATGCCGAGCGATCTGAGTCCTGTAGCCAGCGGCGCGCCGTACTGAAAAATACCAGCGAGCGCGAAAGCGATGACGTAACCGGGAATCGCTAATGGCAACATCAGTGACCAGGCAAAAAAGCGCCGTCCCGGGAATTCGCAGACCGCGGTCAGCCAACCCGCGACCGTGCCGATCAGCAACGTCATCAACGCGACAGCGACAACGAGTAAGAGCGTATTTAGCGCTACTCTTGGCAACACATAAACACTGATGTGTTGCCAGACCTCACCGGCAGACGAGAACACCGAGCCGAGCGCAACGAAAACAGGCGCCAACATGACGCCTGCAATCGTTAGCGCTAGTAACTGCCAGAAGCGTTGCATCAGCGCAGTATACGGCCCCTGGTTAGCGGTAGCCTACCCGATCCATCAATTGAACCGCTTTCGCCTGTAGTTTGCCGGCGTTTTCAAGCGGTACTTCACTGGGCGAGTACTCTCCCCAGGCTGCAACGATCGGCGCGTTCTCAATATCGTTGCGCACCGGGAACTCGAGATTCTCATTGGCAAACAGCGCTTGACCGCGATCGCTCACGAGCCACTCAAGTAACTGCTGCGCCGCCGCTTTGTTGGCGGCATGCTTCACGATGCCGGCACCGGAAATATTCACGTGTGTGCCACCCACCTCGGCTGCCGGAAAATACAAACCGACGGGTAAATCATTTTCACGCTGTAAACGGCCAAGGTAGTAAGTATTCACAATGCCAACCGCACAACGACCATCGGCAATGGCCTCGATTAATTTTGTGTCATTCGAGAACGGGTCAGTGGCCAGATTGTCCACCCAACCAGAAACAATACTCTCGGTTTCGGCTTCACCCACCGTCGCAATCAACATCGCCACCAGTGATTGGTTGTAAACCTTTTTGGACGTGCGCAGACAGAGCTTGCCCTTCCACTCCGGATCGGCCAGGGCAGCGTAACTCTCGAGGTTTTCCGGCTGAACGATGCGCGTATCGTAAACGATGGTGCGCGCACGTAATGAAAGCCCGAACCAGCGCGATGCTCCATCGCGCAAGTAGGCCGGAACAACCTCATCCAACACGGAAGATTGCAACGGTTGCAACACATCTTGCTCGGCGGCATACCAGAGGTTGCCGGCATCGACGGTCAACAAAACACTGGCGGGCGTTTGCTCACCTTCGGCGGTCAAACGCGCGATCAACGGCTGCGGAGAATCCGTAACGTACTCAACATCGATGCCGGTGTCTTCAGTGAACCCGGCGAAAATGGGTGCAATCAGTTGTTCCGCTCTGGACGAATAAACCACTAACGGCGCGGGCGTTGCGGCGCTTTCCGTGGCCGCTTCTGGCGCCGTTGCTTTTGTGTCCGGCGCGTCGCCGCAAGCGGATATTGTCAGGAAAGCCAAGACGAAAAGCGCTCGAGTTTCAATATTCACAGATTAAACCCCTAAGATGCGTTAATGAGAATCATTCTCAATTATGACAGTCTGACGAAAGACGTCAAGCATCTATGTAGATTGATCCGCGACGCGCACGCAATTTCGTCCAGCCGACTTCGCCGAGTACATCGCGAGATCAGCCAACTTAAGCAATTGTTCCCCGAGCGTCCTGTGATCACCTGGCATGCCGTGAGGACGAATAGAAGCCACGCCAATGGAGACCGTGACATTGAGCTGCGGACCATCCGGCAGCGCTATCGGCTTACTATTCACCGCTGCCAAAATGCGCTCGGCTAAAAGCTGTGCCTGTCGTAGTTCCGTGTCGGGCAACAAGATCACGAATTCTTCACCGCCGAAGCGGGCGGCGACATCACTGCTGCGCACCTCTGCATCAATCCGGCTGGCGCACTCAGCCAGCACAACATCACCCGCCTGGTGGCCATGACTATCGTTCACTTGCTTAAAATGATCCAAATCCAGAAACAGGCAACTCATCTCAAAGTTTTGCCGGTCTGCCCGGGAAAACTCTTCCTCCAAACGGATTTGCAAATAACGCCGATTGTGCCAGCCCGTCAATACATCAGTGAATCCACTGCGCAACAAACGCGCACGGTTCACAGCGTTTTCTATCGCAAAAGAGGCGATAACGCCGAGGTGGCCTAAGAAATCACTGGCGAGGCCACGCTGATAACGATCGGCGTCATGGCTGGCCAGATTGATACTACCGATGAGCTTTCCCTGCCGTCGCAACCCGATCATTGCGATGCTGGCAAATCGTCTTTGCGGAAAGATGAGCTGATGATCAGCCGCACTGAACGCACCCAGCCAAGGTCGGTATAGGCGCGAATATTGCGGCGCAACGCCCGTCAGTGCATCGACAAAATGAATCGCTTCCGGCCGTCGCAGGCGTCCGCCCTCTGCCATCATCAAATGGCGGATTTCGTGATCCGGATCGCACAGCACGATCGTTGCCGTATCGACTTTGTAACTTTCAGAAAGCCCCACGGTTAGTCGATCGATCAAATCGGTAAGACTGGTGGCCGCGAGCACATCCAGCTCGCGTTGCTGGGAACGCTTGAGCAGATTTTCATTCTGCTTGGCCTTGTCCCGCATCAGCCGCATCTGCTGGCGCAGTTTACGAACTTCAAGCTCTTCATTGCTCATAGTTTCCAACGCCCGCACTAGCCGAAGTTAACGCCCAATAGCAATGAGCTATTGAGTAAACAGAGTCATCGAATGTCTCATAATTTCGGGAAACTGTCGCGCTAATAGGTCCGCTAGCGGCGACATGCCTGTACTGCCGCCGCTAACGTCGGTTAGATTTAGTCATTCGCCACTTGATAGACCACTTCACGCGCTACCTCGCCAAGAATCGCGGCTTCAATAGTGCCTACATACGCGTGCCGACCATGGTAATGGCGATGCCGCAGGTCACAGCGTGTGCGATGACCATGTTGGCGATAGTAGCGTGGCCGCACGTGATGCCGATGACCACGGTAATGCTTGCGGTAATGTCGTTCGCTGACGCGTCGGAAATGCCTTGCGCGCTTCACCGCACGTCTTTCAGCGCGTCGATTTGCTTTGCGATCATGTCGATCAATACGTCTTTCGATACGGTCGCGATCACGATCGTAGCGGTCATGCCCGGGATGGGCGTCCGCTTTACCGGTCGTCAACATCAGGACACCCGCAAGGGTTAAACTAAGGGTTAGTGTTTTCATCATGCAACTCCTCGTGTTTCTTTGAGTGCGAAGCCAGTTTGCAACGTGATCACTGAACGGATGCTGAACTGTGAGAAAACACCCCGGATGGGAATCTAAGCCAAGCACTTTTGACCGAGAGACGTAATGACAATGACTCAAGTTGCCGTAGCAACCAGCTCAACGCTCGCAGCGGAGGCGGCAGCGGAGATCGTCGATCTGGGCGGAAATGCTGTTGATGCTGCGATCGCCGCATCACTGCTAACGATGAACACCGAGCCCGGCGTTTGCGCACTTGCTGGCGGTGCGATGATCACTGTCTGGCCGGCCAATGCAGATCCTGTCAGTTACGATGGCTATGTCACCGTACCGGGCTTAGGACACGCAAGCGCTGCCGCCGGCAAATATGAAACCGTCTCCATGCAATACGGCGGCGGCGTGACCACAATAATTGGTGCGGGCAGCGTCGCCGTGCCCGGTTCGCCGGCTGCTGTCGATGCAGCCCGGCGTGACTTTGGCCGCCTACCGCTCGCGACACTATTAAAACCATCGATCGCTGCAACGAAAACCGGCTACCCGCTGCCCGAGGCCTGCCACCACTATCTTGGCTATTCCGGCATGTCGATTTTTGGCCGGGATGCCGATGCGCGACAGGCTCTGTTTCCCGATGGTGAGCATCTGCTGGATGCAGGAGAACGATTGTTGGTTCCCGGTCTGTCCGATAGCCTTGGGCAACTCGCGGAGGACGGGATCGGTGCGCTCTATGGCGGCGATCTTGGTCGCGCTATTGTCGATCATTTGACCAATCGTGGTGGCGTTATGACGATGGAGGATTTAAGCCAGTACTCCGTCGACCGACGACCAAGCCACCAATTTGAAGTTGGCGACTGGACATTGGCGGTGAGTCCCCCACCTTCTATCGGCGGCAGTATGCTCGCCGCTGTGCTTAGCGGCGTTGCCGCCGGGGAGCCGTTGGCTCAAATGCTGCGAGCCACATTGCAATACCGGCGCGGCAATCTTGATTTCTCTACGGCGTTGCCTGATGACACCCGGGCGTTATTGCACCTTGCCGCCACGACACCGACCACACTGGGGAAACACATCAGCGCTGCGACCGTGCATACATCTGCCGTGGATAGCACTGGCTTGGCTTGCTCGATTACGGCCTCGGCGGGTTACGGGAGCGGCGAAGTGGCGCCCGGCACGGGACTTTGGCTGAACAACTGCCTCGGCGAACTGGAATTGAACCGTCTGGGACTTAGAGCCGGTCCGGCAGGCGTTCGATTGCCATCCAACATGTCACCTACGACTGCTCGCAAGTCGGACGCATTACTTGCCATTGGCTCACCAGGCGCCGATCGCATTACCAGTGCAATGGCTCAAACCCTGGCCGCTTTGATCATGGGCAACAAGAGCTTGCATGAAGCCATCGCTGCGCCAAGACTGCACGTTGACGCCGCACTGTCGGCCGACGACAACGGGTTTTTCGCAGAGACCCTGAGCATAGAACCAGGCGTAGAGACCAGCGGCGTCGGCATCGAACGTATCCGGAAATTCGACGCGCCCAGCATGTATTTTGGAGGTGTTGGCGCGGCGCTATTGCACACGACAAACGGAACATCGCTCGAAGCCGAGGCTGACCAGCGGCGCAATGGCATGGCGGTTGTTCATCCGCCAACCCCCGATGGTCTGTGAGATAATTTAACGAGCCGTATCGACCCTAGGAAAACCTCGTGCCAAAGAACATCGTTGAAGACTTTTTGCCAGACACCCTGCCAGACAATCCAATGCAAATGGTTGAAGACTGGCTTGCGGACGCACGGGCTGCCGCGAATCAACCGAACAGCAATGCCATGACGCTGGCGACGACCGATAAAAACGGTCAGCCATCGGCACGCATCGTGCTTTGCAAAGGCTTCGATGCGAAAACCGGCACACTCGACTTCTACACCAACTACACATCGCGAAAAAGCGGGGAACTGAGTGCTAATGACAAAGTCGCTGTTGTCTTTCATTGGGACCATCAAAGCCGGCAAATCCGGATTGAAGGTATCGCCGAGCGCGTTTCCGCGGCCGTCAGCGATAACTATTTTGGATCGAGACACCGCGATAGCCAGATTGGCGCCTGGGCTAGCGATCAAAGCCAGCCAATCGACAGTCGATCAGCAATGGAAGATCGCTACGCGGCAAACCGACAGAAATTCAGTTCGAATGACGTCGTTCCAAGACCACCACATTGGGGCGGCTTTCGTATTTGGGCAAGTGCGTGCGAACTCTGGGTAGAAGGTGCTGGACGGGTCCATGATCGCGCGCGATTTTCACGTCCGTTATCGACCGATGGCGAGCACTTTTCAACGGGCGATTGGCAAGGCACGCGGCTACAGCCATGATCCGGGAAGTTGCCGAGCAATCCGCAAGCTGCCCTTACTGTGGTGAGCCAATCGAACTGTTCATTGATCTGTCCGCCGGATCGGCCGACTATATCGAGGACTGCCAGGTGTGCTGCCGGCCGATGCAGATTCGTTTTGAAATCGATGGTGAAGACATCATCAATCTGATCGTCGATAGCGACGGCTAACGCCACTCGAATGCTGCACAAGATTCGCAACGCCTTACACTGCCTGCTCGCGATGGCTGCACTATCGACATCGGCTAATGCCGCTGAGCTCATGATCACACAGGCGACTGATCTCACTTTTGATCTTGATGCAAAACGCGATGAGTTGGTCATTAGCGTCCTCGGCAGACTATGGATTATGCCGTCTACCGGTGGCGAGGCTATGGCGATAACGCCGGAGGGATTGACGCTCTCGCACCCTGCTGTTTCGCCTGACGGAAAGTGGATCGTCGCAGAAGGCAGCTGGCGGCGCGGGCAGTCACATCTTTGGCTGGTCGAACGTGAAAGCGGTGACTTAACACAACTGACCGACGGCAGCTGGCAGGACCACAGCCCGAGTTGGCATCCCGATGCCAATCACCTTGTCTTTGTATCCGACCGTAGCGGCAGCGGTGACATTTGGTCATTGTCGCTTGCGAATAAAACCGCAACGCCAGTCACCCGCCTAAGCGGGGACGAAACTGACCCGATCTACGGCGCCGACGGCGCGTCAATCGTCTTCATACAACGTGCCTCTGATCACTATCGACTGTCCGAAACCGATGGCGCTGGAAGATTCAAGACTTTGCACTTTTCAGGGCACCGGTTGAGCGCGCCTTCGTTAAGAAAAAATGGCATCGTCATTACGTTCTACACCCATTACGCTAACGATCGTGTTGAACTGAACGCTTTATTGCCTGTGCAGGAAATGCTCGCCAAGCCGGTTCGCTCACTACGCCAGGCGAATACCCATGCCCCGGTTTGGGTCGACCGCGACCATTATCTAACGACTGCACGCGGCCGAATTCTTCGGCGTCGATTTGCGTCGCGATCGGAATCGAATGTGCCGTTCACGGCATGGGTAAGCGTCAACGACAGTTCGCCAGTGACCGCAACCTCAGCAAGCGACAGCGGTCAGAAACCCGACCATAGTCCTTATGTGTTGCGAGCAGCGCGCGTCTATGACCCGATCCAGAGACGCCACTTGAAGACACACGATATTGAAATCAACGCGGGTAAAATCAGGTCAGTCGTGCCACGACAGGCTTGGCCGGACGCTCAGATCATTGATCTTGGCGATGTCACTGTTCTGCCTGGTTTCATTGATATTGATGCGGCCTATAGGCCAGAAGATCACGCCCAATGGCTCGCAGCCGGCGTCACCAGCGTGGCATCGCTTCGTGCATCCGATACAAGCATCGCAAGCGCTGTCGAAGGCCCGACTGTTTGGCCAGTGCCTTTGGTCGATGTTCGGGGACTAGCGGATAACCGCGACCGAATGGCGGCTATGGCGGAACGCCAGGGTGACCGGTTTCTAACCGATCAGATCACGCCTGATCTATCGCAAGGCCCCGCGCTGCTAGACAGCTTGTGGCTCGAAGGCACGAGGATCAGTCATTTTGAGGATCATCAATTACTGATCAATCGCAGCGGTACATTGGTCACCTCTCATCTGGGACGTCGTGGCGCATTGCCAGCTGGATTACTGCCATCGCTCCGAAAAAATCGACTGTGGCGCGGTATCTACGAGCGCTCACCGGTACCGGATCATCATGCCGCGAATCCGGTTGCTTATGGTCACCTGATTGTCGCTGCCAGCGGCGAGTCACCACTGCAAACTGGCTTGTCATTGATTGCGGAATTGTTATCCATGCACCATTACGGACTAGCCATGGAAGACGTAATTGCGGCTTCTACGACGAGAGCCGCAGAAGTCTTGCAACGTAATGACATCGGCAATCTGCGCGTCGGCGCGCACGCTGATCTGGTGGTTATTGATGGCGACCCATTGAGCGACGCTGGCGCGCTGTTGCGCCCCGTAGCGGTCGTCAAGTCCGGCACGTTCAAGAGTATCGCCAGACTATTGGAAGATTCGCCCCGGTAAGTGTCGACAAACTTTACACTTACATTAAATTTTGCGCTTAGAACATTACGATTATTAGCTTAAGTCATTAATTATTAAAGACTTAAGCCGCTCTGGCACAAACGTTGCTTTGATACTCATGCCCAAGCAACGCTGATTCGGCACGTGAATTAAGTCAGGGGGGTCTTGAAGTACCGGAACGCCTGCAATAATAACAATGCGGATAATAATAAGGCGCAAAAGCGCTAGCTATAAATTAGTTTGATCAGCGAACAATAAGAACAAGAAACAGATCTAACCCCGGCTTGCCGGGGTTTATTTTTGTCTGCGTGAAATGCAGGTCACCCGACTGCTATGCTCTCGCTATGAATGCCACCCGCACTATTGCCGCTGCTTGTCATGATCTCAGCATCGAAGTACCTGGTCGGGAGTTGGTCCGACAGCTGTCTTTTGAATTGCCCGATCAGGCCTGGATGGCCGTGTTAGGAAAGAACGGCGTTGGCAAGACACTCACGTTGGAGACGCTAAGCGGTCTGAGGTCTATTGAAAAAGGTGGCGTCGTAATCGGTGGCGCTTCATTGCCATCCTTAACCGCCAAAGAACGCGCTCGAGCCGTTACGCTCGTCACGCAGTCGCAAGATGATGCGTTCGAAAATTCGGTTCGCGAGAACGTTTCGATGGGCCGCTATCCGCATCGATCATTCTGGCAACAAAACGACACATCGGATACCGCGTTGATTGAGGCGAGCCTCAACGCGCTACAACTCGATGATCTGCAAGCACGGGATGTGCGCTCGCTCTCGGGCGGAGAACGCCAACGGACCGCGCTGGCGCAAGCGCTGGTACAGCAAACCCCATTGTTGTTGCTGGATGAACCTTTCAGCCAATTAGATCCATCCCATGCACTCTCGATGCTCGATTTGCTGGAGCAACATCGCAACGATGGCATGACGATCATCATGAGCGCTCACGACGTTAATATTGCGCGGAGCTATGCAAGCCATATCTTGTTGCTGTTCGGTGATGGAAGATGGCAATTCGGGCCAACGGAGTCGTTGTTGACCGAACAGGCGTTATCCGATTTATACGGCGTACCCATGGTGGAAATTGTCAGCCAAGGCGTGCGTTACTTTGTCGCCAAACGTACGGGTTAATTAGCGCGCCAACATACCCGATAAACGCTCATAGAGTTCTGTATTCGCCGAAAGCACGCTAGTCGTGTCCAGGCGAAGCTTGCCGCCGCTTAGATCTGTGAACTCACCACCAGCCTCAGTGACGATGACGGACAGTGCTGCAACATCAAGAATATTCACATCGGACTCGATCACCGCATCAATCTTTCCCGCAGCCAACAAATGATATTGCAAGAAATCCCCATAGCCGCGAATACGGCCACAACGCGCAACGATTCGGCCGAGTTTTTGCCACCGTTCATCACCCGCCATCGTATGCGTATTGCCCAACGAGATGGCTGCTTGCTCCAAGACAACGGTGTCACTGATGGTCAAGGGCTCGCCATTGAGCCATGCGCCCTGATCACGTTCTGCCCAGGCAACCTCCCCAAACCAGGGTGCACTCGACACGCCGAGAATGATCTCGCCACGACACATGAGCGCGATTTGCGTTGAAAAGAAAGGATAGCCTCGCACGAATGCTTTTGTGCCATCAATGGGATCAACCAGCCAAAGGTAATCGGAGTCTTTATCACTGCGCCCGGTTTCCTCACCATAAAATCCGTGTTCCGGAAATCGTTCGCGCAACACGCTGTGTACCGCATGTTCTGCAGCAACATCGATGTCAGTAACCGGCGTCATGTCGGCCTTGGTCTTCACCTCGAAGCCATGCTGAAAACCGGCCTGAATGACATCCGCAGCAGACTCGGCGGCCGCTAAGGCCGCTTGCAAGAATTCGCTCTTTGGTTTTTCCGACATTGCGATACCCCTTGTCATTCGCCCGGTCAGTTTACCGTAATCTCTTCGGCAGCGGCTTGACATCGGTCTCTCCGCCACCCTAAAGTCGCCGACCTAAACAAAGTCTCGGAACTTGGATCATGGGCAATCGACTCAGCAAGATTTACACATGCACTGGCGATACTGGCGAAACCGGTCTCGGTGATGGCACACGCGTTGCCAAGGACTCGGCTCGGGTGGAAGCCTATGGCAGCGTCGATGAGACCAACAGCACGATTGGTATGGTGCTCGCTCAGCCTATTTCGGATGATCGCATCATCGGCTGCCTAACTGATGTGCAACATGATCTTTTTGATCTGGGCGGAGAGCTTTGCATTCCCGGCCATCAAATGGTCGACGCCGGCTATGTAGAACGTCTCGAAAACACACTCGACACGTTGAACGAAGATTTACCAGCATTAAAAGAATTTATCCTGCCGGGTGGCAGCGTCGCAGCCGCTTCGTGTCATCTGGCGCGCACCGTATGCCGCCGGGCCGAACGACGCGTTCAAACACTGGCCGGATTAGAAGCCGTTAACCCTGAAGGCGTCCGCTACCTGAATCGACTGTCGGATCTATTGTTTGTGATTGCGCGATGCCTCGCGCGCGCGGATGGTGGAGAAGAGGTACTGTGGCATTCGAACCGCACGCGGGGCGAAAACTAGTCGGCGACCAAGCGCTCGCGAGCAGTTTCCAAAGCGTCGCAAACCGCACGAGCACCCTCCACTAATCTTGCAGACGGCCGTGAAACAACGCTGGGCGGCAACGCTAGCAATGTGTTCGCCCGAGTCGCTGTCATCGTTTCATAATTGCGCCAAAGCGCTTCCTCGCCGGTTGTGGCCAAGCCGCCGAGAATGACGTCCGGATTGCGCAACACAATCGATTCCACCGATACGGTCGGCACGCGGTTAGCAACCTCGGCAAACACATTCGTGCCTCCGCATAGGTCGATCACATCGCTGACGAAGTGATCACCATTGACTGTGTAAATCGGCGACTCGCTGATTTGATAAAACACCGATACTCGATGATCGCCTGAATAGCGCAGTGTCTCGAAGGTTTTCTCAAACCGAGTCGCTGCTAACTCGGCAGTTTCTTCAGTGCCTGCAATTTTCCCAATTTGACGAATGGCCGGACCGATGTCGCCGAGTCGTTTCGAGTCTATCGTGACGTAGGGAATATTAAGCTCATCCAGTAATGCTAGCGATGACGCCTGACCACCACCGCCCCACGCTAGGACCACCGTCGGCGCAGCATCAATGAGCGCCTCGGCATCAATACGAAAACCATCACTAACCACCGCAATCGATGCGATCGACGGCGGAAAATCACTGTAGGCACTGACGCCGACAAGAAACGCTTCTGCGCCGGCGCTGACGACCAATTCGGCAAGGTGCGGCGCTAGTGTCACCAACCGGATGGACGGCGTTTCTAACGGCGTCGATTCGCTAAAATCAGAACGGCAGCCAGCGATAGATAACAACGCCAGCAGGCACACTAACCGGGCGCTCACGCTAAACCGCAAATCCAACCAGCGTTAGTAGGGCGAGACCCACCAACCAAAATCCCAACGTGCGCAATGCCAAATTCTTGGCCGCCCGGGCCCTGCGAGTCACATAAGCCTCCGCGGATTCATCGATGTTTGCCGTACATTGCAGCGCGGCAATACCCACGCGGGACAAAACCAGTTGATTGCTGTGCGCCAAGTCGCGCGCCATTGGGAGCGCACGCCAGGCATCACGACCTGCATCATAGTGCCCCGCGAGTATGTAACCAATGGCGGACAAACGCGCTGGCACCCAGGCAAGCAACGCCTGCAATGTAGTCACTCGCGCTCCGCAATCAGCGGCGACATCGATCTCGGGCGCTGCGCGTTGCGACTGGAACAAAGCCCGCCGTCGAATGAGATCCGTGACGCGATAAAGCCAGGCACCGATCGGACCGAGCACAACAAACCAGAAAATTACGGCAAACATCCGCGAATTTGCCTGCACGAAAACCGATGCGGGGACCGACTCGCGCACACCCACCGTATCGTTGAAGCCACGCTCAAGTAAGGCACGCGCGAAATTACGCTCGGTAGGCCGATCACCATTATCAATGGCGGCCCGCCAACGATCCACTTCCTCGCCAATATCCTGTGGCCCAAGACAAAGAAACAGCACGACGACCGACAAAATCAGATAGGGCAAGCCTAGTAGCGCTTCATCAAGAAAGAATCGGGCGAAGGCTACGGGTGCGACCGCCAACACCAGCGTCACGATGATCCAAAGGTAAGGCATGTTGGCTGACCAGCGATGGCTCAATCGAAGGCCGAAATCGAACAAGGGGTCGAGCCAGCGCAACTCACGCCAGTGAAACCAGCGGGTCGCCAGGCGCTCCAGTAACAACGCCAAGAATAGCGCAATGATTTTCACGAAACCGCCCCCTGTTTATCGTGCATGGTTGATTGTAAGGGGTTCAGCGCTGGCGCGCATCAACGCGAGTCCAATCGAAAGCGGGCCCCGGATCCGTTTTTCGGCCTGGCGCAATATCGGCATGACCAACAACGGGGCTGTTAGCAAGCTGCGGGTAGGCCTCGCGTAAACTCGCGATCACCGCATTGAGACAGTGGTATTGCCGATTATCGTACGGCGTATCATCATCACCTTCGAGCTCAATGCCGATCGAGAAGTCATTACAGCGATCCCTGCCTTGCCACTCGGAAACACCGGCATGCCACGCTCGTTTTGAACAAGGCACAAACTGGGTCAATGCGCCGTCGCGCTCGATGAAAAGATGTGACGAGACGGTCATTCCCTCAATTTCCGCAAAATAGGCATGGGCATTCGTCGGCAGACGATTGCGGAAAAATTGTTGTACGAAGCCTTGACCAAATTCGCCGGGTGGCAACGAAATACCGTGAACGACAATCAACTCGGGCACGGTCCCCGAAGGTCGCTCATCGTGATTGGGCGAGGGGCACTGACGTGCCGGCGCGATCAGACCGGTCGCGGCATCAGTCACAAAATTCTGGTCGGTAGCGCTGGATAACATAGTGCTCATGGTGTTAACTGCTTGCCATCGTTGTCAAGCAATTCACGCGAACGGTGCCATGCGAGTAACCAGACTTTTTTTAGACCAGCCGATCTCTACGGGTCTCACGCTCACGATTGGCGACGAGCGCGCCCATTATTTGGGGCGGGTCTTACGCGCAAAAGCCGGCCAAACGGTTGAACTCTTCAATGGCGACGGCAACGTACATCTGGCCGAAATCGAAGCCATCGGACGGAAGGAAGTCACCGTACTCGTTCAATCGACAACGCAAGGGCTTGCGCGCTCGGCTTGCGACATCCGGCTACTGCAAGCAGTCAGCCGAAATGAAAAGATGGACTGGGTGATCCAAAAAGCCGTCGAACTCGGTGTCGCTGCCATACAACCAGTCCATACCAAACGCAGCGTGATGCAACTTGATGAAAAACGGGCCGGAAAACGGTTGCTGCATTGGCAGGCTATCGCGATGAATGCGGCCCAACAATGCGGTCGAAGCGAATTGCCCGATCTGCATGCGCCTGTATCTCTCGATGCGCTAGCCACCCACAAAGCCGCAGACCGGCTTCGGCTAATCGCGCAACCAGACGCGGACATCACATTGGATCAGCTGGATCAGAACGCGGTCTCGATGGGTCAGAACATCGATCTAATGATCGGACCAGAGGGCGGCTTTGAGTCTGGCGAAACAGCTTTGCTAAAGGAAGCCGGCTTCTTGGCTTTCCGTTTTGGGGAACGCATCTTGCGCACAGAGACTGCCGCGATCAGCCTAATCACGTTATTACAATATAAGTTCGGAGATCTCGGCTAGGGTTGTGCGGCGACGAGACGGGATTCAATCACTTCAAGATCGGGCACCAACGGATATTCGTTGATCATACGAACGCGTGTCACCACCGGCTCGTCGTCGGCATAGGTCACGCCGGCATCAACTTTGATGACATCCCGATTCACGCGTACCAGTTGCGGGAAACCCTGCGTGAGTAAGCCATAAAAACCGCCCTTCAGGGCATTGTTGACGGCATAGAACACGACAACGCGAGATCGTGCCGAGGTTTCGGGCATTGCGCGTCCCAGCATGGCCTCAAAAGATACGACGGGCACGGCGCGACCATTCCAGTCCAGCATGCCCACCATCCAATCAGGACTACCGGCAACGTGTTCTGGACGGCTTAGCCTGACGACCTCGGCCACGCAAGCGCGCGGCACGATTAGACGATCATCCGCCAATGGCACCAATAGGCTATAAAGCTCTTCGACTACGGCACTCATGATAGTCGCTCCGGTCCGGTTAACTGGCTAGTCATCGCCTGTAACAACTCCCTATCCTGATAAGGCTTACCGAGATAGTCATTGACACCAATTTCAATCGCCCGCGCCTTGTGTTTTTCACCAGTCCGCGACGTAATCATGATAATTGGAATCTCAGCGAACCGGCTGTCATTGCGTACGTGCGTTGCGAACTCGAAACCGTCCATCCGGGGCATCTCGATATCGAGCAGGATCAGATCAGGTTGTTGCTCCTGAATCACACTCACCGCATCCATACCGTCTTTGGCCGTAACGACGCGGAAATCATTTCGAAGGAGGAAGCGCTCCGTGACACGACGAACCGTAATGGAGTCATCGACCACCATGATCAGCGGCTGCTTAACAAACTCTTCGGTCACTTCGGCAATCGGCAGCGGACGATTTGTAGATCGCACCAAAGATGGCGTATCCAAGATGAGCACAACACTGCCATCGCCAAGAATGGTCGCGCCAGAAACGCCCTGTATCGCAGCAATTTGCGGTCCAACCGATTTCACCACGATCTCACGGCTGGTCAGCATCTCATCGACAAGCAACGCCGTTGAATTCACGCCAGCGCGCACCAGAATGACTGACACCGCTGACTGGTCATCCTCGGAAAGCTGGCCTTTGCTACTGCCGATTAGAGGCCCTAAGTGTTTTAGATGATAACTATGCTCTCCATAGTCGAACATCTGATCCGGTGCAGCTAGTAACTGATCAACCGTGGCACGCGGCAAACGGGTAACCCCTTCGACCGTCGGTAACGGCAGCGCAAAAACTTCGTCGCCCGCCCGCACAACCAACGCCTGCGTGATCGCGAGTGTGAAGGGTAGCCGGATCGTAAAGTTAGTTCCTTGACCCGGCAATGAACTGATGTGCAACGAGCCGCCCAGACGTTTGACCTCATTAGCAACGACATCCATACCAACACCGCGCCCCGCCGCCTGCGTCAGTTGCTCGGCAGTGCTAAACCCTGGCTCCAGAATCAATTCCATGACCGCCTCGTCACTGGCGTCATCGCCGGGTTTAATGAACCCGCGGTCAATGCCTTTCTTACGGATCGCATCGACATCCAAACCGCCGCCATCATCAGCAACATCAATCACCATCTCCGAGCCTTCACGATGTAAGCGAATGGTGATCTGGCCGGTTGGTGATTTCGCTTGTGCCTGGCGCGTTGCGATCGGCTCGATGCCGTGCACAACGGCATTTCGCATCATATGCTCAAGCGGCGGAAGCATTTTCTCCAACACCTGCCGATCAAGTTCGCCAGATGCCCCCTCTACCGCGAGCTCCGCTTGCTTACCGGTATCATTCGCCGCCTGACGCACCAGACGCGCGAGTCGAGCGACATGGCGATCGAATGGCACCATACGAGTGCGCATCAAGCCGCCCTGCAATTCGGCAGTGACCCGAGCTTGTTGCGTCAGTAGTGAGTCTGCCTCGCCCGTCACCGACTTCAGCAAGCCGCGCAAGCTATCCACATCGTTTGATGTCTCTCCCAATGCGCGTGACAACTGCTGGATCGTCGAGTATCGATCAAGTTCGAGCGGATCAAAATCGTCGCGAGTACGCTCGGATTCATGACGCGTCAGAATTTGCGCTTCGGTTTCCATATCCATCTGGCGCAACTGATCACGCAATCGCGTCACAGTTTGGTCAAGTTCGGCCAAGTGGAATTCGATCGAGCTAACCTGTTGGGCAAGTCGACCATGATAAATGCTGATTTCACCGGCGGCGTTTAGCATGTCCTCCAGAACCTTGGAGTCCACTCGTGCAAATTCCGTTTTCTCGCGTGTCTGTTCCGAGGACGGCAATGCGTCAGATGGCAAACTAACGACATTGTCCGGCTCATCATCAGCGTCTGTTGCAACGTTTTCGTCGCTAATAACTACCGGCGCCGTCTCATCGGACGCCTGTGCAACCTCCGCAGCTGTATCTGAATCCGTTTCGATGACTTCGGCAGGCTCAACATCCTGATCGTCCGAAGCCAGTGTTTCGGAGAAATCATCGAGCGATTCGGTCACATCGGCAGGCGCATCGGAAAATTCGTCGCCCGCAAAACTCGCCGCCGCATCGTCGATCAATGCTTCCAGGATTTGCGATTGCTCGAGCAACAAGTCTGCGCTGTCATCGGCATCGCTGCTCGATGAATCCTCTTCGCGCTGCCACTCCGGCCGTTCAACTCTGAGTACGTTGTCTTCGTCATCCGCGACTTCAGGGGCATGCTCGGTACCGACTACAATCGTGTCGACATGATCATCCGCCGACGCTTCCACTTCGATCGGCGCAGCATCATCCGCATTATCGTTGTCGCTATCAAAGAACATCTCGTGAGCCATTGACTCGTCGAATGGCGTTGCGGGTGGTTCAGTTGATACCGTCTCTTCCGCATCAATCACCAGCGTCTTCTCGAAGTCGTCATCATCGTCTGACACTACCGGCGCTTCATCCGAACTTGTCGGCTGATCGGCATCCTCTGACGCCTCAGCCGGCGGCGCTGTAAACGCGACGGTTTCTATTTCTTCGCCCGGCAGTTCAATATCTAGTGACGGTGACTGCGGTTTGGCGAACGTCTGGTCTGTGGTGCCACCGAAGAAGTCACCGACATCCAACACAGGATCATCATCTTCATCGACGAGATTCGCATCGACCCTATCCGTCGAAGTATCCAGCGATGGAATTTCAACCATTTCAGCTTCACTGAATCCGCGCTTGGGCAATGACGCAAACGACTGACCCGCGGCTGCGGCGCGAACTCGATCTTCGACGGCGGCCTCTTGTCGCGGCTGAAATCCACTGACCACTTGATCGCGCATTTGATGCAACACATCGAAGCTATCCCTGAGCAAGCCATCAATCGCATCATCGCTCTGCACGCGGTCGTCGGCCAATGCATTCAACAACGCCTCTAGTTCATGGCTAAGATTGCCAAAGGCAGAAATACCGGCCATGTTGGCGCTGCCCTTCAACGTGTGCAGCAAGCGTTTGAGTTCATCTAATGCCTGACCGTCGCGGCTTTCAACCCACCCCTGCAATGCAATGTCGACCGCTTCCAGTACCTCACCCGACTCCTCGACAAAGATATCTCCGATATCGGGATCATAATCAGGCGAATCCGTTAAAGCAGGCCCGTGGATATCACCCGGCTTGGTGACCGAAGTCAGCACTTCTGTCGGCTCGTAAGCAACAGAATCCGGTGCATCGGCGCCATCCAACAAGGACGTTTGGCTATGCACTACTGCATCCATTTTAGTCTGCAATGCAGTAATCAGCGGTTGTGGATCAATTGCCTCCGCATCCGGATCGTTGATCGCCGCTATCATTCGCGTCAACATGCCTGCACTGCGACCAATCAATTCGGTTGCTTCCCGATCCAATCCGGCATCGCTATCGAACAATCGGCGAATGAATTGGTTCAGCGCACCACTCAGCGGAACGGCGCGTTCAACGCTCGCGGTATTCACACTGCCGTGCAATGTGTGGCAGGCTCGATGCAACGCCTCCGTAACAGACACCGGGTAAGTGCCCGGCTCGATACGCGCAAGGAATTGCTCGATCGTCGCCAGATGGCCACCTGCCTCTTTCGAGAATATCTCGTGGAGCACTGGATCCATCTCGAGCGCCGACTGGCTCATCGCCACCGATTCCCGTGACAACTCTCCGGCGGAAGGATCGCCCTCGGCGAACGCAATCGCTTTCGCAGTTAGTAGATCAATATCCACCTTCGGCTCGATGCCGACTTCCAACTGTTCAATGAGCTCAGGTACAGCGCCGGCCGCCTCACCAACAAAACCAACCATCGCCGGCGTGATGCTGAGAGTCCGGTTGATCACCCGATTCAATAGGTCCTCGATGTGCCAGCAATATTCGCCGATACGCTCAGCGCCGACCATGCGACCAGAACCTTTCAGCGTATGGAACGATCGACGGACTGTAATCAGCGAGTCGACATCGCTAGTGTCGCCTTGCCAACTTGGCAGCAACTTGCGAACGGTCGCGACTTCTTCCTTGGCTTCCTCGATAAACAACTCAAGAAGTTCCGGATCAATCTTGGTATCCGCCTCAGAAACGACGGGTGAACTGATGACTTCTGTTTCGTCGGCAATGGTCGCCGTTCTCGAATGTGTTGCCTGATCCTCCATGGTCGCCGCGCGCGTCACCAACGTATCCTCGGCAACGGCGTCACCGGATGCGACAGCCAACATGCCGTCGCGCACTTTATCGAGAATACCCATGCAAGTTTGGGCGTTGTCGAGCATGTAGGCAGGCTCCTGACGGCCCGCCTCAATGGTCTCCATGTAATATTCGATACTAACCAGCGCATCCGCTAGCCGGTCCTGATGCTCGCTGGCTAATGTGAAATTAGCGCTATTAAAATAGGCATCAAAAAAGCGGCCAAGCCGGCCAAACACATCAACGGCCTTGTCGAGTTCGAGCATGTTCAAACCGGACAGAATGCCGTCTACAAGCTTAGGGGTTGCATCGATAGCAGCGCGATCAATCTTGCCGGCCATCGTTTGCGCCAGTGTGTCTTTGATCCGCGCGAGATTGACGATGCATTCGCGAATGACCGCTTTGCGAACCTCTTGCATGTCCGGTGCGATGGCCTCGTTGGCCGCGGACGCTTCAGACTGTGTTTTCGGTTGAACGAGTTGGGTTAAGCGCTGCTCCATCGTCGACTCGACATGAAGTAACGTTGATGCAATGGCCAGCAGTGTTTCGGGCGAATTCGCTGATGGATCATTGGCGACAAACGCTTTTAGGCGATCGATCTCGGCCACAACACTGCCGCGAAGCTCACCCAGCCCTAGCACGCCAAGCGTGTCACTGATCTTACGCAGCAACTCGACTTGCGGCGCCAGTTTGGTGACATCCTGCTCTTCGGTTCTGACATGAATATCGAGCACATCTTTGACCGACGCCAAATCGTCGCGAATGGCAGCAGCGACCGTTTCCATCAACGCAACACTAGGCGCCGCCAACTCTTCGCGAGCGCTTTCAACCTGTGCTTCCGCAGGCAACACGTCGGTCAATGAGAACGCTTCGCGGATTGACAACACACGCGGGCCAGCCGGATCCACACGGGCAATGTAGTAGAGCAGACTGTTCAGCAGCTCTTCGACGGGTTCTTTGTCAAAAATCTCGAGCCCGGAATCAATGACTTTCTTGATACGACGATCCGCTTGACCCAACAAGCGCTTGACCGAAACGCTGAGCTCCAAGCTGCCACTGAGCAGGGCTTCCACGACACCGCCGACGACCCACCAAAGCCGATAAACGTCATCACGCGCGGCGGCTTTCTCAAACGCCAGCGCCATGTTCTGGAGCTTGGTCAAATGTGGCTTGGCGGTTTCGCTATCCGCTTTCAGCAAACCAAGCAAAGCAAGCTGGAAAGCCGGTCGGATCTTGCGTGAAAGCACAATAAAATCTTCGCTGGGATCGCTGCCCCGCTGAGCCAGCGTCACCGTTGCTTGTGGCGAACGATTCAACAATAGAATCGTACTCTCGGACAACAATGCCTGACCGCGCACGGCACGAAGGTCGTTCAGCATCGGCAACAAGACCAATGCAATGTCCCGGCCACCCGCCAACAAGCGTTCGAGATAGGCTGGCAACTGAACCATGGCGCGGGTTAGCGCTTCCAAACAATCCGATAGGGTCTTCTTGTCCTGACCGCGTTGCAGCATGAAACGGCAAACATGCTCCATTTCTTCCGTCAGTAGTGCGCCGCCATAGACGCCGACGACTTTCATTACGCCGCCGGCTTCGTGCAGATGCGTCGCGCAGCGCTCTAGTGCCTGACGGGTGTTACGACCCTCAACAGCATCCTCAAGCACCACCCGGGCCTGATTAACGGTCTTATTGAGCTCATGGCTAACAACAAGAAAAGCCTGTTGAATGGATTCACTCACTTATTCACCGCCAACCGTACAACGCTCAATTTGCACCCGTTTCAACATGCGCATGAGCCCCTCAGATCGCTTCGCGCGCGCTGTCGGCATCGTTGGCGTCAGGAGCTGCACGAGTGATCCGGGTCACGCTGGCCGACTCCGGCAAGCGGAATCCGGAGACACTCTTGCGCAACTCACCGGCCAACTGTGCCAGTTTCGCAATCGACGACGTCGTTGCATTGGTCGCTTCGCCGGTCTGGCCACTGATTTCGCGTAGGGCCACTGTCCGCCGGCTGATATCGGTAGCCGCCTGCGACTGTTGGCGCGCAGAGCCATAAATATTTTGTACAAGACTCGCAATCTGGTTGGAGACCTGTTCAATTTCATCCAATGCCGCACCAGCATTTTCAGCCAACAAGGCGCCACCAACCACATCGGTTGTCGAACGCTCCATCGACACCACGGCCTCATTGGTGTCCGCCTGAATGGTGCGGACCAACACTTCAATTTGTTTCGTCGCATTGGTTGAACGTTCGGCGAGGCGTTGCACTTCATCGGCAACCACCGCAAACCCGCGACCGGCTTCGCCAGCCATGGATGCCTGAATCGATGCGTTCAACGCGAGGATATTCGTTTGTTCAGCAATGTCATTGATCAACTCAACAATGTTGCCGATTTCTTGTGAACTTTCACCGAGTCTTTTGATCCGCTTGGAAGTCTCCTGGATCGTTTCGCGAATGGTGTTCATGCCCTCGATCGTGCGTCGTACTGCATCACCACCCTTGTGCGCAACATCGACAGAGTGCCTCGCGACATCGGATGAACGTTCGGCATTGCCGGACACTTCTTCAATGGATGACGCAATCGCTGTGATCGATTCAGTCGCTGCCGCGATTTCAAGGGCTTGCTTTTGCGCCGACCGGTTCATATGAACCGCTGTCGTTTCAGTTTGACGGGTCGCCGCATCAACCATCGCTGCCGTGCCGTCAATCGTCGTGACTAATTCGCGTAACGCCTCAATAGCGTAGTTAATAGAGTCAGCAATCGCACCGGTGATGTCTTCGGTCACTGTCGCTTCGACCGTCAAATCACCATCCGCCAGACTGCCGAGCTCATCAAGCAGTCGCAAAATCGCTTGCTGATTTCGCTCATTTTGATCGGCTTGTTCGATCGCGGAATGCCGCAGATGCGCATCGCGAACAAAGCCTGCCAACAAACCAGCAACCAGCAACAATGCTCCGCCGATGAGCCCAATCGCGAGCCATGGCATGAACGGGTTGAGCATGTTCGCAATACCACTCGCCGGGGGCGCTGATACACTCGCGCCGGATACCGCCGGGAAACCAGCCGCAATACGATTGGCATCGGCAAAAACCGTCGATTCGCTCTCCATGACCGATGCCGCGCTTTGCAGGACGAACACCTGATCCAGCAATGCGGACGACAAACTAGCATCATCAAGTGCCGCAACATCTAGCGAACTGCTGTCGCCATTAAGCGCGGCGGCCAGCTCTGAAAGATCATCGGTCACCCGTCTTAGGTCCGTAGCTTGCTGGGGTGCCGCGGACGGCTCCCCACGCATCGCGAATGCCTGGGTTCGGATCAAGGCGAGGCTGTCGCGCACACCATCCAGCGCTGATGTATCGCCGGCGCTCTCTAACAGTTGACTGGCGACGTCGGTTGTCTCGATGAGTCGATCAGCAGCGCCGCGAAAAGCGATCAGGTTTTCCCGCTTGGAGAGCAAGTCATTACTAATTGTGGCCGCTTGGCCGGTCGGGCTTTCACTACGGACCAACGAAGCTAATTGGGCGACACCGTTCTCGTCGCCGAGCGCCGTTGCCGAAACGGCAGCCGCCAATGCAGGTGATGGGCCGCCTCGAACATCGCTGACCGGTGGCGTATGCGTTAACCAGACGGCGACGGCTGCCAGTATGAGTAGCAGCGGCACGGCAATGGCGCTGAAATTAAAGAGTTTTGAATTTGCGGCTTTCTTGGCCATTAGCTTGCTTCCATTACCATTGACTAGCGACGCTGGGTTTCTGCGGCTTGCAAAAACGGCTCGCTGGTTAATAGACGATCAAATTGAAAAACCGGCCAGCGCTCTTCGCCACGCCGGAAAAAACCGTCCGTATAAGAATCCGCACGAACTTCCGTGTTGTGCGTCGTTTGGCTGTATTCGCCATCGACAAATCGTCGAAATCCGCTGACTTC
The DNA here is from genome assembly GCA_045110335.1 of Woeseiaceae bacterium. Classification (GTDB taxonomy): domain Bacteria; phylum Pseudomonadota; class Gammaproteobacteria; order Steroidobacterales; family Woeseiaceae; genus CALBPI01. The sequence continues at coordinate 37,439 of JBGCGB010000013.1, forward strand.
CTCTACCATCAAGCCTGCACTGACATCTCTATGTCGCACGCTGATCACTCGGGCAGAGCGACCTCTATCGGACCGGCCCGCGCCAAGAAACAACTTGAGGTCAATCATGGGTAGCAACTGACCGCGCAAATTGGCGATACCGACCAGCCACCGTTTAGCACCCGGAACGCGGGTAATATTGTCAGGAATCATTAGCACTTCACTGACGTGATCCCGATTTGCGACAAACGGCTCACCGGCGATCGAAAAGCCGACACCGACCCATTCATTGCGTTGGCCGGCGACGTCCGCCTGCCCGGCAATCGCTGCGCGACTGCGACGCTCCATCTCCTGCAGGAGATCGAACGGTTTATCGGCCAGCGACTTTAGCGGTAGACCTGCCATCGGCTAAGCGCTGAGCCCCGCCGCCAATTGGGCTTTGATTTTCTCTATCAACGACTGTTCTTTGACGGGTTTGACCAGATAGTCCCTCGCGCCCTGGCGCAACGCCCAAATGCGATCGGTTTCCTGATCCTTGCTGGTCACGACAATTACCGGAATGTTTGCCGTGCTAGCGTTTTTGCTTAACTTGCGAGTCGCCTGAAATCCGTTCATTCCCGGCATGACCACATCCATCAGAATTAAATCAGGGTGCTCCCGCAAGGCGGCAGCAATACCTGTCTCACCGGAATCCGCTGTACTGGTCTGAAAACCATGCTTATCCAGCATCGACTGCACGACATGCAGCTCTGTGGGTGAATCATCTACGATTAGAATGTGCGCCATGAAAAATCCTTGCGTCCAGGCAAGCTCCGGTTAGTGCCCGAGTTGCTCGCTGATCGCACCGACCAGCTCGTCCTTCGTGAATGGCTTCGTCAAGTAGCGCTCGGATCCCACGATCCGGCCGCGTGCCCGGTCAAACAGGCCGTCCTTACTGGACAACATGATGACTGGCGTATCACGAAAAGCCTTATTGTTCTTGATAAGTTGGCAGGTCTGATAGCCATCAAGACGCGGCATCATGATGTCGACGAAAATCAGATCCGGCTGGTGATCAGCGATTTTTGACAGCGAGTCAAAACCGTCGATTGCCGTAAAAACCTCGCAACCTTCCTTGCTCAACAACGTCTCTGCCGTTCGACGAATCGTTTTACTATCGTCGATGACAAGAATTTTGATACCTTTCAACCCATTGGATGATTCAACGCTCACGCGGGCAATCTCCTTTATACATAACTGGCATTGTCCCGTTTATCGCACATGTGACGTCGTGCACAGCGCACATTTTCGCGGTTCTCTACCGAAAACTTTTAACATATTGCAGTTCGCTATGCTATCGACAGCCCTCTGATTCGGGCGGTTTCAGACGCGACATCGTATAGTTCCCTTCATTGATCCAATAAGACGACAGAGGACAAAGGCTTGAGCGACTCAAAAACACGGTTCGGAATTGTCATGGACCCCATCGCCGACATCACGCCGGCCAAAGACTCAACACTCGCGATGATGCTGGAAATTCAGCGTCGCGGGCACGAAATCCGGGTGATGCAACAAGGCGATATGTATGTCGAAAACGGGGTGGCCAGAGCCCGAACAACCGGTATGCGCGTGGCGGACGATGCCAATGACTGGTTCACGCCGGCTGATACCACGGATGAGCCGTTGGCAGACCTCGATGTCATTCTGATGCGCAAAGACCCACCGTTCGACATGGAGTTCATTTACACCACCTACATCCTTGAAGTGGCCGAACGCGCGGGGAGTCTCGTCGTCAATAGGCCGGCTGCATTGCGCGATCTCAACGAAAAAGCGTCTACAGCATGGTTCCCGGCACTCGCGCCGGAAACGCTGATTAGCAGGGATCGTGATCTCATCAAACGATTCTTAACCAAACATGAGCATATCGTTGTCAAACCGCTCGATGGCATGGGCGGAAAATCGATTTTCACGCTACGCAAGGGCGACCAAAACACCAATGTCGTGCTGGAGACGTTGACGGACTATGGACAGCAATTCGCGATGGCACAGACCTTTATTCCGGAGATCACCGACGGCGACAAGCGCATCCTTTTAGTGAATGGCGTCCCCGTCGAGCATATGCTGGCGAGAGTCCCTAACGCAGAGGATGGGCGTGGCAACCTCGCGATGGGCGCCACAGCGGATGCGAGGCCACTCGGAGACGCAGAGCGAAAAATCGCCGAGGCGGTCGGCCCATTGCTTCGTGATCGCGGCGTTATCTTCGCGGGTCTGGACATCATCGGCGATAAGCTGACCGAAATTAATGTCACCAGCCCGACAGGCATCCGGGAAATCGACAAGCATTTTTCGATCAATATCGCCGGTTTGCTCATGGATGCGATCGAGCAAATGCTGGCCAAGCGGTCGTAACCGCCCGGACCTGTGCTAAGAACCGGAATCAGCCGACGGGAAGCGCTACTTTCAATGGGCGCATTGACTCTCGTCGGCTGCGAACGCGCCGCGCAACCGCAGTTCTTCGAGTGGCTTACTTTCGCCACCACACTCAGACTGACGATCTATGGCAGCGACGAGAAAACAGCGCGCAAAGCGCAAGCTGCGCTGAAAACAAAGTATGACCAAATCAATAAAGATTGGTACGCCTGGGGTGATGGCGAGCTAGGCCGCATTAATCATGAGCTTGCGACGACATCAACGGCGCGCGTCTCCGCCCCGCTTGCCCAGATCATCAGCACCGCAAGTCAACTCAATCGGCAAAGCCAGAATACCTTCAGCATCCGTACGGCCGAACTGAGTCGCGCGTGGGGCTTTGACCGATTCGATGCCGGCAACCCGCCGCAGCGCCGGCCATCTAAAACGACGCTCGCAGCTGCATTGGATAGCGCATCGATTGCCTTTCGTCTAGAAGATCTTGGCATGAACGACGACAGCGTCCGTATCGTTGCCGAAAGACCGGGTTTGTTGCTAGACCTCGGCGGTATTGCCAAGGGCGCAGCGTTGTCAGTCGGACTTCGGACACTTCGAGAAAACGGTGTTGAATCGGCGATGATCGACGCCGGTGGTGATCTGGCAACATTGGCGGGCACGCAGCGATCTTCGTTCACCGTCGGCCTACAAGCACCGCGTGGGAGCGGCGTCGGCAGCGCCATCCGGATCGCCGCTGGTGAATGTGTCATGACATCCGGAGACTATGCACGATATTGGATGATCGATGGCCAGCGCTATCAGCACATCATCGACGCCAATACGGGCGAGCCCGCCAATGGTGCTCAAGCGGCCACCGTCGTCGGCTTGGACCCGACCCACGCGGACGCCGCAGCTACCGCGCTCGTGGTTGGCGGTGCCGCGCGTTTCGATGAGCTCTGTGACGCAATGCAGGTTACAGATGCACTTCTCGTGGATAATAAAGGTAGATTAACCATAACGCCGGAATTCCGGGACCGCCTGATTGGTCAAACCACCGTAAACGAGCGATGAGTCAGACAGAAGCCGAAATCAACACCGTTCTCGCTAGGGACTTGTTACCGGTCGCCCACAATCGGATTGACCGACTGCCGCCTATGCTGTTTGTCGCCGCATTGTTCTACGCCATGCTGATCCTCGGTGTTACGTTCGACATTGGCTTGCCGGACGACGATCGCGAAGCAACGTCGCTCGAGGTCACGATCGTCACCAATGCCGATTTGACGACCGCTCGACCCGATAAAGCTGACTATCTAGCGCAAGCCAACCAGCAGGGTAACGGCAACACCCGTGAAAAAGTCAGCCCCGGTGCAGCGCCGCTGGCACCCGGGCAGACCGAGATAAATGCTGAGGAGCCCGGACAAGTGCAGCGTGCGCAATCGCCCGGTGAAGTGGTAGCCAAAGAATTACTGACAACAACCGCCAGTGCAGAACGGGTCATCCTGCAGCCCGATGAAGTCACCGATGAACAATCCGAGCTCGCGCAAGAAGCTCAGGCCGTGGCTGCCGGCCAGACCGAAACATTGCCATTGCCAGAGGACGACAATCCGTCACTGCTGATTACCGACGACAATCCCAGACATCTCGTGGTCAGCGTGAACTCTGCGCAATCTGACATTGCGCCTTATCTCAACAGTTGGAAACGACGGGTCGAGCGCATCGGAACACTCAATTTCCCGCGCGGGCTCAATGTCGAAGGCCTAACCGGCAGTCCGACGCTGGAGATTTCGATCGCGCCAGACGGCCGGCTTACAGAAGTACAAATCTTGCGCTCCTCGGGCTACGAAGCGCTGGATCGCGCGGCCATGATGGTGCTCAGCCGAGCATCACCCTTCGATGCCTTCCCGGAAGTCATCAAAGAGCAATACGACCTACTGCGTTTTGCTTACAAGTTTGAGTTCCAAAGCAATCGTATGCGTGGCACGGTCAGCACCAGTGCTGACGGCCGATAAGCAGCAGTTGCACGCTAACAATCGCTAGGGTGATACTTCGAACATGAAAGACTTCCCCTCTTTGGCCGGCCAGCTACTGATCGCAATGCCCGCCTTGAATGATCCGAACTTTGAAAATGCGGTGACGCTGATCTGTGAGCATAGTGAAGAAGGCGCCATGGGCATCACGATCAATCGGCCTAGCGACATGACGAACGAAGACGTCTTTTCGCAACTCGCCGAAAATCAGGCTAACGAAACTGACAAGCGGGATCGTGAGCTAGCTGACCGACCAGTGTTGTTCGGCGGACCGGTTGCACCCGAACGCGGCTTTGTCATGCACACAGAAAAAGGCGACTGGGAAGCGACGCTCGCCGTGGCGGACGGGATTTTCGTCACGATGTCACGAGATATCCTGACCGCTATGCTTGACGAAGAAGCACCCAGCGAAGCAATGATGGCATTGGGGTACGCCGGCTGGGAGGCCGAGCAACTGGAACAGGAAATTCGCGCGAACGCATGGCTGACCACGGACGCAACGACAGACATCGTATTTAGCGCGCCATTCGATGCGCGTTGGGATCTGGCCGCAAAAGCGATCGGTATCACCCGCGAACAATTAAGCCCCGGCCCCGCTGGCAACGCTTGAACCCGACATGACCAGCCTGATCGCTTTCGACTACGGGACGCGCAGAATTGGCGTTGCGGTCGGCCAAACCATTACACAAACGGCTCGTGAACTCGCGACGCTCACCAGCACGGATGGCCAACCCGACTGGGATGCGATAGAAACACTCATCGACGACTGGGCGCCAGACTTGTTGTTAGTCGGTCTGCCATTAGATGCCAACGGCGAAGACACGCCGCAAACCGCGATCGTTCGGCGGTTCGCTGCGGAACTAGCCGAATATGATCTACCGGTTCAGCTGATTGATGAACATTTAACCTCGAACGAAGCCAGCGACATGCTGCGCACGCAACGACAGCGCGGCAGCCGACGCAAACGCGTAAAGAAGGTTGATGTCGATGCCTTGTCGGCCGTGATCATTGCTGAACAATGGCTCCGCCAGCGAGACATCGCGCGCTCCTGACGCGCCGCTGGTGATAAACTGTCGCGCTGACGACCCGAAGAGCCGCCAGCACCATGACCAAGCCATCCCCGGAATCATCAATAGACCCGTCCGACTATCAGGCAAAACAGCTGGACAGCCAAGGCCGGCTTCGCCATTTGTTAACGCTAGATGGACTTCCGGCTGCGCTGATTAATCGTATTCTTGATCGTGCGGAAGACTATTTGGCGGCACCAGATCAAATGGTCGTCCGGAATAATGCGCTGCGTGGCTTCACTGTTGCCAACCTGTTCTTTGAACCCAGCACCCGCACGCGCGCTTCTTTTGAACTCGCGGCCAAACGGTTGGATGCGGATGTGTTGAATCTTGATGTCTCCACCTCTTCGCGTATTAAGGGTGAAAGCATCCTGGATACGATCTATACGCTGCAGGCGATGCAAGCCGATGTTTTTGTCGTTCGTGATGCGGCAGTCGGCGTGCCGGGCATGATTGCCGCCAGCGTGCGTGACGGTGTCAGCATCCTGAATGCCGGCGAAGCCAGCGCGTCCCATCCGACACAGGGTCTGCTGGACGTACTGACCATGCGACGTGCCTGTGGCGATATCGGTGATTTGAAAGTTTGTATCGTCGGTGACATCGCCCATTCACGCGTCGCGCGATCCACCGCATCCGCACTACAAACGCTTGGCGTCGACTCCTTGCGATTGGTCGCACCGGCGCCTATGCGCCCCGATCCCGCAGACTTTGCAGGCGCCGAGTACTACGACAACCTCGCCGATGGCGTGCGCGATGCCGACATTGTTATGGCACTTCGCATCCAGCACGAGCGCATTGTCGACAAGACCGGCTTCCCGGATACGGCGTCCTATGTCGACGCGTATCAACTAAACCACGACAATCTTAAAGGCGCTAGTGCCAACTGCTTCGTCATGCACCCAGGCCCCATGAATCGTGGCGTAGAAATCGACGGTGCTCTAGCCGACAGTCCGCGTTCATTGATTACAGAACAAGTTCGCAACGGCGTTGCTATTCGTATGGCGTTACTTGAGATCGTCGTCGCCACCAGCAAAGGAATCTCCCTGTCATGAGTACGCATCCTGCCCACCGTAATACCATTCATGTCGAAGACGCGATACTCATTGAAAAACATGTATTTGATGCCGAGCAGTTCATTTTCCGACTGAATGCGCCGGCCACGGCAAAGTATGCGGAGCCCGGCACCTTCGTTCATATTACCTGCGATTCGGCATTGCCACTAAGACGCCCACTATCGCTAATGCGCGTGAACGCCGAGGAAGGCTGGATCGAAATCCTGTTCAAGATTGTGGGTGCCGGACTCGCAGCGCTCGCAAACAAAGAGCCAGGCACGAAAATGAGTGTCATGGGACCGATTGGCAAACCCTTTCAAACCCATCCGGACAAACCCATAGCATTGCTAATTGGTGGTGGCGTCGGCATCCCGCCGATGATTTATCTCGCGGAAGCACTGAGTCAGCGTCAGGATATTGATTGGGCGCCTATCGTCTTCATGGGCTCCGAGATACCGTTCCCGTTCAGCTGCAAGCCATCGGCACTGCCGATGGCCGGGATGCCTGACGATGCGACACATGCACTAACCCTCGTCGAGGAATGGCAAGTGCCATCGCGCTTGGCTTCGTTAGCAAATTTGCCGGGTGCGCACCAAGGTTATGTGACCGATCTAGCCAGCCATTGGCTCGCGCAACAAGATGCAGAAACGCTGGCTCAGTGCGAAATTTTTTCGTGTGGCCCCACGCCGATGCTGGCTGCTGTTGCAAAAGTCGCGGAACGATTCAATCTACCTTGCCAAGTATCGCTTGAGGAATACATGGCATGCGCCGTCGGCGGTTGTGCAGGTTGCACTGTTGCTGTGAAAAGTTCGAATGGCGAGACGTCAATGCAACGCGTTTGTGTCGATGGTCCAGTCTTTGATGCCAAACACATTTTTTAGCCTAATCGATCGCGTTCGCCATGCTTAGTCGAATACGTGACTTACGCGGGTTAGGCATCAAATCAGAAGCACAACTTGCTCAGCTAGGCATCGACACCGTTGATGAACTGCGCGAGATAGGGGCAGTACCCGCATTCCTTGCATTGCGGAAACTCACTGGGAAACCGCCCAGTATGAATCTACTTTATGCACTGGTGGGCGCATTGGAAAACAAAGACTGGCGGGACGTCGCGAAACACGAACGCGACCGGCTGTTATTCGATCTTGACGGCCATGCCGAGCTGGCCAAGGTTTTCACAAAGGATGCTGGGGACTGAGCAAGAACCACTTGTCGCCCAGCAGGACCGTCGGCTAGGCTTGGCGGCGACGCCCACAAAAACCGATCATACTCGGCGTGCCCTCAAGAGAGATGTGAATGCCCTGGAAACCTGATGACGAAGCGTTGGTGAAAGTCTGGTTAGCGGCGATTGAGCTACGGCGAGCTGGCGAACTGGATTTCAACCTGTATTCAGGCAAGGGTGGCGGCACTTATCCGCGTAACCCCCGCGATTTTCAAATCGCCGTGAATGAGCAAAACATGGACCTGATGCACCATGGTTCATGTCTCGCTGACCCGGGACGCGTACTTCCGCTGTTGGCCAGCATTCGAGGCGTCGAACCACAGGCACTATTTAAGCCATCAGAAATCGAGGCCGCACTCAACGATCTTCATCGCACTGATGCATTGAGCGCCCAAGCCGTATTGCACGATAGGCCGATCCTAGAAAGCTTCGCGCGAGCGACCAAGACAACTGGCACCCGTGTTGCCTGGTCCGCTTTCGAATCATTGATGGCACTGGGGGCTGCTGCACTACTCACCCTGATTTCTTTAAGCGTAATTATTCGCTTTGACGGGTATGCCCAATATCTTTTCGCCTTCTTTTTGATCTGCTATTTGCTATTCGCACGATCACTGATACGAAATGCGTTGAACCCGGCGCGCGCATTCACGTTTGCGGAATGGGCAGCTGCCGCGAACCCAGGGGCAAAGCCACGCCTTGGTGTCGTCTTTCATATCGCCATACATGTGGCATTTTTCTTTGTGATTTTCCTGTCACTTTGCGCTAGTTGGGAAGCACTGATGCCAGGTACTTTCGTTAACGCAGGAAATGCCACGCCGCACCAGTGGCTGATCTATGGCATCGACACTATCGTTCGAACTGTCGGACTTGATATGGCAGAGATTTTTAGACTCAGAATTTCACGAATAGAACATGCCGACTCTTTTCTCGCATCATTATTGGTGTTCTCGTTCAGGACACTCTTAAGCATATTCGGCGTCGGTCTTATCGTAAAAGCGGCTCGCCAATATCGACGATAAGACGCATTCAATAATGACGTAGCTAGTCGAGAATACGGACGCGTTGATGCATCCAAAGGCAATTGACGATGAAAATCTGGCTTTAGCCGAAGTTAATCTGGGCTTCCAGGTTGGTGCGAGAATCAGCATTCGCCAAGGCTTCTTGTAATGTAATCGTCCCCTTGCGGTACAACTTCAGCAGCGCGTTATCAAAGTTCTGCATGCCTTGTTCCGTCGAGTCTTTTAGGGCCTCTTTGACCGCAACAATATCGCCTTTTTCAACAAGCTCCGCAATGTGCGGCGTGTTCAGCATCAGCTCAACAGCAGCAACACGCTTGCCTTCGCGATTGCGAACCAAGCGTTGCGAAACGATGGCTTTCAAGTACTGGGAAAGGTCGATAAACACCTGTTTTTGTTGTGCTACCGGGAACATGTTAATGATCCGGTCAAGCGTTTCAGGTGCGTTGTTTGAGTGCAATGTCGCGACCGCCAGCTGACCGGTACCAGCAACGTTGATCGCCGCCTGCATTGTTTCAACATCGCGGATCTCACCAATCATCACGACATCAGGTGCTGCTCGCAACGCGCTTCTCAATGCGTTGTGATAAGAACGTGTATCTAAACCCAACTCGCGCTGGTTGACAATAGACTTCTGGTTCTTGTGCAAGAATTCGATCGGGTCTTCGATGGTAATAATATGCGATGCGGTATTCGCATTTCGATGATTGATCATCGCGGCAATCGTCGTCGACTTACCGCTACCGGTAGAACCCACCATCAAGATCAACCCCCGCTTGTTCATGATCAGGTCGTTGAAGATGGACGGCATACCCAGCTCTTCCAACGTTGGCATTTCAGCGGTGATGTAACGAAGCACCATTGCGAGGTTTCCGCGTTGGTGAAAGACATTCACGCGAAAACGGCCCAACCCCTGCTCGGAAACCGCGAAATCGACTTCAAGATCGCGACCAAGTGACTCTAATTGATCCTCTGTCATGATCTCCATCGCTGCCTGACGCACTTGTTTGGGTGTCAGCTGCAGCTTATTGACCGACATGATCTTGCCGTCAATTTTGATTTTGACCGGGGCGAACGGCGCGAAGAAAAGGTCAGATGCCTTCTTCTCAACCATCAACTCAAATAGGGGCTTAATGTTCATTGATTTTTTGGATCCGGAATGTTCATTAGAACATCATCGTTTCGCCAGACTCCTCTTCCATGATTTTCAAGCTAGCCGCTTGAGATTCGCTCAGGCCGCCTTCGCGCTTGCTGTTCAATTTGATATTGAGTCGCAATTCGTTCTTCGAGTCTGCATTCCGCATTGCATCTTCGTAGGAGATAATCTCCTCTTCATACAAGGTGAACAGCGCCTGATCGAAGGTCTGCATACCCAGACGTGTCGATTTCGCCATGATTTCCTTGATCATGGCCACCTCGCCTTTGAAGATGAGATCCTGAATCAAAGGTGTTGCCAGCATGATTTCCATAGCCGCGACGCGACCCAATCCACCTTCACGCGGTATCAATCGCTGCGATATCAAGCCGCGTACATTCAAGGATAGATCCATCAATAGTTGCGAGCGGCGCTCCTCCGGGAAGAAGTTAATGATGCGATCCAATGCCTGGTTGGCACTGTTGGCATGCAATGTCGCCAGACAAAGGTGACCGGTCTCGGCGAATTGGATGCCGTACTCCATCGTCTCCCGGTCCCGAATCTCACCAATCAAAATGACATCCGGCGCTTGACGCAAAGTGTTTTTCAACGCGGCATGCCAGTTTTCGGTGTCCACACCAACCTCGCGATGGGTAATGACACATCCCTCATGCGGATGCACATATTCCACAGGATCTTCAATGGTGATGATATGACCGCGTGAGTTCGCATTGCGATGACCAATCATCGCCGCCAACGTGGTTGATTTACCGGAACCGGTGCCACCCACGATGATGACCAGACCGCGCTTGTTCATCACCACGTCTTTCAGAATAGGCGGCAAATCGAGATCATCAAATGACGGGATCGTCGTCGTAATCGTCCGTAATACCGCACCCACATTGCCCTGCTGAACAAAGGCACTGACACGATAGCGACCAATGCCTTTAGGTGCGATCGCAAAGTTACACTCGCGGGTCGCGTCAAACTCACGCGCCTGCTTATCATTCATGATGGAGCGGATCAGGATCGAGCACTGCTCGGGTTTGAGAATACTCTCGCTTGCCCGATGAATTTCTCCATCAATCTTGATTGCCGGAGGAAATCCGGCTGTGATGAACAAATCAGACCCACTCTTCTCGTTCATCTTTTTCAAGAGGTTCTGCATTAATCGCGATGCTTGTTCTCTATCCATATCCCTTTCTCACCAATCCCGCTATGAACGCCTACCGGCGCCCTAAAAATTCTCTTTGTTTGCTGCGCGGAAACGCGCTTCTTCTTTCGTGATCAGACCTTTCAACATGAGCTCCGACAGGTTCTGATCAAGTGTCTGCATGCCGGATCCCTGCCCGGTTTGGATCGCCGAATACATTTGGGCGATCTTGCCTTCGCGGATCAGATTTCGAATCGCCGGCGTACCGATCATGATTTCGTGGGCTGCAATACGCCCGCCACCTACTTTCTTCAGTAGCGACTGCGAAATCACGGCTTTCAGAGATTCGGACAACATCGCCCGAACCATCTCTTTTTCTGCCGCCGGAAATACATCGACAACCCGGTCGATGGTCTTCGCCGCAGAACTGGTATGCAAGGTACCGAACACAAGGTGACCGGTTTCAGCAGCGGTCAATGCCAATCGGATCGTTTCAAGATCACGTAGCTCGCCGACCAGAATCACGTCCGGATCCTCACGCAATGCCGAACGCAGCGACTCGGAAAAGCCTAATGTGTCGCGATGCACCTCGCGTTGGTTGATCAATGATTTCTTGCTTTCGTGAACAAACTCGATCGGATCCTCAATCGTCAAGATATGATCAGGTTTATTGTCGTTGATGTAATCAACCATGGCGGCCAGCGTCGTCGACTTACCGGACCCGGTTGGTCCTGTCACCAGACAGATGCCACGTGGCTGCATCGAGATATCTTTAAAAATTGCCGGCGCACCCAAATCATCGAGCGTTAGAATCTCCGATGGAATGGTCCTGAAAACCGCCCCGGAGCCGCGCGCCTGATTGAAGGCGTTCACCCGAAATCGCGCTAGCTGCGGGATTTCGAATGAGAAATCCGTCTCCAAAAACTCCTCATAATCCTTTCGCTGCTTGTCATTCATGATGTCGTACACCATGCTATTGACTTCTTTGTGGGTCAGCGCGGGCATGTTGACCCGTTTGATATCACCGTCGACACGAATCATCGGCGGGACACCCGCAGAGAGATGCAGGTCGGAAGCATTGTTTTTAACTGCGAAAGAAAGCAGCTGTGCGACATCAACGGCCATTCGGATTCCTTAACTTATTAGGCAACGGTATTTACCATAAACTTCGATGATGAAGTATAGCGAAGCACTGCCGGCAAAGCGTGATTAGGGTCACGGAAAACCTGAAAGCCGTGCGGGAGACCGTCCGGAATGCGGCAAAGGTCGCAGGAAGAGCTCCGGCAGAGGTCGGCCTGCTCGCGGTCAGCAAACGACATCCAGTCGCGGCCATTCAACAAGCGATCGACGCCGGCCAATGCGATTTCGGCGAAAACTATGTCGACGAAGGTGTTGCCAAAATCCGTGAATTGGCTCGAAAATCTCTAGTTTGGCACTATATTGGCGCGCTTCAATCTAACAAGACCCGAGCCGTGGCGACCCACTTCGACTGGGTTCACACCATCGATCGGCCGAAAATAGCACAACGACTAAACGACCAACGTCCGGCAGATCTGGGGCCACTTCAAGTCTGTATTCAGGTCAATATAGACAACGAACCACAGAAAGCAGGGGTTTCGCCGGAAGCGGCGCATCCATTGGCAGAGATCATCGAGCGGTTACCAAGACTGCAACTCCGAGGGCTCATGTGCTTGCCGGCCACTCGCGAACATGAGACAGACCAGCGCGTTCCCTTTCGCGAGCTATGCGCCTTACAGACAGCAATGTCTGCGAACTACCCGTCGATGGACACACTATCGATGGGCATGAGCGGCGATCTGAGCGCGGCCATTGCCGAGGGCAGCACGCTATTAAGAGTAGGCACCGCCATCTTCGGTCCGCGCCCATGATGTTCATTCGCAGGCGACTTGTGAAATAATTGGCGGATGAATAAAACACCGACCAGCGCCAGGGCCGAAACGACGCTGTGTTTCGTCGGTGGTGGCAATATGGCATTCGCTATCATCCAGGGCCTGATTCGAGCCGGCATGCCCGCCATTGATATTCAGGTCATTGAGCCACAGGCCTCGCAACAAGATAAATTGCGGGCGCTAGACTCAAACTTGCATGTGTTTGCTAGCCAAGCCGATGCATCACTGAGCGTTGATGCCGTTATCCTGGCGGTCAAACCGCAAATCATGCGTGAGGTATGCGCGACGCTAGCGGGCGCACTGCCCACGTCGTCTGCGCCGGCATTCATTTCTATCGCAGCTGGCATCAGAACCACTGCCATACAAACATGGCTTGATCGAGACGTCGCCGTCATTCGGGCAATGCCAAACCAGGGCGCGCTGATTGGTCAAGGCAGCACCGGGCTCTTCGCCAACGAATATAGCGCCAACACGGACAAGGCCATTGCCGAACGTACGATGGCGGCCGTCGGCAGTGCTATTTGGGTCGATGAAGAACAAGGCATTGATAGCGTTACGGCCATCTCCGGCAGCGGACCCGCGTATTTTTTCCTGCTCATGGAACTGATGCAGCGAACCGGCGAGTCCTTTGGACTACCGGCGACCGATGTTCGCCAATTGGTCACTGAAACTGCATTGGCGGCGGCAGCGCTCGCCGCACAGGACGGTGCAGACAGCGAAGCATTACGCCGAACAGTGACCTCACCCGGTGGCACGACAGCCGCCGCGGTTGAGCACATGTTGGACAACGGGATCGACGCGTTGCTGACCAACGCACTCAAAAAAGCCCGGGAACGCGCCGGTGAACTTGCCGATAATGCCGAGAGGGCACCGAACACATGATCGCAGATATTTCTGAATTCCTGCTAACCGCACTCACCCACCTCATTCTGTTTGTGGTGTTGCTGCGGCTATACCTACAACTGGTCAGGGCAAACTTCCGCAACCCGCTAGCACAAGCCATTGTGCAGTTGACGTCGCCACTGGTAGTCCCGGTGAGACGTTTCGTGCCGCCAATCGGGCAAGTTGATACCGCGACATTGCTGGTTGCTTATGCGCTGCAAGTGCTCTTGATGGCAGCACTACTGTTGCTCAAAGGCATAGAACCTGGCGTCATCATTTTTGGCATGGCGATTTTTGAGCTAGCTGCGCTGTCGATCAAACTGTTTTTGTACGCCATCATTATTCAAGTCGTTTTGAGCTGGATCGCACCCAACAACTATAGCCCGGCCAGCGCTTTGATCAATGAGCTCACCGCACCCGTACTAGCCCCCTTCAAGCGGGTGATCCCGCCACTTGGCGGCTTCGATATCAGCCCGCTAGCCGCCATTTTGGCGTTGAATGTCGGCCTGATCATCGTGTCGCATTTACAGTTTAACTTTTTGACCTGACCGCTTGGCGACTGGCGTTTGATCGACCGGTCGCCTATGCTCAATGCTCAGGCCAAGTTACGAATTTCCTAGAGGGAACTGCCCATGATTCGCCATACGCTATTATCCGTCATCCTGCTCACGATTCTGTCCGGCTGTGGCGGTGGTGGAGAGCGCACTGTGCCGCCCGCTCAAGCGGCGGAAGAAAACTCTGCGATCTTCGGCGACTACACCGTCTATTTCCATGCCTTGTCCACCGACGAAGTTCCAGCCGAGGTTGCCAAATCGGTAGGGATTGTTCGTGCCAATAACCGCGCGATGTTAAATGTCTCGGTACAAAAAACGGATGGCGCCGTTGCCGTTGAAGCCGCCGTCACTGTGGACGCCGTAAACCTAACCGGCCAAAGCAAGAAAATCACGATGCGCAAAGTCGTTCAAGATAACGCGATTTATTACATCGGCGAGGTCTCTGTCGCACACCGAGAGACCCTGATTTTTGATATCAATGTGACACCGGAAGGCAGTACGGAGAACTTTCAGGTCCGCACCAAACGCGAGTACTACACCGACTAGCACCGCCTGAAGCGAGAACTTAAGAAAAAGTCGGAAAAAATAGGGTATTCCTAATACCCATCGTATTCTGACTATGGTATCTTAGCGTCCGTTTTCGAGGGCAATTAAAGCCCGTATTTTTATTTTAGATTCAGGAGTAGTCACGAGATGGCAGCAAAGAAAAAAACCACCGCAAGCGCGAAAAAGGCACCGACGAAGTCAGAGATCTATCGTCACATCGCCGATGAGACGGGTTTGACCCGCAAGGACGTCGCAGCGGTTTTTGATTCCATGTCTGGCCTGATCAAGAAAAACCTTGGCGGACGTGGCGCACCAGGCACGTTCACGATGCCAGGTCTTTTGAAAATGCGCGTTGTGAAGAAGCCTGCTGTTAAGGCTCGCAAGGGTGTAAACCCGTTCACAGGCGAAGAAATGATGTTCAAAGCGAAGCCGGCTTCTAAAGTCGTTAAAGTGGCTGCGCTGAAAGGCCTGAAAGACATGGTCTGAATGATCATCTGATCATGCCGCTTCCCAAACCGGAAGCCATAAGAAACCCTGCTTCGGCAGGGTTTTTTTGTGCCTAGAATCCAGCCTCATGTTTCTGCCGCAGCACTTCAGCGCGCGGCACATACAAAAGCTCACCAATTTGAGCAATACGCGCATCCTCATGCTTGTCCAGCACGCCATCTGCGGCAGCAATTCGCCAAAGCAATCCGACAATCTCAACTTTCTCGTCAGCGGTGAGCGCCTCGTGCAGCGTTCGTGTGAAACCTTGCAATGAAACGGATCGTTCTGCGGACGCCACACCATCACTCAGCACCAACTCACAGTCTTCCGTCGAAAGATCGAACCGTGATCTCAAGACTTCCCGCAAGGTGGCTTGCTCACGGTCATCGAGTTGGCCGTCAGATCGCGCCACTTCCGCTAACAACGTCGCCGTCGCCAATTGAATCGCCACGGAGTGATCTTGCGCTTGGTCCTCGCTCGTCGACAACAACTCCATTACTCTTTGCTTTAGTGCGTTCAGCATCGCCCACCTGACCCGGACATCATTGTTGCCCCATCTCATCCACCACCAGTTGCCGAAGAGCAACCAGCGCTCCATGAAAGAAGTGACCCGCCTCTTCCATCATGATGAAGTCTAGACCTTCTGGCTGACCATTCGCCCAATCGACAACCTGCTCGGCATCCACGATTTCATCCTGTCCGCCTTGCACGATCAAGGCATCGACCATCTCCGGTATTTTCCATGACGGATCCAGAATTCGCCCGACCGGCGGCGCAATCAAGACCAATCGTTCAGCATTCACTTGATGACTAGCTTGCAGCGCAATTGCGGCACCAAAAGAAAATCCGGCTAGCACCAACTTGGCACCAGGAAACTGCGCCTCTGCCCACTGCACAACCGCAAGAGCATCCAGCAATTCGCCACGGCCCTCGTCGTAGTGACCATCACTTTCCCCGACACCGCGAAAATTGAATCGGATAGCTTGCCAGCCGCTCAAGGTCATAGCGCGTGCCAGAGTGTGGGCAACTTTGTTGGTCATTGCTCCGCCGTGGGCAGGATGCGGGTGGCAAACAATCGCAACGGTTTGACCATCCGCTGTGTCCTCAGCTGGATGATCCCATATGGCTTCCAGTCGACCTGCAGGCCCCTCGATGAACAAAGACTCAGACTTGACTGACTTCGCCATTGGGCTCTACTTCTTTCACGGGTTTCGGTGGCGCGAAATAAACCAGCGTATCGCCAGCCTTGGGTTCGATCTCGGTTTGCGAACTGATGAAGTGCACCGCTTCATCTGCGGTGACGACCAAGATCATCAATGTATCGGTGCTTTGATCACCAAGGAAATCGCTGTAACGATAGGATTCACTTAATCGGGTCTTGGCAAATGACCATCCACGTACATGGTTTCGCCACAGCTTTTCAAACACAGCGTCTTTGCCGAAAGCGATATTGCCGCGCACTGATCTCGCTACGGCGCGCGGGTCATCATCCTCGGCACGCCCCATCGCCAACTGGAACACTCTTGCCTGACCAACCTCAGGTGCGATAGTGCTGCAGACCAACGCGTTGTACGCATCATTGCTGGTCGCGGCAAGCACGGTTCTAACATGCGCAAGCTCGACCGTTTCCTCGGCAAACTCCGAGAGAATTTCGCCGTAGAACACGGAGACGCCAGCCAAACGGGCATCGCGTAAGGCATGCCAACTCGAGTCTGCGATGAGCACGTTGATGCCCATATCCTTTAACGTGCGGGCGAGCTCCGTCGACCAGGGGGACGCACCCACCACAACGACACTGTCACGGTGCTTGGACGCCAAACCTAATCGCGCGGATAACCAATTCAACGAGAAGCCATGCAACAAGACGGTCGTGAAAATAACAGCAAACACCAATGGCAATAGCACACTTGCGTCATAACCTTCGTCGACCAAACGCGGCCCCATCACACCGGCTGTCGCCGCCGCTACAATCCCGCGCGGCGCAATCCAGGCCAGCAACAAACGCTCGCGAAACTCCATATCGGCGTTGATCGTAGCCAGCATGATCGCCGCCGGTCGCGCAACGAACAGCAGTGCAGCAATCAGCGCAGCACCACGCCAACCAATAGAATTCAATGATCCAATATCCAAATCGGATGTCAGTAGCACAAACACAATCGACACCAGCATGATGGTGATGTATTCCTTGAATCGACGCATGTCGCCGAAGCCCGGCAAATTCATGTTCGCGATCACAATACCCATGATCGTGACGGCCAGCAGGCCGGCCTCATGCTGGATGTAATTGGACGCTACAAAAACTACTAACACCAGTCCCAGCATCACGGGACTTTTCAAGTACTCTGGCACCAGCCCCGCGCGGAACGCACTGCCAGTCAGCCATCCACCGACCGCGCCGAAGAGCAGGCCGGACATGATCGCTAAGCCAAGTGACTCAGCCACCTGGGCAAAGCCAGAGCCTTGTCCGGAGAACACGAAAAATTGGAAAACAATGACAGCCAGCAAGGCACCGATAGGATCGTTAACGATGCCTTCCCACTTAAGGAACGACGCGGTGCGTCGGTTAAGCGCGGCTTGCCGTAGCAGTGGCATGATCACGGTTGGACCGGTGACCACCATGATCGCGCCGAATACGAGTGACGTCGCAGCATCCAGCCCGGCGATAAAATACGCACACGCACTTGAGAAAATCCACGCTAGTGGCGCACCCAAATAAACGAGCCGCCGGACACCGCTAGCGGCATGCTTGAGTTCGGCGAGGTTAAGACTCAAACCACCCTCGAATAGAATGATAGCGACGCACAAACTGATTAGCGGTCGAAGTAGGTCCCCAAGCTGATCGCTCGGCTCAACCCAACCAAGTGCGGGCCCGGCGATCAAGCCGGCCGCAGATAGCAGCACGATCGCTGGTAGCCGAAGCTTCCACGCCAGCCATTGGGCACCGATGCCTAAAGAAACAACGAGAACGATGCCAATACTAATATGATCTTCGTGCATAAGCCGCCATGCCAAGTTAACAACAGCCATTCTAACGCGATATGCCTTGATTTAGCGTCGATTCGGTCAATTCAGGCTTAAATCAGGCAAATTGTCGACCATGTACTGGTTTCCCGCTAGCAAACTCTTCTAATATTCAACCCTGGCCACACGCAAGATTGCCCCATGGAGTTCTCACCGCTACTCATTTTGCTTTTGACGCTCGGATTCTTCGCCGGAATCTGGGTGGGTTGGCTCGTGCATGGAGAACGCCGGCAGCGTGCCGATGTTGTTCGACTGGAACGTCAGACGGAGCAGGTGCAATCGCTGGAATCTAGTAATGCGCGGTTACAAAGACAGCTTCAGGAACTGCATATACGCATTCGCGATTCAGCAGATCAACATCACCGCCAGCAGAAGCAACTAAAAACGTCACGCGAAGCGCTCGATGAGCAACTGGCGATGAACCGGTCTGCGAAAAAAACCGTCGAACGGGCAAAAGAGCTGTTGCGGCAGGGTAAGCAAGAGCGGCAACTCCTAAAACGGCAGTTAAAGATGCTCATTCGCAGAACCAAACAACGGCGCGATGGCACCGTGGATGAAGCAACTACAACCGCGACGCTACCGACACCTCAACCGCTCACCATTCGCAGCGTCAAAGGTATTGGCCCGGCATTGGCTAAGCGGCTTGAGAAGTTAGGGATTACCGAGCTTGAACAGCTCGCGGAAATGGATCAGGACGCCATTGATGAGCTTGATCAACAATTACGTTTCCCGGGCAGAATTCGCCGAGACCGCTGGGTCGAACAAGCGCGGGATTTGATTGCCGGCGACAGTGAGACTAGCGCGTGCGCATAACCGGCCTTTGGCTCGCCGTCTTATTGCTGAGTTCAAATGCAGCGCTCGCGGACGACGCCAGCCGATCCTTAAACAAGCACTGCAACAACAATATCCGTTACTTAATGGCGGATCGCAGCTTTGCGTTCAAACCTTCCAGCGCCATTCTCAAAATGGCCTCTTTACCGCTGGCCGAGGCAATTGCACTGATCGCCGTCGACTGTCCGAACAGTCAAATCGTCATCGTCGGGCATACCGACAATCGCGGCGATGCCAAGATGAATTTTGCCCTAAGCGCCGCTCGCGCCGCCGCGCTTGCCGAGGCACTCGTCGCGCGGGGTATTCGTAGTGAACGCATTCAAACCAAAGGCGCGGGTAGCGAACAACCGATCGCTGACAATGACACGCGGGATGGTCGCCGCAAGAACCGACGACTAAGCATACGGTTTACCGAGCAGGTTTAATCGTTTTTGGAAGACGTATCCGCGTCGACACTAAATCGAATCACGGCATCCTGGCGCCCGGGTGCGTTTGCGGGATAAATACCATCCAGCGCATCGCGAACAGCTTGATCCTCATAGAGACCTGATGGCGTGGCAGTGACCACCTTTGCGGATGTCGCACGACCCTGCTCGTCCACCACCACTTCGACGATGACAAATCCGGAAATCTGGCGTGCCGACAGGGGCGGTGGCGGTGGCGCGACCGGTGCTTCCGGTAACTGATAGCGCGGCTCGCCTAGGATTTCAGCCAAATCGAGACTGCTATAACCCGCCAGCGCAACGGGCTGCGCATTGCGAGCTGGATCATTGGAACGCTCACGATCATCCCACCACCGGATCAGTGATGCTGAGATGACCGTCAACAACGCCACGACGACGCATGCGCCGGCGAATGCTCCCAATAGCCGATTACCCATCGGTCAATATCCGGCTTAAGCGGCTATTCGAATACAGTGCAGCGTTTGAAGCTTACAAGTTCTACATCAAACAACAGTGTAGCGTTCGGGGGAATAACACCGCCCGCACCTTGTGCTCCGTAACCAAGTTCCGGTGCAATTTTTAGGCGACGTTTTTCGCCAATTTGCATGCCGGCAACACCGATATCCCAACCACGAATAACACGGCCTTCACCTAGTCCAAACTCAAACGCCTGGTTGCGATCCAATGAACTATCAAACTTCTTCCCACGACCGTCTTCAGCATCGGGGTCAAACAACCAGCCGGTATAATGCATCGATGCGATATCGCCATTTGCGACCGCCTGGTCGCGACCTGCAGCGAGCACCGTCGCTTCAAGTCCGGTCACGTTTTCTGGTACAGATGGATTCACAGTTACTGTCTCCTCAGTCACAACTTCACAGTCGCGCTCGATCGTGTCGCGCGCCTTACAACCAACTAGCAGCGTCGTCGCCGCCAATACAAAAAATGCCGTTTTTCCGATCGTTTTCTTCATGATTTTTTATCCTGGTCGCTAAAATCTAGCGATGCCGAATTGATGCAATATCTGAGACCGTCCGGTCCCGGGCCATCGGGAAAAACATGCCCCAAATGAGCGCCACAGTTCGCGCACAGGACTTCCTCCCGAATCATTCCATGGCTGGTGTCTCGCTCGACGCGGACGTTTTCTCCGGCAAGCGGAAGAAAAAAACTGGGCCAGCCCGAACCCGAGTCGTACTTATGTTCTGAGCTAAACAATGCGGTATCGCAAACAACGCAGTGATACTGTCCATCCGCTTTATGATCGACATACTTGCCCGTAAAAGCACGTTCCGTGCCTTTATCTTGAGTTACGTATTTCGCTTCATCCGAAAGTGACGCGACGCGCGCCTCGATTTCGTCAAGCGCTTTAGGTTTCGTTTCCGACATAGCTGCCCCCTTTGAGCCCGTATTGTACGTGATTGCCCACTGCGGATACCAACAAGACGACCCGAACAAAGGTTGCACAGGGAGGTTCGGTTGGGGACACTGACCGTAAGACCCGCCCGAGACGCATTATCGTAAGCTGTGGAAAACGCCTCAACATCAGTCGCTACTCTTGAAAACGTCCACGTCTCTTTAGGCGGAAAGTTGATATTGAAGGGTATCGATCTCGTTATCGAGCCGAAGACAACGACCGCCGTAATTGGTGAAAGCGGTAGCGGCAAGAGCACCCTGTTGCGCCTGCTGAATGGTATGCAGCCGGCCGACAGCGGTAGTGTTACCCGGCAAGGGCGACCAATTACGAGCATCGGCACACAAGCCCTCCGCCAAAACACAGGCTATGCAATGCAACAGATCGGACTGTATCCGCATCGGACCATCCGGGAGAACATTGCGTTGCCATTGCAGCTTGCCGGTCGCGTCGACCAGAATTCTGCGCAATTGGTTACTAGCCTGGCCCGTCAGTTACAACTCAATGACGCCCAGCTTGATCGTTATCCAACCGAGTTGTCAGGTGGCCAACAACAACGCGCCGGTCTTTGCCGGGCACTCATATTGCAACCCGACTTGCTGTTACTGGACGAAGCCTTCTCCGGGTTGGATGCCATCACTCGCAGCCATGCTCTGGATGCTTTTTTGGCATTGAAGGCACGTACCGCACTCACCACTGTTCTGGTGACTCACGACCTCAACGAAGCGCGTAAGGTTGCCGACCATCTGGTGGTGCTCTATGAAGGCAAGATTGTTCGGCAAGGTCCGAAAGCCGATGTATTGCAAAATCCGTCGCACCCCTATGCCGCCGCGCTCATCAAGGCATTCTCATGAGAAGAATGTTCATCTTGGTGGTCATACTTTGGTGTTCAACACCGGCATTTGCCGGGGATCGCGTTACCGTAGGCAGCAAGAATTTTACCGAAAGCTATCTGCTTGCCGAAATAGCGACGCAGTTACTCAATGCCCGCGGTATTGACGCCGTTCATCAGCAAGGACTCGGGGGCACCAAGATTTGTTACGACGCATTGCTCTCGGGCGGTATCGACCTATACCCGGAGTATACGGGCACGATTACCACCGCCATATTGGATGAGCCGACGAACCGCGACCTGAATGCAGCACTAGCGCCACTAGGCTTAACCACAGTCGCACCGCTAGGCTTCAACAACACCTACGTTCTCGCCGCCCGGCGTGAAATTGCCGATGAAAAACAGCTACTGACGATTGAAGACCTCATTAATGTTTCCGGTCTCAACTTGGCATTTAGCCATGAATTTCGAGCGCGCGCAGACGGCTGGCCTGCCCTAGCCAAACACTATGGCTTATCACAAGAATCCGTTGGCATTGAACATGGACTCGCTTACCAAGCCATTGAGTCTGCACAAATCGATATCACCGACGCCTACTCCACCGATGGCGAGCTGGCCCGTTACGACCTGCGCTTACTGGAAGACAACCGTCAGTTCTTTCCGACTTACGATGCCGTTTGGCTGGTACACGAACGCGTCGGTCAACGCGTCCGGGCGGTGCTTGGCGAACTGGAAGGCATGCTCAACGAATCCACGATGCAAGCGCTAAATGCACAAGCGGTATTGGATAACGTCGCCATTGCATCGGTCGCTGCGAATTTTCTGTCGGAACGCGGATTGGTTAGCGACGCGACAGCTGCGTCCGATGCCAACCGCTGGCTCGGCAACCTATTCCGGAATACGTGGCGCCACTTGCAACTCGCCGGGATCGCAATGGCTGCCGCGGCAGCGATTGGCGTTTTGCTGGCACTTGCCTGTTTCAGCCGCCCGCGAATCGCGAACGCGGTGCTGTCGGTCTGCAGTCTCTTTCAGACCATCCCGTCTATCGCATTGCTCGCACTAATGATTCCGCTGTTCGGTATTGGCTTATTGCCCGCATTAGTCGCGTTGTTTCTCTATGCATTGCTACCGATCGTGCGCGCCACGATCACGGCACTGCATGCCGTAGAACCTGTTCATCTGACGGTCGCCGATGCACTCGGCATGACTGATGCACAACGACGGCGCCATGTACTGATTCCGCTAGCCATGCCGCATATCCTGGCCGGCCTTAGAACCGCAGCAGTGATCAGCATTGGTACGGCGACACTCGCGGCTTTTGTAGGCGCAGGTGGTCTAGGTCAGCCGATTGTCACCGGCCTCGCATTGAACGATACCGGACTCATCCTACAAGGCGCGGTACCCGCCGCCGCACTCGCCATTTTCACCGATTTCGGCTTCAATTGGCTTGAACGGCAGTGGGTACCCAAACACTTACGCCGCTAGTTCAACCAAGAGACGATTCAGTCGGCTCACATAGGCGCCGGGATCTTCCGGCAAGCCACCTTGTGCAATCTCGGCCTGACCGAAAATAACCCAAGCGAGATCGTCAAACCGGTCGTCGCTGCTCTCGCCTTCAAGCCGTGACACCAACGGATGCTCCGGATTGATTTCCAGAACGGGTTTGCTGTCAGGCACCTCTTGGCCAGCGGCTTCAAGCATCCGGCGCATCTGCACGCCGATATCGTGCTCGGCCACAATCAAACAAGCGGGGGATTCCACCAAACGATCACTCTTGCGGACTTCAGAAACACGCTCGCCTAACCGCTCGGTCAGCTTTTTCAAAAGATCGCCAATTTCGTCTTGCGCTTGGTCTTCTTCATCGTTGTCAGCTTCCGGATTCGAATCACCCGGCAGCTCTAATCCATCGCGACGAATGTCTTGCAATGGCTTGCCGTCAAACTCCGTCAAGTGACCAATCATCCACTCATCCAAACGATCCGTCAGCAACAAGACTTCAATGCCACGCTTCTTGAAGACTTCAAGATGCGGACTCGATTTAGCCGCGGCCAATGACTCTGCCGTCAAGTAATAGACCTTATCCTGTCCATCGACCATCCGTGACACATAGTTTTCCAGCGACTGCTTCTGTGTCTCCAAAGGCTCATGCGTGCTCGTGAACCGCAATAGCGACATCAACGTCTCACGATTGGCATGGTCTTCGGCCAAACCTTCCTTCAGGACTTCGCCGAACTCGTTCCAGAAATTCTGGTACTTCTCAGCATCATCCGATGCCATTTTGGTCAACATCGTCAAAACGCGCTTGGTCAGTGCGCTACGAATTGCGTCCAGGGCAGGATGCGACTGCAACAACTCTCTGGAAACGTTCAATGGCAGGTCGCCGGAGTCTATGACACCGCGAACAAACCGGAGATAAAGCGGCAAGAACTGCTCAGCATCGTCCATGATAAAGACACGCTGCACGTAAAGTTTCAGACCACGCGGTGCTTCCCGATTCCAGAGATCAAATGGGGGTCGGGCAGGCAGATAGATAAGACTCGTGTACTCCCGCTTGCCTTCAACACGATTGTGACTCCAGGCCAGGGGAGCCTCGAAATCATGTGATAAATGCTTATAGAACTCATGATACTCATCATCGGACACTTCGCTTCGGGAGCGTGTCCATAGTGCGGTCGCGCTATTGATGGTTTCGAGCTCGGCCTCTTCACCGTCGCCGATCATACGAACGGGGAACGCGATGTGGTCAGAATAACGTTTGATCAAGCTTGTCAGCCGGAAAGTCTCGAGAAACTCTTTCTCATCTTCTTTCAAATGCAGCGTAATTGATGTGCCGCGAGCTTCCCGCTCGATGTCCTCAAGGGTGTATTCGCCTTCACCCGCCGAAGTCCAGCGGACGGATTCGTTGGCACCGAGCCCCGCCCGTCTTGATTCAACGGTGACGCTATCGGCGACGATAAATGACGCGTAGAAGCCAACACCAAACTGGCCGATCAATTGCGCATCCGCTTTCGCGTCACCGCTCATCTTCGAGACAAAGTCTGCCGTTCCGGAACGAGCGATGGTACCGAGATTCTCTGCAACCTCTTCGCGGCTCATGCCGATACCGTTATCAGTGATCGTAACTGTGCCCGCTTCCTTGTCAACCGAAAGCGTGATCGCCAACTCAGGGTCATCACCCAACAGTTCGGGAGCAGCGATCGCTTCGAAGCGCAGTTTATCGAGTGCGTCGGATGCGTTTGAGGTCAGCTCGCGGAGAAAAATCTCCTTGTTGCTGTATAGCGAATGGATCATCAAATGCAGAAGTTGCTTTACTTCTGCCTGAAATCCGTAGGTTTGTTTCTCGTTGGCGGCCGCCATGCGTTTTCTCCCGAAGATCTTGCCGATGTTCGGGTTTTGGGGCCTTTTCGGCCGTTTTCAAGCGCTAGACGGCTCGAAAGGCACGGTTTATCCGATGAAGAGGATGAGTACCGTTAGCAAAAGGGCGGCCTTAGCCTCACGTCCTGTGAAAAATTGGCCATCGAGTAGCTGGTGCCGGAACGCAAACCAAAGGTCATCGAGCGTATCCCACCAGAGCATTGTGACTTCCATATCGTCTGATCCTTGATTATTCGAAAGGCGATTCCGCCGCGGGCACTTCGATATCGGCTCGTGTCTCGAGCGCCTTCATCGAATCGTTTTCTGCCACGGTAATAGCTTGTGCAACCCATTCCCAACGCTCTCGCGTATCAGGGTTATCAAATGTTGCTGCAACTTCTGTAGATTTCATGTACTTCTCAACCGTAATCTTGCGGCCATGGGATGCCGAGCTGGGGGGATCTTCAAAGTAATCGAGCGTTATTCTTTAGGCTCTTTCGCGTCGCTAACGACGCCATCTTTCCATTGCCGATAGCCCTTCCAGGTATACAACGATGGATCGAACGATGACCGTCGTCGGCCGCGCTGCGGAGAGCGCGCCAACCAGTGGCGAAATACTTCGGTGTTCTTTGGCGCTGAAGTGGATGGAGCATCATCAAGTGGTTGCTCTTGTCCCGGCCAATCAAAATGTTTGTCGTCGTGCATGTGCTGTTCCTCACGCCCGTCTTCGATGGAGGAAAGATTACGGATCAAACGACGCGATAGCGAGGAACTGTTTCACAACGTCCGGGACGTTTTCAGTGCTTAAAATCACGCTCTGCGGGCCTGCGTTTTACGTAATGAATTATTACGGAAAATCGGTACGATTTTTGTCTGTCAAGAATCCGTCACAACGCAAAAACTGGGCTTGTAGTCACCGCTGATTTTCATTCGGTTCTGAGCGACGAACGACCGCAGTAAATCATCCAGCAGCCCCGCAATACGTTGCGAGCCGCTTAATTCGAACGGACCATGATCCTTGACCGCTTGAACCGTTTCCTCGCGGATATTGCCAGCGACAATGCCTGAGAACGCACGGCGAAGGTTCGCCGCCAGTTCGTGGCTGGGTAAGCCATCAGATAAATCGAGTGCTTTCATGTTGTCATGCGTCGGCAGGAACGGACGCTGAAAATTTTCCGGCACATGTAGACGCCAATTAAAATAGAACGCATCACCATCGCGACGTCGGCGCATCTCTACCCGATCAAGACTGTCTTGCATTGCCCTGGCAACTTGCTCCGGATCATCGACGATAATCTGATAGCGCTCGGTCGCCACAGAGCCTAGCGTCTCTCTTAAAAAGTGATCAATCTTTTGAAAATAGTCTGCACTGCCAGCGGGGCCTGTCAAAATCAGTGGGTATTCAAGATTGGCATTCTTGGGATGCAGCAAGATACCCAACAAATAAAAGATTTCCTCAGCCGTACCCGCGCCGCCCGGGAAAACAATAATGCCATGTCCGGTTCGCACAAAGGCTTCGAGGCGTTTTTCCATGTCCGGCATGATGACCAGCTCATTGACGATCGGGTTCGGCGATTCTGCAGCAATAATGCCGGGCTCTGTAATACCGATGTAACGTCCGTGGCGAATACGCTGTTTCGCATGCCCGATAGCAGCGCCTTTCATCGGCCCTTTCATGGCGCCCGGACCACAGCCCGTGCAAATTTGCACGCCGCGCAAGCCAAGCGCGTAGCCAACCAGTTTGGTGTAGTCGTACTCGATACGGCTGATCGCATGGCCGCCCCAACAGACCACGACATTGATGTCCGGACGTGCGGCAACAACGCCTGAATGTCTCAAAATATGGAAAACAATGCTCGTCAGATGATCCGGGCGAGACAGATCGAATCGCCCCTGGCCCGTAAACTCCGCATGGAAAAAGACGATATCACGGAGTACCGAGAAGAGCAGCTCACGGGTGCCACGAATCATTTGCCCATCGACAAAAGCGAGATCAGGTGCATTTCTCAATGCCAACCTGACACCCCGGTCCACTTGCAAGACCTCGATTTCGAAATCTTTGTATCGACGCAACAGTTCAGTCGCATCGTCGGTCATGGAACCGCTGGTCAAAACAGCCAGCGCACATCGGCGCAACAACGGGTACAAGCCGCCTTCGGTTTCATTGCGCAGCGCATTCACTTCGATCTGCGAAAGCACTTCCAAAGAACCTTCCGGGGAAACCTCGATATCCATTCTGAACGACTCCTGTCTTTCCGCTAGGGAATAATCTCAATAGGTGTATCTGGTCCGGTCATCAACCAAATATCAATCATGGCCAAATTCGAAACGGCGATACAGCCGTTCGTCCAGTCTGTTGATTGGTAGTATCCCGCAGAATACTTCGGCTGATTCGGCTGACCATGAATCATGATCTGTCCACCCGGCGACACGCCCAGGCTACGCGCTTCACGCACGTCATCCGCTGAAGGATAGGAAATGTGGATCGACAGGAAAAACTGGCTACGCGTATTGCGGTGGTCTAATAAATACCGGCCTTCAGGCGTCTTGTTATCGCCCTCTTTGACTTTGTCGCCGACAGGGTCGAAACCCAAAGCGACAGGAAAAGCCCGCAACACTTTGCCGTTCTGGTAGAGCCGGAGAATACGGTCTGACTTGTCTACTTCAACAAAATCAGCGACCGGGAGCGTTTCAGCGCGTGCCGCTGACGCAAGCGAAAAAACAACAATGCCGGCCAGCAGCAAGCGACTCATGCCGTCTCGCTCAAGATGAAAAAGGCCGGACGCAAAACGCCCGACCTTTTGAGATAAACAAAGGACCCGAAAGGTCCGCTTGTTGATCAATAGTGAACAGCGCGTGGCAGCGTTTTCGCCTGTGCCACCCAATCGGTGACTTGCTTCGCTGACGGCAGTACACGTACGAGTTTTTTCTCGGCGTTCACTTCTGTCATCTTCGCATGGAGATTCTCGGCATTGCGACCAGCAAGCTCGGGCACCGTATCAACGCCGGAGCATTCCAACAAATCCGAGTATTCGCTGCCAACACCCTTAATGCGGCAAAGATCTGCACGATTGACCCACTCAAGAATTTGCTTCTCGGTGCAACCTGAGTCTGTGGCTACTTTCTTACGGCCGGCTTTGGTGCCACCAATTTCCAACAAGTGTTCCTGACTCCGGCACCCAGCTTCCGTTAGTTTGGCAGCATAGGTTGGTCCGATCCCCTCTACGTCGGTCAACTTTGTCATCGATCTCTCTCCTAAATCTTAATAAAACACCTTAGAACAAGTCATCCAAGGCTTAGCCCAAGTCTAATAGATGCGGGCCACATCGGCAAAGCATCCCGGCAAGGCTTTAACGATGTGTCACGATTCCCCGGCCAACGATCCACCCGATCGATGACCCGATAAGCCCGGCAAACAACACGTAAGCCGGCAAATAGCGAAAGAGCAATGCCGGTGTAACCGCCTCCGAGGCGATTTGTTGCCAATCCAAATAGAACGCCATATGCAGGTACACAGACAACCCCAGTGCAGGAATACAAAAGCCGGCCCACGCGAACCAAAAGCGAGCGTTGAAAGGTCCGCGCCGCGACAACACCAAATAGCCTCCTACTGCCGCAGCCAAAGGCAGCAAGTTTCGCAAGTAACAGCAACCCGTGGTATTCCCGGCGAAAATCAGCCAACTGAAGGCCGCCGCGAAGACCACGACAACGAGATCCGCCGCCAACCAACGTTGTTTGTGATCCACAGATTCCAACCAAACTCTCCCGAAATCACCGTTTTTTTGATCTTGCTCACAGAAAAAACAGTAGCTTGCAGATACCTTGCACTATGTTAACTTAACGCCTCGCTGCAAAGCAGCAGATGCATTACCTTTTTCGACCAGATACCGCTTGCCATCGATTATGCGCCGACATCACTTCATCACCTCGTTACTAGTGACGCTGCTCTGCGTGCAACCCGCGCTGGCGCAGCAAGATAACGATGCCGCATCGACTGACTTGTCGGTCGCCGGCGGTGGTATCGGTCTGGCGATGAACCCTGCCGACTCGGATGAAATCATCGATGCCAGCGATGCACTGCCGAAGTTCAAGCAACGGGAGGTCCTCGAGGCAGAAACCCTGCGCTTGTTGGGCGATGAGATCCCACCCGGCAGTTATCGACAGCTCAGCTGGTCAGGCACAGAGCTCTTTCAAGGATTGCCTGTCGACACACCGGTATTAGTGGTACACGGCGCCAACGCCGGCCCGGTGCTTTGTATGGTCGCGGCCGTGCATGGCGACGAACTCAATGGCATCGAAATCGTTCGGCGGGTTTTGCACGGACTCCAGCCCAGTCGTTTGAACGGCACCGTGATCGGGGTGCCCATTGTGAATATCCAGGGATTTCGACGCGGCACGCGCTACCTCCCTGATCGACGAGATCTCAACCGTTATTTCCCCGGCACCGAAACTGGCTCAGCGGCCTCTCGCATCGCCAGCTCATTCTTCAACAATGTCGTCACTCAGTGCGATGCGCTGGTCGACTTGCATACCGGATCGTTCGAACGGGCTAACCTGCCCCAATTGCGCGCGGACCTTAACGATCTCGGTGTCGCCGCGCTCGCGAACGGGTTTGGCGCCACAGTCATCGTCAATAGCCAGCCCCAGCCTGGCACTTTGCGCTATGCAGCAACACTGGCCGGCGTGCCAACAGTGACTTTGGAAGCCGGCGGTCCGGAGAGACTGGAGCCACTTGAGGTGACGCATGGCGTCAAAGGCATCGAGACGTTGCTGCACACCTTACGCATGGTGATTACCGAGCGTCCGTGGACTGATCAGGAAGAAACTTACTACCGGTCGACCTGGGTGCGGGCCGATCGTGGCGGCATTCTCATCTCTACGGTCGACTTGGGCAGTCGTGTTGAGAATGGTGACATCTTAGGTCGGGTGACGGATCCGATCACCAATGAAACGGTCGGCATCTATGCGCCCGCTGACGGTCGCATCATTGGCATGGCTCGCAATCAGGTCGTGATGCCGGGCTTCGCAGCGTTTCACATGGGTCTGCAACAACCGGCAGACAGCGACGAGCCCGGGCCGAACAACAACCCGGGCGACGCCGTCGATAAATCGGAATAGCCGTTACCGCATAACCGGCCGTTCCAACGCGGCGATGCGCTCAGCCAATGGCGGATGCGTCATAAACAAGCGGCGGAATCCACCCGTTGTCTCACCGGAAATACCCATCGCGGACATCTCTTTCGGCAATGCCTGACCGCCCTGCTGACCTTGTAGCCGCCGCAGAGCGGCCGCCATCTTGCCAGGACCAGCCAGCTTCGCAGCACCGGCGTCTGCCCGGAACTCGCGCTGGCGAGAGAACCAGTTGACGATGACGCTCGCCAGCAATCCGAAAATGATTTGCGAGACGATGACGCTGATAAAAAAGCCAATGCCTTGCCCGTTTTCATTCTTGAAAACCACGCGATCGACGAAGTAGCCCACGATGCGGGACAAGAAGATCACGAACGTATTCACAACGCCCTGAATCAACGTCAATGTAATCATGTCGCCATTCGCAACGTGCGAAACCTCATGCGCCAACACCGCTTCCGCTTCGTCTCGAGTCATGCTCTGCATCAAGCCTGTGCTGACCGCGACCAGCGCACTGTTACGTTTTGCCCCGGTAGCGAATGCATTGACTTCCGGCGAGTCGTAAATCGCAACATCGGGCATACCGATATTGGCTGCGCGCGCCTGACGTTCGACGGTACTGAGCAACCAGCGCTCAGTCTCGTTGCGCGGCTCCTTGATCACCTGCGCGCCGGTGCTTCTCAGCGCCATCCATTTGGAGATCATCAGAGAGATCAACGAGCCAGCGAAACCAAAGACGGCAGAAAACACTAACAAGGCGCCGAAGTTAATCCCTTGTTCCGAAACCATGCTATCGACACCGAGCAGCCGCAGCACAATACTGGCAACCGCGATAACAGCGACGTTAGTCAGAGCAAAAAGCATAATGCGTTTCATAAGAAACTATCCTGAATAGCGAACTACAACCTCATAACATGATGGCAAATCGATACAGTTTCAATAGGCAGCGGCCGGACGCCGCAGTGGTTACAATAAGCCACCACCGCAACGGACGAGTCCCCGGATGAGGCCCGAATACCTTCAACGACAATTCGCAGCACCGAAGCACTGGCCCATTTGGGCGCTGATTGGTGTGCAACGATTGTTGGTCTTTTTGCCCTGGGGCATTCAGCGTGCGATTGGCAAGAGCATCGGGTTCTTTGCCTTTCATGGTGCCAAAGAGCGGCGTGCCGTCGCGGCTAGCAATCTTCTGATTGCGTACCCCGAGGCCAGCGCGGATGTACGGACCAATTTATTGCGTCAGCACTTTAGTGATCTGGGTATTGGCGTCATGGAAATTGGCATGGCGTGGTGGGCCAGCGACCGCCGAATCGCTCGTCTTTGCGATGTCGAGGGCTTACAGTATCTGCCCAAAGCCCATTCGCCCCAGGCTACGTTTCTCGTCGCCGGTCATTTCACGAGCATCGATATGGTGGCACGCGGCTTATACTTGTATGCCGACTTTGATGTTTTGCACAGGCCGCTAGGCATCCCGTTACTGGACGCCTTCACGCGTCATGGCCGACGGCGTTGTGGGGCCAATTTGATCGACAAGCGATCGCCAAAAGCACTGATCAGCGCACTGAAAAAAAAGCGCGCTGTCTGGTTTGCCGTCGACCAGGCCGACACCACGGCAAGCAGCATCAATGTCGCCTTCTTTGGCGAACCCGCACCGACCAATACCACCGTCAGTCGATTATCGCAGCGGTTGGACACTCGCGTCGTGCCACTATCCTGCGTCCGCAGCCCAAACGGACGCTACCGCATTCGGATCGATGCCCCACTGGTGCCATTCGGCGAAGACGTGGAAACCGATACCCGCCGCCTGAACACAATGGTCGAGCAACATGTCAGCTACGCACCGAGCCAGTACTACTGGATTCATCGGCGGTTCAAGTCCGCGGCGTGATGCAATGAGCAACACCGAAGCCACGCAGGAAAAAAGTTTGCTTGCTCCCCGCTATTGGGGCGTCTGGTTAGCCTTCGGCTTGCTGCGACTCATGAGCTTGCTGCCTTTCAATTGGCAAATGCGTTTGGGTAGGACGCTCGGTCGCATCAGCTATCGGTTGAACCGGAGCCGCAGGCGGATCGCGAGCAGAAACTTGCGCCTTTGTTTTCCAGATAAGAACGAAGATGCCTTGCAAGCACTAGTGAAGTCGCATTTTGAAAATCTCGGCATCACGATCTTCGAAATGGCAATGGCCTATTATCGCCCTAAGAGACTGCACGGCCGATATACGTGGCATGGCATTGAACATTTAGATGCCCTGACGCCCGGCAGCGTTATCCTGCTAACAGCGCACTTCGGTCCCTTAGAAGTCGGCGGTACCGCATTGAAGCAACATGGCGTGATTTTCGATGCCGTCTACCGACAGGACAACAATGCGCTGATGAATCAACTGATCCGGCGCGGCCGGGAACAAGCCGGTCGCACCGCGATCGAGAAATCTGACATCAAGATGATGGTGCGCAGCCTGCGCGATGACGTCCCGGTCTGGTATGCGCCGGACCAAAGTTATCGCCGCAAACAAAGTGGGCTGTTGCCGTTTTTTGGCGTACCGGCGATGACCAATACGGCGACCAGCGCGTTAGCAAGGTTGGGCCGCGCCCATGTCGTCGGGTTCTTCCCGCATCGAAAAGCGGACCTGTCGGGATATGATATCTATGTCCATCCGCCACTCGATGACTTCCCCGGCGAAAATGCTGAGGTAGATACAGCGCGCATTACAAGTCTGTTTGAGGCAGAAATTTTGCGCTCTCCAGCTCAATATTATTGGGTCCATCGCAAATTCAAGGGTCGACCGGCGCATTTACCGGACGTCTATGCAGACTTGTCCGACGAGGACAATTAGCCGGCGCGATAAGCGGCCAGCAGCGTTTCCCAGTCAGTATCGCTAGCATGCCAGCCCGCCGAACTTGCGCGAATCTTGGCGAGAGACCGTGCAAGGCGATCCAGATTTGACTGACACCACGAGCCAGGCTTCATCAATCGTCCCCGGTCAAAATCGATCAGGTAAAACCGGCCTTCCGAATCGCGCAGAATATTGTGCGCATTTAAATCAGCATGGTAGGCACCGGCGTCATGGAATCGTCTCAGCAATGCACCCAGCGCTTTCCAGGCGTCGGCCGGTAAGCCGGATGATTGCAGCTCATCGGCAAGACTTCGCGTTGATTCAATCCGGCGCGTGATCAAGTCACCGCGATAGACCCGGCCCGACAACACATAGCGGGCAGCAATCGGCTCGGGCACCGGAAGTCCGAGACAATGCAACTGATCCAACAGCCGAAATTCAGCAAGAGAACGCGTGGTCGGCCCGGAGCCAAACAAGTACTGATCGGTCAACAAACGGCCAATCAATCCGCCGCGACGATAATGCCTGAAGACATAGCGGCCGGTCTCATCGGCTACGAACCACGCACTACCCCGACCCGAGCCGGAAACGGGTGAACACTCCGGCCATTGGTTTGCGGCAAAAAGGTAGGCTGGCACCTCATCATAGATGCCCGGCGCTAAGACAAATTCTTGTGACGTAAACCAACCCAAACGGCACTCCTGATCAATCGCGGCTGCGTTCGCCGGTTGCTATTCTAACCGCAAAATGAACCGGGCGGAGGCTGGCTATCCTTGGCGGCTTCACGCACAATTTTACGACTCGCACTTGGAAGCCGGCTTCTATGACAGACATCCAGTCAATTTGCATCATGCGCCTATCAGCGATTGGTGACTGTTGTCATACGCTCGCGGTGATTCGCACGCTGCAAAAGGAGATACCCGAGGCAAGCATCACATGGATCATCGGCAAAGTAGAAGCAAGCTTGATGTCGGGACTTGATGGCGTTGAGCTCATTGTTTACGACAAGAAAAGCGGCCGCGCCGGGCGACGCGAGCTCGCGCAGGCCCTGCATCAACGAGAGTTTGATGTACTGCTCAACATGCATGCCAGTTGGCGTGCCAACCGGATCAGTCGATTGATTCGCACCCGGCAACGCATCGGCTTTGATAAAGCACGCGCACGCGATTTCCAATGGTTGTTCACGGCGGACCGCATTGCATCGCAATTCCAACCGCACGTCATCGACGGCCTTTTCGGGTTCGCTGAAAAGATTGGTGTGCGGCAACGACATCTCGAATGGCGACTACCACTGAATGATGCGCACCATGCTTTTGCCAAGAGCACCTTACCGGACGAAGGACCCGTGCTCGCGATTAGCCCTTGCTCCAGTAATCGTGCACGTAATTTCCGGAATTGGCCGATTGACCGGTTTATTGAGGCCGCGAACTACGCACAAGAAGCGTTTGGCGCCCACATTGTCGTGACAGGCGGTCACTCGGCATTAGAAGCAGAGTATGCTGAAGCGATCGAACAAGGCGTCAGCGAGGTCACGAACCTGGTCGGCAAGACTACATTAAAAGAACTCGCGGCAATCATTCAAACAGCATCCGCAATTTTGTGTCCGGATTCGGGCCCAGCGCACATTGCCACCGCCGTGAACACACCTGTAATCGGCTTGTATGCCACCTCAAACCCTGGCAGAACAGGCCCTTACAACAGCGATCAAACGGTCGTGAATCGCTACCCTGATGCGTGTCGGAAATATCTTTCGTCGGAGGTCTCCGCGTTACGTTGGGGGCAGCGGGTTCGTCATGCCGACGCGATGAGCTTGATACAAGTCGCCGACGTCAAACAAAAAATCGACCTACTGTTTAGTAGCAACGTTCAACGCTGATAACACTGCAGTTGGCACAATGCCGTTAAGACAATTGAGATGCCCAAGAGGACACTCGCGTTTGAAGCAAGGGCTGCAATCCAGCGCCAAATTCATGATCGTTGCGCGAGTTGTCAATGGCGGTGTGAAATCGGGCGATGTCGAACCGTAAAGCGCCACGATGGATGTATCGACTGCCGCCGCCACATGCATTAACCCGGAATCATTCGTCACCACATGTTCACATGCGGCCAGTACATCAATAACTTCGGCCAACGCCGTTTCGCCACAGTAATTAACGGCATCACCGTTAGACATGGCAACAATTTGCTCGCCGCCGGCATGATCTTTGGGACCACCGAATACGCCAACCTGAAACCCTTGTTTAGCCAGCAGACTGGCCAGTGAAGCGAAGTGCGGCAGCGGCCAACACTTAGCCGGACCGTACTCGGCTCCGGGTAATAAACCAACCAGCGGTTTGGCTTGGTCGATGTTCAATCGCCTTAGCGCAGCAGCTTGCGCAACCGGATCAATCGTTAACTTCGGCCTCGGCAAGGTCATCGGCATTGCATCAGCCGTCGCCAGGCCCAGCGCGACAAACCGTTTCACTGTTTGGTTTAGCACAGCCTTGTCAAAAGGACGGACATCGTTAATCAAGCCAAATCGAAGCTCACCCCGAAAGCCGGTTCTTATCGGTATGTTTGCATGCCATGGAACCAGTGCCGCCTTCGCTGAACGCGGCAAGACAATTGCCCGAGCGTAACCGTTCTTACGCAGTTCATGCCCTAAACGCCGACGCTTGCCAAAACCGAACTCGCCATGCGCGACATCCAGTGCAACGCCTGTCCTGACCTCCGGCATACGCGCCAGTACCGGCAAAGACCAGGCCGGTGCCACAACATCGATTGCTTGATCTGGGTCTTGTTGCTTTAGCCGCCGAAACAACGACTGCGCCATCACCATGTCACCTACCCACGACGGGCCGACAACCAGTACGGGCAGCTTGCTCACTGCTGGTCTAGCACCTTCAGGTAATCGGAGACACCCTGCGCGACATCTTTAAATTCGCCGTCAAAACCGACAGCACGAAGCTGGCGAAGATCGGCTTCTGTAAAGCTCTGGTAGGCGCCCCGAAGATGATCAGGGAATGGAATGTATTGAATCTCACCGCGACGATGAAACTCGATGACTGCTTGCGCCACCTCGTTAAACGTCTGTGCGCGACCGGTACCGCAGTTAAAAACCCCGCGTACTTCGGGATGCTCAAACAGCCACAAGTTAACGGCAACGATGTCATCGACATGCACAAAATCACGCTGTTGCTCGCCATCGCCGTAGCCATCCGTGCCCTCGAAGAGCTTGACGTTGCCTTGGTCGATCAATTGATTGTTCAAATGATAAGCCACGCTGGCCATGCTGCCTTTGTGCTGCTCTCTAGGACCGTAAACATTGAAATAACGCAACCCAGCAACCTGCGTTCGCAAGCTGGTGGCATGTCGCCGATAGTACTGATCGAAAAGCAACTTCGAATAGCCGTAGACATTTAATGGTTTTTCGTTGGCCGGATGCTCATCAAAACGCTTGCTCGCGCCGTATACCGCGGCGGATGATGCATAGATCATCGGCACATTACTCTGTTCGCAGAAACTCAAGACCTGCTTGGAATACTCGAAATTGTTGGCCATCATGTAGCGACCATCCCATTCGGTCGTGGTCGAGCAAGCGCCCTGATGGAACACAGCACTGACGTCGCCGAAAGCGTTGGGAGACGCTATTCGAGTCAAGAAATCCGCACGGTCAAGGTAATCGGCAATATTGAGATCGACGAGATTGGCGAACTTGTGGCCGTCCGTTAGGTCATCAACGACGATGACGGGTTCCGCCGTGCGCGCATTAATTTCAGCGACAAGGTTTGCGCCAATAAATCCCGCACCACCGGTGACCACGATCATGCTGCACACCCAGTGTTCACAAATCTCCTAAAGGTCATCATGCCGCGGGCTGGGCCAGTACATAGTGCGCACCGCAATAGGGACATTTCGCTTCACCGGTTGCTTCCACCGGCACGTACACACGCGGATGTGAATTCCAAAGCATCATGTCCGGCATCGGACAAGACAACGGCAAGTCCGCTGGCGTCACCGTGTACTCGTTGTCGGCATTGGCACGCTTGGCACCGTTATTTGTTTTCGTTTCGCCAGTCACAGGCTGTCCTCTTCCGAAGTTGTGTTAGCCATTATAGCAAGTTGCTCATGGCTTCCGGCAATCAGCTGATCGGTGGCTCGCCAAACACGTCGCGCCATACCTCTGCGACGACTCTCGTGGCATGTTTGACCCTGTCGGGCGGGACCAACCCTTGCAAACCGTCCAATGACTGTCGGTGTGAGACTTCACGGAGTTCACGATAAGCCGATTGCAATGCATTAGCAGTATCCGTACTCAGCACATCCGCTTCCGCCAAACTGTCGAGCTGTCGAATATTATCGCTCCAGTCCAGTAATCGGGGCGCATCGTTTGCATGCTTCAAGACCAGGTACTGCACCAGAAATTCG
The DNA here is from genome assembly GCA_045110335.1 of Woeseiaceae bacterium. Classification (GTDB taxonomy): domain Bacteria; phylum Pseudomonadota; class Gammaproteobacteria; order Steroidobacterales; family Woeseiaceae; genus CALBPI01. Next base: position 75,110 of record JBGCGB010000013.1, read on the forward strand.
ATATCCGCGATCCCGCCGGCCCCTTGCTTCAAATCAAATGCGCTTACTGAAGACTGTGACAAGTGGGTGCGCATCTTCTGGCGCATGGCGACAACTTGATCTCTTAGCGACTCACGATCAACGCCATTGGCAAGAATGTCGCGACGGACATCGACAAATTTTTGCCTGACATCAGCGTCACCGGCGACGGCACGCGCACGCAGCAAAGCTTGATGCTCCCACGTCCATGCGTCCTCCCGCTGATATTTTTGAAACGCGTTGACACTGGTCACGAGAAAACCGCTCTTGCCACTAGGTCGCAATCGCGTATCGATTTCATAAAGTTGTCCATCGCCCGTTTGCACACCCAAGAAGTGCACCAATCGCCGAGCGAGGCGCGTGACAAATCGTTGGTGATCAATCGCATTGGGGCCGCTTGTTTCGCCATCGGGCAGGTCATGCAGAAAAATGATGTCGAGATCGGACCCGTAACCTAACTCGAAACCACCCAATTTGCCGTAACCGATCACCGCAAATCCACTGGCACAGGCTTCATGACCGGCCGGATTTCCGGTGCTTTCAGTCAAGTCATCCCAAGCAATCGCCAACGCCTGCTGCAACACTATTTCGGCAACATCGCTAAGACGATCGCTAACTTTCATGATGGGCAGCAAATTCAGGCAATCGGCAACGGCGATATGAAACCAAGCTGCTTGTGCGAAACGGATCAACGCATTAACGCGTTCCTCGATATCGGCATCGGGATTTGTACGCTGTAGTTCTTGCAATCGACCCAGCAACATCTGCCGGTCTAAGGCCACACCCGATTGCCGGGTATCCAACAATTCATCGAGCAACAGGGGACGTTCGATTACCCTGTTGATCACTGACTGGCTCGCACTCGCGATGTCGGCGAGGCGGGACAATGCCGCAGGCTGCTCAGTTAGCAAGCTCAAGTAAGCGCTGCGGCGCAGTACAGCATTCGCGACTGCTAACATTCTCGCTAACACCGATTCAGTTTTGCGCTGCCGTTGATCGAGAATGTCGAGCACGCAGTCGATGTAACGTTCCAGGCGTTCCGCAGCGATGGATTCCAGCGACTGTTGACGCGCATGCTGCAAGAATTGCTCGAGCGTCATCTGCAATGCTGTCTCGTCCGGTGCGAATAGATGATTCAACTGTTCGCTAAGCGCGGCTTCCTCCAACGAAAGCCAGCGGATCGCGGATCGCCCGGCTTCAACGGACTCGCCGGCCGGGTCAGAAATAGACAATAACGCATCAAAAATACAGGTGACTGCATCGCGATGGCTATCCAAGGTCGATTGCAAGGCATCCCACTGTTCAAATCCCATGGCGATAGCGAGTGCCGCCCGTTGCGTCGATGCCGTGGGCAAACTGTGCGTCTGTCGGTCTTCCAAAGCTTGTAGCCGGTTTTCCAATTGCCTCAGAAAGCGGTAGCTAGCCTCTAGCGATCGACCTTCCGACTCTGTCAAACAATCTGAATCCACGCAGGCAGCGATCGCGGAGAAAAAGCGCGGCGTACGCATGACCGGTACATTGCCGCCGCGAATGAGTTGCCAAGACTGAACGATAAATTCAATTTCACGAATACCGCCCGGACCAAGCTTCAGGTGCGCCTGCATATCTTTACGGGTAACCTCGCGTGCGATCATGCCTTTCATATCGCGCAACGACATCAGAACGCCAAAGTCCAGATAACGTCGATAAACAAACGGACGCAGCACATCGCGCTCGAAAGCCAGCACTTCATCGGTCACCTCATTGGATCGCCCAACGAAACGGGCTTTCACGAATGCATAGCGCTCCCAATCCCGCCCATGCGCCTGGAGGTAACCCTCCAAAGCAGACAACGAGACGGCCAGTGGCCCACTATCGCCGAACGGCCTCAGTCGCGTGTCGACGCGAAAGACGCGCCCCTCGGCAGTCCGACGGTCCAACAAATCGATGACGATACGCGCCTCACGGAGGCAATACTCGCTGGCCGCTAGCGGGCGTGAGCCATCACTATTGCCATCGCCGGAAAATGCAAAAACGAGATCGATGTCCGATGAGAAATTAAGCTCGCCACCACCGAGCTTACCCATGCATATGGCGTAGAGCTCACAAACGTTACCGTCTTCAGAAACGAGCTCACCGAACTTTTCTCGCATCTGATCCCGTGCGTGGTTGAGCGCAAAACGCAGCGTGGTATCTGCAAGTTCGCTCAGCTGCTGCAAACCGGCTTCCAATGACAACAAGCCGCTGCACTCCGCCCATGCAATCGCTAACATGTGTTCCCGCCGAAACCGACGCAACGCCGAAGCCGGTCCGTACGCATCGGTCAAAGCCTGCAGCGCTTGTTGCTGTATGGGCGGTAGTTCAAGGCCCGCATGCAGTTGCTGCTTTAGATAGCCGGGATCGGCCAAAATGCTCGTGCGAACGAACTCACTGACCAGAATGCCCCGCCAAACGGCTTCGACAGACAAATGGTCAGTGGCACTAGCGAGCAAAGTCGCTGAGTCAGGGTCTGCAGACGATAGTTGATCGAAGAAGGTTGCGACAGGCGCTAGCAGCTCAGCATCGATAGCGAACTGATTCAGCAATTGTCGTTCAATTTTCGGCCACATCAGTAAAGCGTAGCCCAACCGTTAACAGAAACCGAAAAAAAATGCGTTATCGAGGTTCGAAAAAGGCGTGTGCTGAAGGGGTTTCTTCAAGCCTCGACAACGCATATCCGGTTTGGCAATCATTGCCTGTTATTGTTTTAGTCGCTCCGTGACTCTGCTACTCATCACAAGGTGCATCCCGCACCTCTAAATGAGCCCAACGTTCAACGCAATGACTGCAGCCAAAAAAGCGCCGTACATCGCGGTCAAAATAACGACGGAGGCCTCAAGGTCACGGCCGGCATTGCGGCCTGTTCTATTGAAATCTAGCGTGGTCATAGCACCCAATCCTGTGTCGTTGTAACGGCATCCCCGCCGCATACCCCCTAACTGCCGTCAGAAGGTCGACTATCCCACCCGGGTCAGAATTTTTTTGTGCTAGAAAATACCGGCGTCGACGCCAGCGGCAAGCGTTTGGGCGAGATCAGCAACTTTTTCTTCAAAATCAGCGTGATAGCTACCCTGGAGCACGCAGGTTTCTTGAATTGCCCGCCAACGCAAGCCCGACGTCATCCGGGAAATCGCCGCGACGCTCCCCGCTCCGTCAATACCGGCCCGCACATAGGCGGCGAAAGGCAGCCCTTCAGTTTGATGTTCGCAGGGATAATAGATGCGCTCGAAAAAGTCTTTCGTGAGCCCGGCGATTGAGCCGAAATTTTCGGTTGTGCCTAGCAACAAGCCATCGCAAGCGAGCACGTCGTCAACGGTTGCCGTCAAACTATCGCAACTAATGAGCGTGACATCCGGAACCTTCCGAACTGCCGCAATCGCCGTGTCGCTCAGAGTTCGTGTGTTTGATGAAGGACTGTGATGGACGAAAAGAATCTTGGCCATAGATACATACCATACCGAAATTCATCGGGACGCAAGTATCCGCATGACAGCGACGTCAAGAGATCTGTTTGCCGCGTGCTTCCAATCGATTGGTAATGTCGACGATCGATGCGCCAGCGTTGCCGGTCAGCTCATCCAATACTTGCTGCAGCGGTCTCGGACGACCCAACAGAAAGCCTTGCGCATAGTCGACGTCCAGTCTCTCAAGCCCGGTTTTGACCGCCTCGGTTTCGACAAACTCGGCAACGGTATCCAACTCCATAACGCGAGCCACTTGCGAGATCGCGGCCACCATCGACTCTGCCACCTTACTGGTCGCGAGCTCCTTAACGAAACTGCCGTCGATCTTTAATATGTCCACGGGCATGTCGCGTAGATAGGCGAACGAACTTAGACCCGCGCCGAAGTCGTCCAGTGCAAACCGGCAACCGATACCGCGCATCGCATTCATGAATTGAATCGCTGCCTCACGATTCGCAATCGCCGCCGTCTCGGTGATCTCAAAACATAACTGCCCCGGCTGAAGCCCGCTCGACTGGACCATATCCGCAACGTATTGATGAAAGGCCGGGTCGCCGAGCGATTGGCCAGAAAGATTGATGGCAAAGGCCATGTCCGCCACGGCCAGCTCGCTATCAATCGCGTCAATTTGCTCGAAGAAGCGTTTCAAGACGAATCGATCGAGCTTGGGCATCAATTGAAACTGTTCCGCCGCCTCAAAAAACTGGTCCGGCAGCAATACCTCACCACTTTGACCTCGCATGCGCAGCAAGACTTCATAGTGGCTAGCGAAGGCACTATTGCCGGATTTCAAGGCAACGATGGGCTGCGCATCCAATACAAACTCTTCCGCTGCAATAGCGTCTTGTAGTCTTGAAAACAACTGAAGACTGTCGACGCGACGAACGATACTCTTATCGTCTTCGTCATAAGTTGCGACCCGATCTCGACCATGGTCTTTCGCTTTGTCGCAGGCCAATCTCGCAGCCACCAACGGACTCTCATCGTGGCCGCGGTAATCATTCAGCCCGACCAGACCGGCGCTAACCGTAATGGGAATCGATTGATCACCACGCAGATAGACGAGCTCATGGCAACGCGTTCTCACAGACTCGGCGAATTGCATGCCTGATTCGACATCTCTAAATCGCAGTAACGCTGCGAACTTGTCGCCACTAATTCTGCCAAGCGATGCCCCCGACGGCGCAAGCTCCTGAAAAAGTTTCGCAAATCGTACGAGGACGTCATCCCCGGCAGCGGAGTCAAACGTGTCGTTGACCATCTGCAGTTGATCAATATCAAAATAGGCCAGGCAGTGAGCGTCCTGCCCCATCGTTAATTCCGCCGAGGAAGCCTCGAGCACCGACATGAAATCATCCCGCTTCATCAGACCGGTTAGGCCATCATAGCTTTCGTCGATCACACGTTGCGCAAGCCGCGCGACGTGCAGAATTTGTCGGTCAATCGTGTTCGCCAAAGCATGGCCATCGACCTGGCAAAAAGTCGCCAGCACGCCGTTCGCCTCATCACTCTGATCTCGAAGCGGCTGCAGCACTAGTTGATAGTCACTAGGATTGCCGCGAGCGCCGGGTGGGAGCTTTGGCAGTTGCAAAACAACAGGTCGCTCGGAGCGCGAGTATCGCGGGTACAATCGACGCATCATTTTTTCGTCCAATCGACGACGATCGACCCCGTTCCAACTGCTGTGAGTGACGCTGATGCGGATGTTTTTGGCAGGCACCAGTAGCACGCTGTAACTCATGTTCAGGAAACGAGTCAGCTCGCCCACGAGCCGAGCCAATTTGGCTTGACCATGCGGGGCTTCATCAATTTTTTGTTCCAGTGCATAAAGCCAGTCGAGTTCGTTTCTCGCACGCTTCAGCTTTACCTGAATCTGCGAACTTTCAGACGGCGCTACCGGAAAAATGTCAGAGGTCATAATGTGCTCACCAGCGTCGGCAGCTGGCAACGATCATTGCGCCATGCGGTCCGACAAGCACAAATACTAGAAAATTTTTGTAGCGGTTACCGTGACCGGCGTCTCAACGGCCAAGATGGGCAGCAAATCAGTAGATTCGGAATCCGCCGTGGCGTTTACGACTTCGACTATCGATCCACCAGAAACCGGCCGCAAAACCGATGATCAGCGCGATGAGCACTGCACCTAGCGCCATGGGCCACGGCAAGCTGAAACCATAAAGTTTCATTTTTTGTTCGAAGTCAGCATTCGCTTCGCTGACCTCTGACACACGCTCCTGCAGTCCGGTGTTTGCCGCATTGGCCTCCTGTAAAGCGGTCTCCAGGCTATTAATGCGTTCAGCCGAGCCACTGAAATCTGCCGTCACAGCGTCGAGTTGCACTTGTGCCGCGTCTGCGCGCGTGCGCATCTCCTCTACAATCAATCGAGCTGGCTTCTCATCAACGAGATAAGCCGCTTTGACATAACCTGTTGTACCGTCGGGAAGACGAACTTGTGCATAACTTCTGTCACGGCTAATGATCCGCATCTCCTGCCCGCTCTCGAGCGATCGGAATGCACGATCCGACGTATCTTCTGCCGCGTGCAATCCAAGCCTCAGCACGTCGGTGACATAGGCTGTCTGCTCTTGGGCGCTCGCCGGCCCACCGACCGTAATCAAGGCAGCAAGCACTATCCCAAGTGATCCAACGGTACTGTGTTTCATGGTGCCACTTCCTTCGATTGAGACGCGGCAATGCCTTTTGCAGCGCGTGGTATTGAGGCGGTTTGGTCATGAGTGTACAGCCAGCGCAAGATCGCGTCCTGTACGGCTTCACCGCCACCGCGATGCACACCTTTATCATTGTGCAAAATCGATAACGCGTAACGCTGTCCGTTTCTGGCTGTCATGTAACCTGCCAACGCCGTCACGTCGTCCAGGCGTCCGGTTTTGAGATGCGCACGACCGGTCAACATGCCACTCTTGTGCCGACGACGGAACGTGCCATCGGTGCCCACGAGCGACAACGAAGACACGAACTCCGGCATAAACGGACTACGCCATGCATGCTGCAATAGACCAACCATTTCTGTCGCTGTCATTCTCGCCTCTCGCGACAGCCCGGCACCATTGTCGATCACCAGATTATCCAAAGACAAGGATTGATCCAGCGCCCACGCGTCAATCGCTCGCCGCGCCTTTTCGACTGTTGCCGGAGCGCCAAAGTAGTGCGCACCCAGCGTCAGGAAGACCTGTCGCGTCATTACGTTGTTTGAGTGTTTATTGATCAACCTGATGACTTCGCTGAACGGACGCGAACGCCAGCTGAGAAAAGGTTCTTCAGTGTCGGCTACTTGTGCGGATTGATAACCACCGGTCAACTCACCACCCAGCAATGACCATTGGCGCGCGATCAAGCCAAATGCGTACGCTTGATGCGATAACAACGTTCTGCCTAGCGAGTAACGCTTGCACCCTGATGGGAAGTTACCGCTGAAACGCACGCGTTCACCGTTGGTTTCCGCATCAATACGGATACCGCGAAGATATCCTCGGCACCGGCCACGAACCAGCTTGAGCTGGTTGTCGATATCTAGGTTTTCAAGCTCAGGCAGTGTCGTAACACGAACGGTGTTGTTGCTTTCATCCGGCTCGAAGAAAAATCGGATGACCTTAAAGTTAACAAGGAGCGCATCCGGGGAAACGTTGTATGCCCGCAATGGTTCATTATCGAAAGCCGCCGGATCTTCGACGGGAATTTCAAAGAAACTGGTATCAAAAATGATGTCGCCATCAATTTTCTGAATCCCGCGGCGGCGTAACTCGGTCAGCAACTGCCATAGAGTTTCCGCCACCAGGTAAGGGTCACCGCCACCACGCAAAGCGAGATCACCGGACAATACGCCGGCTTCGTCAACTTCGCCCAACAAGAACACATCCGTACTCCACGTATGCCCGGGCGACAAAGAAGACAAGGCTGCATAAGTCGTCACGAGTTTCATGGTCGAGGCTGGGTTCAATGCGAGTGTCGATTGATGGTCCAGCACCGCATCACCGGAATTCAATGCCTCAATGCGCACGCTTAAGCCTTTTTCGGAAAGGTCAAACCGCTCCAATGTTCGCACGACGGCCGGAGGAAGATCCGTTGCGCTAGCTTCAAACCCGATACCGCTTATAATCAAAAAAACGAGCATTGAGCCAACGACTCGTCTCGCCCGTTCCGTGGGTCCGGATTGCAGAATGCCCGACATAGGATGACCTTACTTGTTTAACTTAAGCCATTATCCTGAGGCCGCTCGAAAGATGCAAAACGCGATGCCCTATCGATACCATATCCATGCGAGCGCGCTGCTCGTGCTCATAGCGAGTGTTGGCACCAGTAATGCGCGAGCACAGGACTTTTTGGAGAACGAACCTAACCTGAAACCAACAACGGGGCTGTTTATGACCATGGCGCCGGTACTACGCGAGCGCCAGTGGACGATTGACACTATTGTCGCGAGCCAAGCTGCACGCGAGACCCGTGGCCAAAGCAGCGCCCTGTTCGATGGCGAAACGACACAATATCGACTCGGCGGGAACTTTGCCGTCACTGACCAGCTTCGCGTGGGCTTCTCCGCACAATACCGCACGCATCGGAGCGGTCAGCTAGACCCATTCATTGACAGTTGGCACAAAGCATTTGGACTGCCGGAAGGTATTCGCGACGACCGACCGCGAGATGCGCTGGACTTTCAATGGACCGAACGGGGCACTGACGTCATCAACCTGTCTGACCGACAAAAGGGCTTCGGTGATACGCATCTGCATGCAAGCTATCGACTGAGTGCCCAGAACGAAGATCAGGGTAGTTGGTTCGTCGCTGGCGCGATCAAGCTTGGCACTGGCGATAGCGACCGATTAACCGGAAGCGGGCGCACTGATATCGGTGTAACGCTTCAGTATCGAAGCGCCGCGCAACCCAACCGAAGGTGGCTTTGGAATGCGAGCGTTGGCAGCGTGTGGCTTGGCGACGCGGACCTCAACGCATTCGATCAGCGATCCGTCCTTTTCAATGGGCAGGTATCCTTGATCTTGAAAGTCACGAAGAACTTTTCGCTGGGCGCCCGTTTGCAAGCCCACTCAGCCGTCGCACAGTCCGAGCTCAGCATGATTGGCGACCCTGTCGCCCAGCTGGTCACCGGCGGTGAGTGGCGATTCCGGAAACAAACGGCGTTACGAATCACGGTGGCCGAAGATGTCATTGTCGAACACAGCCCGGATGTGACTTTTAAGCTCGGACTCGCGCACGCCTTCTAGGCAGTCTCATCCAACGACTCTTTCAAAATACGCGTGGCAGTGCGCTGAATAATCACGAGCGCTGCAATCAGAATGACGACGCCAACGACGGCAACGACCTGACCCAGTGGGCCGCTTAACCCGCTGCCTTGTGTCAACGCCTCGATGTCGTTAGCTGCGGCGCCGAGATAAGCGAACAGCAAAACAGGCGGCAACATGCCGACAGCCGTCCAGATAAAGAAATCCCAATGCCGCACACGAGTCACACTGAATGCATAGTTGAGTACGTTGTAAGGCAACAGCATCGACAAGCGAGTCAGCAAAACGATCAATCCGCCTTTCTGATCAATAGCCCGATCGATCGCGTCAAATTTCGGATTGCTAGCAACCAGTCCGGCGACCTGTTTTCTGGCAAAAGTAGAGCCCACCAAAAAAGCCGCGCTGGCGGCCAGCGGCGTGGCGATTGCTGCCAACGCACCGCCCCAAAGGAAACCGAACAAATAGCCGCCACTCATGAACAACAGTGAGCCCGGCACCATCAAACATGCCGCAACGATGAATACAGCAATGTAAATTGCCCGACCTTCCCAGACATGCACTTCACTCCACGCTTGCGCCTGCTGCAACCAGGCTTCGAGCGGCAGCGTCCATACTGAAATGATCATCACCAGCAAGAAAATTCCGATGATGACTAACCTTTGTTTACCGGCTTTTGCGCCGTCACTGTTCTCTGTATTCATCGCGATAGCATAACAACAAAATGATTTCGTGCCTCTCTGCATCCAGTTCTTCGCCGACGTCGAAAGCATTAGTACCTCGGCGCTGAGGACAACTTCCCTCAAACTAGGAGATCAACAATCATGTCCTCAAAAATCATGCAGCAGCTCGCGCTGCTAACTGCAACCGCAGTGCTCACCTTTGGCACTACCAATGCGTCCGCTGGTCATCATGAAGAGAAAGCGATGACGCAGAACATCGTCGCGACCGCACAATCGGCCGGTCAATTCGAAACACTGATCGCTGCCGCTTCCGCAGCAGGTTTAGCCGACGTATTAGCTAACGACGGCCCCTTTACCGTATTCGCACCAACCGACGCTGCATTCGCAGCGCTGCCTGACGGCACGGTAGCATCTTTGCTGGAACCCGCGAACAAAGATAAGTTGGCTCGCATCCTTAAGTTCCATGTGCTTGCGGGTAAAGTCGGTAGCGGTGCGCTAGCTGATGGTATTAGCGTCGATACGTTGGCCAACGCACCAGCCGGTATCGCCGCCAGCGAGGGCGGATTCACGATCGAAGGCGCGAGCATCGTCGCGACCGATATCGAAGCCAGCAACGGCGTCATTCATGTCATCGACCGCGTCATCCTGCCGCCCGAAACCATGTCAGCGGTTCGACCTGCCAGAGCAGTGATTGATCGGGCTATTGAAGCCGGCGTACCCATGTTTAATCATGGCAATGCAGATGCGACAGCGGCAATCTATCGCACAGCAGCCGAGAACCTTTTGCTGTTTTCCAATGCGGCAGACCTGTCCAAAGTAGCCGTGATGCGACTTGAGCAGGGCTTGAAGCGCGCCGATGCGCAAAGTGATGCACGCAGCCAAGCCTGGACACTTCGATACGCATTGGACGACGTGCGGTCAGAGCTCGTCAATGAGCCAATGCAAGCCATGGCAGCCAACTAGGGCAACGGCGGTGTCGCTTGCAAACCCACAACAAACGCACTACCGTCGCTCCGCGGCGGTAGTGCGCATTAACGCCAGATCCGCCACACCTGTTAGAGGGCAATTTGTGAGCAACGAAACATCGATCCTTCAACGCATCGCTCGCGGCGAACAAGCCGCGATGAACGAATGCGTTGACCAGTTTGGCGGCCTGATCTGGTCATTGGCCAGACGGCTATCACCGAACTCGGCCGACGCCGAGGATGCCGTGCAAGAGGTGTTTCTGGAGATCTGGCGATTCGCTGATCGGTTCGATGCAAGCAAGGCTAGCGAAACGACTTTTGTCGCGATGCTCGCGCGACGTCGATTGATTGACCGACTGAGAAAGCACGGACGACAACCGGTCGAAGAACTTTTTGAAGAAGAACAGACGGCCGCGCCCTCGGCGGAGAATGCCGCAGAGGTGAGCAGCGAGGTCACGCGCATTGCTGAAGCAATGCAGACGATGAAACCTGAGCAAAGGCAGGCGCTCAAGTTGTCGGCGTGGATGGGCATGTCACATGCTGATATTGCCGAGACAATGGACCTGCCATTGGGAACCGTCAAAAGCCATATTAGAAGAGGCTTAACGACACTGCGGGACGACCTCGGCCTCACTGCGCTAGCGGCGGCGGAAGGGACACGAACATGAAAAACAACACAACAGATACATTAGATCGTTTCATTGATACAGCGTTGTCGGGCACGCTGACCGATGATGCTGACATCGAAGCACTTGCCAAAGCGGCGGGCTTTGCGTCTGCAGAGGAAATGGCCTTGCAGTTTGAACTGACAGCGGCGGACGTTATGGTCGCAACCAATGAAAATGGCATCGACGCCATGCCCGACCGTCTACGGGAAAAAGTACTGGTCGAGTCAACGCAGTTTGCAAAGGCACCGGAAGCTACCGTCACGAATATTCAAACGCGTCGGACAGCTGAAACACGTGATGCAAGCACTAGCGGCGCTAGCCAATATATTGGTTGGGCCGCCGCTGCCGCGTTGCTGGTTGCGCTCATTTTCAAGCCATCAGAGGAAGCGGCGACAGTGGTGCCAGAAGTGCCGGTAGTCGTCACTGCGACGGAATCACGTGAAGTACTGATGGCGGCAGAAGGCACCGTAACATTGCCCTGGAACAGGCCGGAAACCATTGGTTATGAGTCTGTTACCGGCGACGTCGTCTGGAACAACGATCAACAGCGTGGTTTTCTTCGATTACAAAACCTACAGGCGAACAACCCGCTGGTCAGCCAGTATCAACTCTGGATCGTTGACCCGGAAAGAGACTCAAACCCCGTCGATGGCGGTGTATTTGATATCCCGAGAGACGTGTCCGAGATCGTTATTCCGATCGATGCGAAACTTCCGATTTTGAATCCAGCGGCGTTTGCGATCACTTCCGAACGGCCCGGTGGAGTCGTCGTATCGGACGGGCCACTGCTTATCGTTGCGGCTGCAGGCTAAGTGCTTTCTAGTTGGCGTTTGACCGGACGTTCAGCGAGATTCTAAAAGTCCGATTTTCTGGGCGGCCCTGACAGCGTTGACTCGTTGGGGCGAAGCGCTTCGGCTCGGGCGACATATTGGTTCTGCAGCTCGACCCGGTCGAGACCGGCGGCAGCATCCGCTGCACGAAGATAAAAGATCGGCTCGTGTGGCTGCAATCGAATGGCCGACTCCAAACGTTTCAAAGCATCGTCATATCGTGCGTCAGCAATATCACGTTCGCCCATGACAAATTGATAGTACGGGTTCTTTTTCTGCGTGTTCGCTATACGCGCTGTCAACGCCTCCGCATCAGCTTTCCGACCTGTGAGGTTGTAAATACGAACCAGATTACTCATTGCCGAAGTGTTGGACGAATCAATCGCAATCGCTTGCTGAAGCGCGAGCTCAGCAGCGTCGTTCTGTCCGTTCCGTGAATAGGCTACCGACAAATTGGACCACAGAAAACCGATACGGGGCGCAAGCTCAATACCGCGACGAAAATGCAAATAGGCAGAAGCAATATCATTTTCGGCCAGGAACTCAGCCCCGATATTGTTGTAATACTGAGCGATTGCTTGTTGATCCGTTAGCCGCCGCCGACCAATTTCACGTCGAGCACGATATGGCGCGAAATCCATCACGTAAGTGCTGCCATATGCGAGCTTTCCGCTGACATTGACATGTCTTGTGGAGAAAACAATATCGCCAGCGAGGGTCCATTCAGGCAAGACATTAACTTCATAAAAAGCCGCTTCAATACCGACTTCGCGCGCCATTGCGACGAACAGCATCGACAGGCTTAAACAATTGCCACTGGCGGTATCAAAAGTTTCTTCGGCCGTCCGCGTCATGCGGTCGCTGTAACGCAGACCCAACGAACCCGGATGCAGTACCGCCGTTGTGAGACCCTTCATGCGCTGATCATCATTGGTCGCATTTCGCACAGAATTCCGGGCAAAAACACGCATCTGCTCGTTGACTCGCAACACTTCTGAAGGCGGACGCGGATGTTCTGCTTGCTCAAGCTGAACGCCTGCGTCGCCGGATAAAGCAGGAACATCCCGGTGATCTAACGGTCCGGGCGACGAGAGCACACAACCGCCTAGCGCAAATACAGCGCCAAACACTGTCCATAAACGCAGGCTTGCGATTGGCCCGAAAAACCGCTTCATAAACTCACCTCATACACGCTAAAACGTACGCTTGGCGGTAGCCAGGGTCAACTATGTGGGCTTGTTAAGTCCGAGACTGCGAACCCGGTCACTTAGCGTGCTAGGACGAATGCGCAACAACTCGGCGGCACCACCGGGGCCGGAGACCTTCCAATCCGCCTTTTCGAGCGCCGCCAATGTGTTCTGCCGGGCAAACTCGCGCACCTCTGCATCGGTCATGACCTCGGTTGCCTCAGATTGGAGCGACGGCGCTATTACGCCAGCCGCTTCATCGATCTCGTCGATCGCTTCAGGAATCGACAAGTCTAGCCGCAGTGACTTGCCACGCGACAGAATCACCGCGCGCTCAATGACGTTTTTGAGCTCCCTAACGTTACCGGGCCACGCATACTCGCGAAGACTATCGGCCTGGCGTTGCGTGAGCTGAAGCTCATGCCGTCCGAAGTCCTTAGTGGTCTGCTGAAGAAAATGGCGCGCTAAGGCCACGACGTCTTCCTGACGATCCCGCAACGGTGGGACATCGATCGGAAACACGCTCAATCGGTAGTACAAGTCCTCTCTAAACTCACCGGCAGCAACAGCCTGCTGAAGATCGCGGTTGGTCGCCGCTACCACGCGGACATCGACCTTTCGAGTTTGGTCATCCCCTACCCGCTCGAATTCATTTTCCTGTAACACCCGTAGCAGCTTGCCTTGCAGGTCGAGCGGTATTTCACCAACCTCATCCAAAAATATCGTGCCGCCATCAGCCAATTGAAACCGGCCAATCCGATCGCGATGGGCGCCGGTGAAAGCACCTTTCACATGACCAAAGAATTCACTTTCAAAAAGCTCAACCGGAATGGATGCACAATTAACCTTGACCAGCGCTTCTTCACTGCGAGTGCTACGGCTGTGAATCTCACGTGCAACGAGCTCCTTACCGACGCCGGACTCACCCAGAATCAAGACACTGGCAGGTGTCGCCGCAACAGCCTCAATTCTCTCGAGCATCGCCCGTAACGCGGGACTGCTGCCCACGACGCGGCCGAAGCGATTGGAGTCTTTTACTTCTTCGCGCAGGTAATCACGCTCTTCTTCCAGCTCTTTGCGCAGTCGTGCATTCTCGGCCAGCGACTTCCGCAAGGCACGCTCTGCTTCATTGCGTTCTGTCACGTCTTTTGACGCCACCAGCATTCTTGCCACGGCACCGGACGCATCGCGCTCCGCAACCGAGGACATCACCAACTCCAACGACCGGCCGTCACGCGTAATCATCACGCGCTCCTGATTGACGAGATCACCAGACGCAATGAGCGCCTCGATTTGTGACTGTCCACCGAGCTTTTGTCGAAACGCTTCGGACATGAAATCCAGAATGGAGCGACCCAACACAGCCTTTCTGTCATAGCCCATCTTACGAAGCCAGTGGTCGCTGACGTTTGCAATGTAGCCGTGCTCGTCAACGGTATGAAGCATCGCCGGCGTCGCACGATAGGTCGCGAGGTAATGACTGGCAATCTCATCAGCGGCATCAACATCACGATAAACGGCGAGCGTCCGCAGATAGCCGCCATCCGCATCTTGATCAATAATCGCACTGGTAATGAGCGAAATAGCATCACCATTAGCAGCGACAAAAGTCACTGGCACATCCGAAACGGCACCTTTGCGACGCAACTGCGGCACCATTTCTTTCTCGATGCGTCGCGCGGACGCCTCATCCGCAATATCGATCGGTCGCATTGATCCGATGGACTCTCGCGGATAGCCCAAACGCGCGATTAGCGCATCGCTCTGGTCCAGAAAATAGCCCCGTGAGTCCAGGGCAGCGGCCATGACCGGCATACGCCGGAAGAGCAAATGATAGTGATCATCGATAGTTTGTGTCATATGACCAAGTTTACGGGAATTCGTAAAAAATTTCACGAATTTTCGTAAATTACGGTTTTCCGTAAATTCAGAAGCCACCTAAACCATTGTTTTTACTGAAATCCAAATTGGCACGCATCATGCAACAGTCTTTACGAGACGATGATATGCACAAGCCGATGAAACCTCACGGCCATATCAACGAAGGAAGGTAGCATGATGAAACGTTCAAAAAGAGCTTTTGCCGCGGTTGCGGCTTCTCTGGCAATGATCGGATCTCTGCATGCGCCACTTCACGCCGAAGAGACGGTCATCAAGACCGAACTGGTTCGACATGAAAGCGCTGCAGCCGATCTTGTGAAAGATCAGCGCGCCATCATTGAAGCGTCTGCGGAGTCTGCTCTCAGAGCCGCAGAACGGGCAATGAAGGCAGATCTAAACATTGATCTAGAGCAAACCATTGGTCGAAACAAGACCCTCACGATTGCCGGCAATAGCGCGACCGTTGTGAAATAAAAACCCCTTTGTAGCGGTCAATTCTCCCCAGATACAAGTGACCGCTTCAAGACTGGCCTACACCCCCCGTAGGCTAACGGGATTCCCCAAGGAATCCCGGGTGCTCACCCCCCCTTAACGAGCACCACCTGCAGGGCCCGGACACCCCCCTTATAAGTCCGGGCCCTTTTTTTTGCTTGAAATCGCGCCGTTGCACCCGATATCTACGCTCTGCAAGGCGGATAGAACAAGGCATCGTTATGACTGAAGCTACAAATTTCGACGTTTCCGACCAGATCGTTAACGTCACGGCACGTGACTTTGATGAGGTCGTCGCAAAGGCGGATATCCCGGTACTTGTCGATTTTTGGGCGCCCTGGTGTGGACCTTGCCAACAAATAGCCCCGGTGCTGGAAGCGCTGGTCGGTCATTATCCGGGCAAGATCAGAGTCGCAAAGGTGAATGTCGATGAAGAAACTACTCTTGCCACCGGCTTTAACGTCAGAAGCATTCCGATGCTGCTCTTATTCAAGAGTGGCAAAGTTGTCGAGGAGATCATTGGTCTGCAAAGCCCCGAAGATCTAATCAACAAGATTGCGCCGCATATTGCTAAGCCCGCATCCGGGTTACGCCGTGCTGTTCAGGACGCATTGCTCAGCCAGGACTATGCGACCGCGCTGCCACTGCTAGAACAGGCCCTGGTGGAAGAACCCAATAACGCCGGTATCAAAGTGGATATCGCACGCTCGCATGCCGCTTTGGGCGATGCCGATGCTGCCGACGCCATGCTCTCCGATTTACCGGAGACCATCGCCGATGACCCGGAAGTTGAAAAACTACGTCATGAAATTAATCTGGTCCGGCAATCAGCAGACACCGCTTCACCAGAGGTATTGCTCGAGCAACTTGCCAGCAACCCCGACGATTTGTCCCTGCGCCATGAGCTCGCCCGCGCGTATCTGGCAACCAGAAACTATGAACAGGCACTCGCACAGTTTTTCGAATTGATGAAGTCTGATCGTGAATTTCAAAACGATGCAGGACGTGAAGGATTGTTATCCGTTTTCGGGCTACTCGGCAGCGGCGATCCGCGTGTGCAGGACTATCGACGGAAAATGTCTAATCTGCTGAACTAACTGCCGCTGTCGCGATGACGCTCAGCCGCCCGGCCGCGAACGGACCCACTGGCTTCGCTAATTTTGCGCCGGACCCGGGCTAGCCAAACACGCGCCCAGGCAAACTCGACCGCCAAAATGGCAAGACCACCCGCGATGGCGACCAATCCTGGTCCCGGGGTAATCAGCATGACAAACCCAAGCAATAGCAGCGTCGCGCCAACCACGCTGATCACAACGCGTTTGGCCAGGCGATAAGTACCGCCCAGTGGAGAATCACTCATAGTAAACTCGTCAACCTGACGCCAAACCAGAGATGAAGTTAACGCGATGCCCAGACTTTGCCAATTTTTTGCCGGATTTTTACTGATTAGTCATTCAGCATTGGCCACAGAACCCGTACTTGAAAGCGCTAGCGACAATATCGTTGCCCAACAAATCGATCCAATTCCTTTGTTTAGCATGACCGATGAGGCCATTCGGTTTGTTATGGAGGTAACGATTGACTGCAAAGACCCGGCGGCGGAATCCGCGCTGACGATGATGATCGCGGATACCTTTTTGGCCAGAACGATCAACACGCTAGACCAACGCTCTCATGAGCTCGCCATCGACGTACCCCCGGCGCAATTGGAAGGACTACAAGCGGAAACGCTATGCCGGCGCTCGGGCAAGGTTGATCGTCTAAGGTTAAACGATGCCTTTTCCGTTCAGATCGGCGTCAATTGCGCGGATGCACCGCGTGGCAGTGGTTTGATGAGCCTGCCGTTGAGCGTAGATATCAACTGCGAGGTAGTGAATCCCGAACAGGAACCGCCCGGCGCCGAACAGACCGAGATCGCTCCAACTAGCGCAAATGCAAATTAAGGAAAACCATCGTCCGCTGCCAGGCGTCTTCAGCCACGTCGACGTTGTAACGCGCGTCCTCCGGATTCGCAAAACCGGAGCTCACCTCGGGATAGACGTGTAACGTCATATCGAGGCCGGCCTCTTTGGCGACCGCTGAGTAATCCCGAATGCGTGCCGTTTCGACAGATCGGTCGTTCGCCCCGAACAGACCCAACAGCGGCGCATCGATTTGCTGGATCAACTCTGGGTCGTCATCAATTTGCCCATAGAAGTTGACGGCAGCACCGACTTGCCCGGGTAACAGCCGAGTGGTCTTAACCGCCCAATACCCCCCCATCGACCAGCCCATGGAAGCCACATCAGGCGCGCCAGCCACGGCGGTCAGGAAACGGTGCGCATCTTTTATGTTGCTATCAGCTGCATCGGTTTGCTCAATCAAGTCACGCGAAAGCGCGGCGGCCTCCGGTGTGGACGTGGCTACTTTGCCATCGAAAAGATCCACCGCGAGCACCATATAGCCATCGGATGCCAATCGGTCGGCCGTATCTTTGACGACCTGATCCAGGCCCCACCAGTCATGTATCAGCAGAATCGCCGGCAGCGGCTCGACCATCGATTGGGGATACGCGAAATAACCTCGAATCAAACCATCGTCGGTTTCGCTGTAGGACATCAACTGCGCCTCAACGAGCAATGGCTCGGCATTCGCCGGCAATGGTGGTTCTTCCGACGCCGTTCCTGACGTCGTCGACTCAGTAGACTCCGGCGATGCATTCGCCTTATCCACAGCCTCGACTGGTGTCTTGGGCTGGCAAGCGCCAAGCACCACGACCGCCATCACCAAGAAAACACTATCTATTCTCATTCTTCGCCCCGACTGATCCATCACGCGAAACCGGATCCCGCTGTTAAGTTCGGTGTACGGCGTAGATTCTGACACTGATTGATACTTCGGCGAAAGCCCCTTGCGCGCTGTTGCAGCACTCCGGCCGGAATGCGACTATCGACAGTATGTGTGCTGGAACTCCTAAATGGCTATTAAGAATGGCAGCCTTACGGCTGGTCGCAGCTTTCGGCTTGCTGGGCGCAAACGCGCTAGCAGCAGAGAAAACAGCGGCGTTAACTGAATCCGCTCCCATTGAGCTGACCGACATTGAACAGGTCAGTCAAACAACGTTGGAATTGACATCCGGCACGTGGCTCGTGGAAATCGAGCAATCCATGGCCACGGCAGAAGTCTCGATACAGCCTTTAAATGCGCAAGCGCCGCTGACGACGTTGCGCGGCGTCAGCGGCGGTATCCGCATCCCGTGGGTCATCAGTATCAATAAGCCAAGTCAATTCAGCGTAACGACGCGATTTGCCGAACACACAACACCTTCTGCCAAACTGCGGTTGACGCTGCGTGAGCTTAACGACGACAACCAGTCACTTTTGAATGCACTCAAGCTCTTGCAAAAAATCTTTGAAATCGACAACGACAACTCGGATGAAAGGAATCGCAGCATTTTGGTCGCGGCGAAAATCGCGCTTGCGGCCTGGGAGCCACAAAATGACGCGGCGCGACAAGCCGAGCTGCTATTGATCATTGCGGAGCAGGAAACTGAATTAGGCAACTATACGGCCGCCCAACGAGTATCCGTAGACGCTTTCGCGGCTGCGAGACGCAGTGGCAGCGCACTCTTACAAGGCAACGCGCTGACCATGGCCGGCCTATCTGCACATCGAATCGGCGAAGATCCAATCGCGACAGAGCAGTTAGAACAAGCCGAATCGATGCTGGCGCCATTCTACGACGGCATCGCCGTTAATCCGGCGACTAGCAATCTTTGCTTTCAAGCGATGAACTTACGCCGATTCGAAGATGCAGAAGAATGCTACAAAGCCTTGTTGCCACTTGCCCGTCAGAGTGGAAACCTCGCCAGTCTGCGCCTAGTTCAGAATAATTTGGGTGGCATCTTTGCCATGCGTGACCAGCCACTCGATGCGATTCGATTTCTAAAGCAAGGACTAACGACTGCAGAGCGCATGGAGGACGACTTCTTGCGTGCTCGCTCGTTGAACAACATTGCGACACAATATCGACGAATCAGCCGTATGCAGGATGCATTGAATGCGTACCAAACCGCATTAGAGTTGTTTCGCAAGACTGGCAACGTCCGGGCCGAAGCGCGCGCACTGGGCAACATCGGCGTCGCGTATGGCGCCTTGAATGAACCTCAACAGGCCGTTGATTTCCTTCAACGTGCACATGACATGAAGATTGAGTTCGATCAGCTGCGACTGCTCAACGCCAAGGTAAATCTGGCCGGCGCACTCGTAGAAATCGGGAAATTCAAAGACGCATTTGAACTCTATAAAGAAGCCTTAAAAATGGCGAGAGCACGCGGCGCCCCTGAGGAACTAATCGCTAATATCAGAATCGACCAGGCCATTGCACGTCTAAAGCGTGGCGAAACTGACTTGGGTATTCGTTCATTGGAAGAGATCGTCAGCCAGCGAACACCCAATGGGAGAAGCGCCAACAAGATGGCCAGAGCCTTTTATCATCTGGGGTTGGCACGTGATGCCTCAGGTGCTTTCGACGCCGCATCCAAGGCGCTCAACGAATCGCTCAAATTGCGGCAAGACATGTCGGATCCACTCGGCATTGCAGAGACGGTAGCCGCGCTGGGTTGGTTGGAGCTCAAGAAAAACGACTTTGATGCTGCCGGCAGTTACGCGAATACAGCCATTGAGCAGATCGAGACGCTGCGCACCGATATCGCCAACACCGAACTTCGCGCCAGTTACCAAGCGACCATTGCGGATGCCTACGAACTCGCGATTTATGCGTTGATGGCGGAAACAACGGAAGCAAACACCAAAGATGCACTGGCGATGGTCGAGCGATATCGTGCGCAAACACTGGTAGACGTTTTGTCGGCGAACACGTCGGGCATCAGCGAATCCGTACCTCAATCACTTCGTGATGATCATGAGGCTTTGCTCGCGCGAATCAGCCTTGCTGAAAACAATCGCCTACGTGGACGTCCCTCTGAAAATCTGAGCGAAGTCACGGCTGCACTCAATGTACTGGATGCGAAGATTAGCGAGCTGGATCCGCGCTACAAAGCCACCGCAAGGAAACAGTCCCTGCAACCAGATCAGTTACAAGACTTGATAGGCCCGAAGGATATCGCGTTGCAGTTTTTTCTAGGTCGCTCGGACAGCTATCTCTGGACAATTTCGAATCAAGACATCAATGCTTATCGGCTGCCCTCTAGCGCTGGCATTGAGGCACTCACCAGACAGTTGCACACATCGCTCGCCGAACGCGGCAACTACCGATCCGTTGCCTTGGCATTGGGCAATGCATTGCTGGCACCAGTGACAGAGCAATTGGGGGACTTTCAAAACATCATCATCGTGGCCGACGGCGCGTTGCACTATTTGCCGTTCGAAGTGTTACGCACCAGTGCCGAGATCCAGCCGCTCGCGGCAAAACGCTCTGTCTCTTACTTACCCTCACTGACTACGTTGGCACTGACGCGGGGTAGCCGCTCGAGCGGAGCGGGCAATGCCAGCATTGCCGTACTTGCCGATCCTGTTTTCGACGTCAATGACGAGCGGATCAGTAAATCACTAGCGAAAACCGTTTCGATGAGCGAACGAGGCACACCGCTCAGCCGACTGCGCATGTCCGGTGCTGAGGCACGCGCCATTGAGGCGCTGGCTGGTGATCGCAAAACGCAGGTGCATCTGGGCGTCGACGCCAATACCGATGCGCTGCAATCACCCCAGTTACGCGCCGCTCAAATTGTCCATATCGCGTCGCATGGTTTCGTCAATGATGATGTCCCCGCGAGAACCGGCCTGGCGCTATCGATGGTCAATGCAGCCGGCGCTCCAACGACAGGGTTTGTCGGGCTACGGGATATTTATGAACTCGATCTTGAAGCGGAACTTGTCGTGTTATCGGCCTGTGATACCGCTCTGGGTCGCGACATCGCCGGCGAGGGATTACTAGGACTGACCCGGGGCTTCATGTACGCAGGCGCCGACCGCGTTATCGCCAGCTTGTGGCAAGTCGAAGACCGCGCTACGGCGACCTTGATGGAGTATTTCTATGAGGGCATGTTAAAAAATGCCCTCGCGCCTTCCGTAGCGTTGGCCAAAGCCAAGCAGCGCATGCAGACCTCTAGACGTTGGCGGCACCCGTACTACTGGTCCGGCTTTGTGCTGTCTGGGGACTGGAATAAGCTTACGGACAGGTGAGATATCAGGTTGACTGATGGCAGATAAGGTTCTATCGGTGGTCAAAACCCTTTTAAAGGCGAGGGTTTCAGCACCGGTTTTTGTGGCAATGAAGCTGAAGGGAAAACAATGAACAAAGACACTTACGAATGGGTTTGGAAAATATGTTCCGTACGGACCAATGAAGGCGAGACCGTACCGATGCAAAAAGGCGATCGACTGTTTATCTGCGTTGGCGATGACGGTAAACCGCATTTCAAGCATCGAACAGAAGGTAGCGACAAGAACACGGGACTATGGGAAAAGGCGACTGCAGAATACTGCGGCAAGACCAATACGATTTCCGGTGGATTCCCGGACGGCAGATCATTTTCCATGTCATTGACGCAAGAAGAAGGCTACCACCGCCTTACCTGCAAGCATCGCCGCAACCCTGATGAGGGCGAATGGGATGCTGACGATGAATGGACACGCTAAAAGAGCGCACTTGCGATTGATATGAGCACACTCACCTACAGACGTAGCCTCGGAGTTCTGCCAGAATACCCCCCTATGAAGGGGAAGGATCGGCCGGAAACCGACTCGCGAGAGACGGCCGAGGACGCTGGCGTGCTTGAACAACGCGCGGCTGTGCAAATCGCGAAGCGTATCGCCGATGGTGATCGCAGTGCTGAGCAGGAGTTGGTCGAACGTTATAGTCGACCACTCTTGTTCATGCTGCGTCGCCGTTGTGGCGACCCTGAGCTTGCAAACGACCTACATCAGGACGTTTTCCGCATCGTTATCGAAAGACTACGCGGTAAGAGCATCAACGATCCCACGCGTCTCGCCGGGTTTATCCAAAGCACCGGGCGCAACTTGCTCATTGGTGTGATCCGCCGGCGGCAACGTCGAAAAACCTACGCCGACAGCGATACCATCGCCGACGCCTCTGATAATGATGCCATGGATCAGGTGGGTGAGATTAATGCAGCGCAGATGGCAGTACATGTTAAGACACTGCTGGATGAGCTCGGATCAGACCGCGATCGCGCGATCCTCAACCGATTTTATCTGCAGCAAGAAGACAAACAGTCAATTTGTGCAGGATTAGACTTAAGCGACTTACATTTTAACCGCGTACTTTATCGTGCAAAGAAACGATTCAAGGAACTGCTGCTACGCAGTGAAACCGATATTGCACGAGACCTGATAGAAGGCCGCGGCCAGGAATAAACACTATGGACAGTTACGGCACAGACGATATGAAAAACAAGCACACCGGCAACGGAGCAAGTGGCGACAGCCGCCTGAACCGCAAGACCGTCCTCGACGGCAATTACATTGACCGCTATTTGCTTGGGCACCTCAATGAGTCAGAGTCCATGGCTTTTGAGGACTTCTATGCCAGCTGCCCGGAAACCATGCAGGAACTTGAAGAAAGTGCGTTGCTAATTGATGGCCTAAAAGCGTCATCGGAACCACCAGCCAATATCGTTTCGTTGACAAACCGACGGGCAAAAGCCGACCCGGACAACAGTGTGAGTCGAGTGGTGGCATCACCCTGGTACGGTATGGCGGCTTCTCTGGTCGCCGGCATCGCATTATTGTTCGCGGGTGGCCAGTACCTTTCAAAACAAGATGTTCAAACGATTCCCGTCATCACGGCCAACTTGCCGGTAGTTACACTCGGCCCATCTCGTGGTGGCGAGCAAGGGATCGCCATCACCAAAAATCAGGCGGGACAAATTGTTTTGGCGCTGGATCTCGGTGGCGAAACAGTCGCCAAGTCGTATGGCGCTGTGGTTCAAACCCAATCGGGTGACTTCATCGGTAAAGCGGATGGCTTATTGCCGGATGAGATCGACATGCTAACCATGCGCATCACAGCCGATGCATTGGAACAAGGCGACTACCGCGTCGTGATTCGACCAGAAAACTCTGCCGGCAGCATGCTGCTGTTCCCGTTCTCAATCCGCTAGATTTCTCCTAGCCGGTATCGGCTTGTCATCGGCGCCAAGATGGTCTCGGCATTCTGCTTGCTACCGGCGCCTGACAATTGCACCCTTGGCCGCGCAAACTCGGCTACACTCAAAAGCTAACGCTTTGGCTGGAGCATTGGTTTGTATTTTCTTACCGACGTCCTGATTTACCTCACCGTCGCAATCATTGCGGTACCCGTCAGCAAAAAGATCGGTCTGGGTTCTGTACTTGGTTATCTGATCGCCGGCGTCATTATTGGGCCCTCCGCGCTGCGACTTGTCACCGATGTCGATAGCATCCTCCATTTCTCCGAATTGGGCGTCGTCTTCTTACTGTTTATCATTGGGCTGGAAATCCAGCCGTCGCGACTTTGGGTGCTGCGCAAGAATGTGTTCGGCCTCGGCGGTTTTCAGGTCCTGCTGAGTGGACTGGCGCTTGGCTGTATTGGTCTATTGGTGGGATTACCCATTGTGGAATCCATGGTCGCGGGGTTTGCTTTGGCCTTGTCATCAACGGCTTTTGTCATGCAACTGCTGGCCGAACGACATGAGCTGACCCAGCGCTACGGTAGATCTGCCTTCGCGGTATTGTTGTTTCAGGACATGGCCGTCATTCCGATGCTGGCGATACTTCCTATGCTCGCTGCCGATAGCGCCGTCTCAATGGCATGGCAGCCGGTCGCCGTTGCCTTGCTCGCCATCGTCGCACTGGTCGCTGGCGGCAAATATGCCTTGCGACCAATCCTGCGAATTGTCGCGAGCACCGATATTCACGAATTATTGACAGCAGTGGCACTTGCCGTCGTTATTGGCGCCGCAACACTCATGTATAAAGTCGGTCTTTCGATGGGGCTAGGCGCCTTCATAGCGGGTATGTTGCTCGCCGATTCAGAGTATCGCCACCAACTCGAGAGCGACATCGAGCCTTTTAAAGGGCTCCTGTTGGGCCTGTTTTTCATCGCTGTAGGCATGTCCGTAAACTTGGGATTGCTGGTCAGTCAGTGGGCCCAAGTGATTGGTGCCGTATTGCTATTGATGTCCGTCAAGGCACTCATTGTTATCGCTATCAGTTTTCGCTTTCCATTGCTGACGCACGAGAAAATTCGGCTAGGCTTGCTGCTCTCGCAAGGCGGGGAATTTGCTTTCGTGTTGTTAACCGCGGCCGTTTCGGCAAACGCAATGAATGCGAAAACCGCAGAGTTTCTCATCGTCGTCGTTTCGCTCTCAATGGCATTGACACCGATCATCATGCTGATTGCAGATCGTATGTTTAGCGCAACCGCAGCACCGGCTAAACCACCGCAGTACGACGACATGAATGATGATCGCAATGACGTGATCATTGCTAGCTTTGGCCG
Source organism: Woeseiaceae bacterium (assembly GCA_045110335.1). Taxonomy (GTDB): domain Bacteria; phylum Pseudomonadota; class Gammaproteobacteria; order Steroidobacterales; family Woeseiaceae; genus CALBPI01. The sequence continues at coordinate 100,048 of JBGCGB010000013.1, forward strand.
GTTCGGACAAATCATCGGCCGTATTTTGAGCAGCAAGGGCATTGCTTTCACCGCCCTCGAGTCCAATGCAGAACAAGTGGACGTCGTACGCCGCTTTGGCAGTAAGGTCTATTTTGGTGACGCGCGGCGAATTGACTTGCTACGGGCTGCCGGCGCAGATCGTGCCAAGTTTTTTGTACTCGCCATCGAAGATGTCGAAACATCGATAGAAACGGCGAAACTCATTCGCCAACACTTTCCACATCTACGCATACTGGCGCGTGCACGAAATCGTTTTCATGCGCATCGATTGATGGATCTTGGTATCGAGAATCCCGTCAGGGATACACTACATTCAAGCCTATTCATGACACGCCAACTGCTAGAAGCATTGGGGTATGACGCTACGCGGGCAGAATCCGTAGCCAACACGTTTCTTGAGCATGACGAACGCTACCTGCTACAGCAAAGCGCCTATCATCATGATGAGAAACAGCTCATACAAACGGCCCATGATGCTGCTAGCGAACTCGCTTCCCTGTTAAGACGAGACCAGGAGAAAATCGCCGAGTCCGCAACGGACGATGCGAGTGACCCCTAAAGCTTGGTGACAAGGTCCGCTACAAACTGATCGAGACCTCTCGGCCGACCAAGACAGATCTCTTTTTGACGTTTTGTCTGGCGCTTGAATGCCCATTCAACTTTACTAGCCAATGCCCTGTCACCAATGACCGTCTGGCCCGCTAGTTCCAAAGGGCCCCGCCCTTTCAAATAACGCGCACCTTTACCGACATCGTGTTTTGCAAGGCGCGCTGCTACGTCCGGACTGATGCCCGTATACAAACTGTTGTCAGCACAACGAACCACATACATTGACCAAACCTTTAGGGATGGATCAATAGCTCGGGTCATACATGTAGTCGGCGATAAGCGCGCGAAGATCGGCCGGACGCTCAATACCGGCTAAGCCGTCTGCGAAGGCTCTCTCGGCAACCGATACGGCAATTTCTAATGAGATCTCACGAATCCTGGTCAGCGGCGGATAAAGCGTACCGTCGGCGAGATCAACGTCCTTGATCATATCTGCCAGACACCGTGCGGCTTCGAGGAACATGACATCGGTTACGCGCGAGGCCTGCACGGCCACCGCGCCCAATCCGATACCCGGAAAAATGTAGGCGTTGTTGCCTTGACCCGGCCAATGCGTCTTACCGCCATACTTAACCGGCGAAAACGGACTGCCACTCGCGAACAAAGCCTGACCATCACTCCAGCGATACGCTTGCTCCGCAGTGCATTCCGCACGCGAGGTCGGATTCGACAAAGCGAAAATGACTGGATGTTCGTTGATTGCCGCCATCTCACGAACGATCTCTTCTGTGAAGGTCCCAGGGGACCCTGTTGCGCCAATGAGCGCATGCGGTTTGAATCGGCGCATCGCCTCCAGAAAGTCGGCGGCCGGCTCATCTTGCGCATAGCGTCTAATGCTGTCGCCAAGATTGTCCGAGTGCTGCGTAATCACGCCATGCCGACCGACGAATCGAATATGCTCGCAAGCCGTCACTTCGCTGAGCCCCTGATCGATCATCGACGAAACCATCAAGTCGGCAATACCGGTCGCCGCAGAACCGTGCCCTAGGAACATGATGCGCATTGATTTCAGCGGCGTCTCGGTTACGCGAGTGGAGGCAATGATGCCGGCCAGCGCTACCGAGGCCGTTCCCTGGATGTCGTCGTTAAAGCAGAGCACCTGATCTCTGTACCGGTCCAGAAACAACTGCGCATTAGGGGTGGCAAAGTCTTCGAACTGAATCAGCGCTTTCGGAAAGCGATCTTGCACAGCCTTAATGAACTCATCGACCAGTGCTTCGTAGGCCTCACCGCGCACGCGTTTTTCCGGTAGCCCGAGGTAAACCGGATCATCGCGTAGCTCGTCGTTGTCCGTGCCCACGTCCAATACCAAAGGCAGCGTATGTTCTGGCGGAATTCCGGCACAAGCCGTGTAAAGCGCCAGCTTGCCAATGGAAATACCCATACCGTTACTGCCGAGATCGCCTAGCCCCAAGACACGCTCGCCATCGGTAACGACGATGACGCGAACGTCATCTTCCGGCCAGTTATCCAAAATCTCACGGATATCGCCTTTGTCATGAATCGAGACATACATGCCTCGCGCATCGCGATAAATGTTGGCAAATTCCTTACACGCTTCCCCCACCGTCGGCGTGTAGATCAACGGCATGATCTCTTCAATGTGCTCAACCACCAGTTTAAAAAACAACTGCTCGCTGCGAACCTGTAACGCACGTAGTGCGATGTACCGCTCGATATCTGAAGCCTTTCGGCGAACGTTCGACAAGATCCGCATCAACTGCTGCGACTGCGTGTTCATCGTCGGCGGCAAGAGCCCTCGCAGGCCGAGTGACTTGCGCTCTTCCATCGTGAACGCCGTGGATTTGTTCAATGACGCATCTTTCAGCACATTCACACCACGTAGTTTTTGTTTATCTGTCATACGGACTTACTACCTTATTCGTTTGGCTTAGCTTCCGAAAATTCTCGTTCGATCGACGCAATCAAAGCATCTTTCTCTTCCCAGATATCGGCCAATTTGCGCTGAAATTTACGCCTGAATTCTTTGTCGTTCAAATAGTCGCCTTCTTGCATCCACGGCTCGATCGGAACTTCCCGGACATTGATCACCACATCGTGTAGCCGCCCGGTGCACATATCCCAGAAAGTTTTGGCACCACCGGGATAGACCACTGTAACGTCAAGCATGGAACGAAACTGACCACCCATCACCGACAATGCGAATGCGATACCGCCCGCCCTTGGCTGCAACAGATGTTGATAGCGAGAATTGCTGGCCTCATGTTTTTCAGGCGTGAAACGAGTGCCCTCAACAAAGTTGATCACCGAAGTGGGTACCTCGCGAAATCGCTCGCATGACTTCCGGGTGGCGTCCAAATCCTGACCGCGCCGTTCCGGATACTTCTTCAGATAAGCGCGGGAATAGCGCTTCATGAATGGCATGTCCATTGCCCACCAGGCAAGTCCCAAGAAGGGAATCCAAATCAATTCTTGTTTGATAAAAAACTTCAGGAATGGAATGCGTCGATTAAGCGCGCGCTGCAGCACAACAATATCCACCCAAGACTGATGGTTCGACAAAACGAGATACCAGTCACGGCGTCGCAAGTGCTCGAGCCCACTAAAGTGCCATCGCGTGCTCTGCGTCACGTCATGGATGATGCCGTTACAGCTAATCCAATTCTCACCGCACGCGATTAATACGCGTGATGTGAATCTCCTGACAGCCGGAAAAGGCAACAAAAGCCTGATGATGGCGAATATCAGAATCGGGATGAACCAGAAAATAATATTGAGAACAATGACAGGTACGACAAACGCACCTTTGATTGCCTGCAGCATAGTAATGCTCTAGCGTGTCGCGGAGCCATAGTATGCCGCAATCGCTCCACAAAAACCCGATCAGCGGCACTAAAACCTGCCCTTCAGGTTCCATTCAGTCAGCGGAGATTAGATTACATGAACGGTCGAAGTGACCGAACTAAACATGTGTTATCAGGAGTGCCCCATGACTTACCAACGAGCGGCTGGCTCGGCCGCCACACTTTCCTTACTGATCTTTACATCGTGTAACGCGGGTGCGGATGATCTCAGCTACGACTACCTCGAAGCCCGTTATTCCGAATCAACAATAGATACTGACTTTGGCGATATTGATGGCGATGGCCTGGATTTCAACGGGCTTTTTGAAATCTCTGATTCCATTCACCTTTTTGCGAACTATGGTCGACTGGAGTTTGACGACAATGCCGAAGTCAGGACGACCATTGTGGGCGGCGGTTTTGCATTCGGCGTTTCGCCGACAACAGATATCGTGCTTCGTGCGGGCTTTGTTGATGGCGAGCTAGACGATGGTTTTTCAAGCTTCAATGATGACGGATTCCTGATCTCGGCGGGCGTACGAAGCCTCGTGACGCCAGACATCGAGTTGTATGGCGACTTCAGGTCGATCGATTTTGAGGACATCGGCGAAGAAGACTCAATGACTGTTGGTGTCGATTTCTACTTGGGCGACTTTGCCATCGGGCCAAACATCACCTGGGTTGAGGACACAACAACCTGGTCACTAGGTGCAAAATTCTACTTTTGAACCCACGCGGAACGGTCGCCTAGCGCCAAGCCTTTTGTATATCGGCTAGCGCTTCGCGGCCCGGGTTCAACGATTCATATGGCAAGTCTCTTAACGCTTTTTGGGTCGTGCCTGCCAATTCGTGCATATCGCCGCGACCCTCTTCAATGTAGAGAAGACCCGTCAGGATTTCGCCCTCGGCGTTGTGACGCTGCACGTACTCAAGTGCCCCTGGGCGATCCGATGGGTCGTAGTCATGTTCGACTTTGCGTAACGCGACACGACTACCGTCATGCATCGGTACCTCAATTGACTCACCAGGCGCATAGTCTGCCGTGATTTCTTTAGCAGGCGCAATGTAGTCCGCGGCAACGATCTGATGAACATGTTCACGGCTCCATGCATAGCTCTTCGTTGACCCCTCATGATCATTGAAAGTGACGCATGGACTGATGATATCCAGTAACGCGAAACCTTGATGCGTCAGTGCCGCTTTTAACAAGGGCACCAATTGGGCTTTGTCACCGGAAAAACTTCGTCCGACGAACGTGGCACCAAGCGCCATCGCCACCGATACTGGATCGATGGGCGGCTGCATGTTCGCGGCACCTTTCTTCGCTTTGCTCCCAATATCAGCAGACGCCGAAAATTGGCCCTTGGTAAGTCCATAAACGCCGTTATTCTCAATCAGGTATGCCATGTTCAAGTTGCGTCGAATCGCATGCGCAAACTGACCCATACCAATAGAAAGCGAATCTCCATCGCCGGAAATGCCGAGATACGTCAACTCACGATTCGCGGCATTGGCGCCCGTCGTGACTGAAGGCATGCGGCCGTGTACCGAGTTAAACCCGTGTGAAGAACTCAAGAAGTACGCCGGTGTCTTTGATGAGCAACCAATACCACTCATTTTCGCCAGACCATGCGGCTCAATCTCAAGCTCGAATAAAGCCTGCACCACGGCACCGGTGACAGAGTCATGCCCACAACCGGCACATAAGGTGGATACCACGCCTTCGTAGTCGCGATAAGTCAGGCCATGCCTGTTCTTCGGTAGATCAGGATGCGCCACTTTAGGTTTGGAGATATAGCTCATGCCGCTTTCCCGGTTTCGAGTAGTTTAATGATTGGCTCTGCGATATCCGCCGCTGTGATCGGCAGACCGTCATACTGCAACACTGACAGCAAACGAGCCGGATCTACATTGAGGTCCATCATCAGTAGCGAACGGAGTTGTGCATCGCGATTCTGCTCGACAACAAACACATGATCATGAGCGTCGATAAATTCTCGAACATCCGCACTGAATGGAAAGGCACGAATTCGCATATAGTTAAGCGAGATGCCGTCAGCTTCCAGTCGATCCAAACATTCGACCACGGCGCCATGACAACTACCAATCGAGATCACACAGTTCTTGGCTTTGGGCTTTTTGGCGACAATGGGCGCAGGCACATGGCCGCGCGCTTGCTCCCATTTGAAGCTCAACCGATCGACGACGTCTTTGTACTCGGCGGAGTCCTCGGTGTAACCACCGAACTTGTTGTGGCCGGAGCCCCGCGTAAAGTATGCGCCCTTGCCGCTAACACCGGGCAGCGTGCGATAAGGAATACCATCACCATCAACATCGAGGTAGCGGTGAAATTTCTCGATACCAGCCAACGCTTCCTCGTCTAGCACCTTACCGCGGGCGGGTTGATAAGACTCATCCCAGTCAAACTCTGGCACCATCCAATCATTCATGCCGATATCGAGATCAGATAATACGATGACCGGCGTTTGTAGTGTCTCCGCAAGATCAAAAGCGATTGGCGCCATCTCAAAACACTCTGCCGGATCCGACGGAAACAAGAGCACTTGCTTCGTATCGCCATGGGACGCATACGCTGAACTCAAAATATCGCTTTGCTGGGTTCGTGTCGGCATACCAGTAGACGGGCCGGTGCGCTGAACATTGAACAACACCACCGGAACTTCAGAGTAGTACGCGAAACCGAGGAACTCGTTCATCAGTGAGACACCGGGACCGCTAGTTGGTGTAAATGCACGCGCGCCCATCCAGGACGCACCCAGCACCATACCAATCGCTGCCAGCTCATCTTCGGCCTGAACAATGCAGTAGTTGCGTTCGCCGGTTTCAGGGTCGACCCGCAGGCGTTCGCAGAAGCCCTGGAACGCATCCATCAATGACGTTGAAGGTGTGATCGGGTACCAGGCACCAACGGTTGCACCGGCATAAACACAGCCCAACCCTGCCGCCGTATTTCCGTCGATCAGAACATGCCCTTTCGTCTTATCCATGGGCGCGACTCGCTGCGGCAATGGACATTCGAAATGCTCGCGGGCGTAATCGAAGCCCAGTTTGATGGCTTTCTTATTCGAGTCGATCAGTTTCGGTTTACTGGCGAACGTATCACTCAGCAGTTGCTCGATAACTTTTAGATCAATATCCATCAAGGCGGCCAGAACACCGACATAACAAATATTTTTCATTAATACCCGAGCACGGGCACCTTCAAAATTCTCATTGCATATCCGGGATAACGGAATACCAATAATCGTGATGTCTTCCCGATCCAACAGACGACTTCGCGGCCAGGTGCTGTCGTAGACCAACCAACCACCAGGCTCAACCGAAGCTAAGTCTTTGGCATAGGTCTGTGCATTCATAGCCACCATGATGTCAACGCGTCCGGCAGCCGCCATGTAACCCTCTCCGGTCACACGAATCTCATACCAGGTCGGCAACCCCTGAATATTCGACGGGAAGTAGTTCTTTCCGCAAACCGGGATACCCATACGGAACAATGCTTTGAGCAATAGACCGTTCGCACTTGCCGAACCGCTACCGTTTACGGTGGCGATTTTCAAAACCACATCATTCAAGGAATTCACGACAACCTCTCTAGTCGGATTTAGCCGCCGGCGTCTCAGGTCCGGACGTTCCGGCATACGGCAGCAAGACGTTTGATTTCAACATATCCCACGCACCAGTCGGACAGCGCTCAGCGCATAACCCACAATGTACGCAGAGATCTTCATCCTTAACCATCACCCGTCCGGTCTGCGGCAGGTCTTCCGAAACAAACAAGGGCTCGTCCAGATTTTTGGCGGGCGCACTCAATCGCAATCGTAAATCAGCTTCGTCGCCGTTCTCGGTCATCGTCAGGCAACTGGTGGGACAGATATCGATACAAGCATCGCACTCGATACAAGTGCTCGCATTGAACACCGTTTGCACATCGCAATTGAGGCAACGCTCTACTTCAGTGACGATCTGGTCTTCGGTAAAACCGAGCTCGACTTCGATGTCCAGTTTGCGGAATCGCTCCTTGAGCCCGACATGCGGCATCAAACGACGTTCATTGGCGTCGTAGTTGTTTGAATAACTCCACTCATGAATCCCCATCTTTTGCGCACTCATGTGAAGATGCGTGGGGGGACGATCAGTGAGATCTGCTTCCTGGCAATAGAGATGGAGCGAGATTGCAGCGGCGTGGCCATGAGCGACGCCCCATATGATGTTCTTCGGACCGAACGCCGCGTCACCACCGAAAAAGATGCCGTCGCGACTACACATCATCGTGTCTTCGTCGACGACCGGGCAATCCCATTCGTTAAACTCAATGCCGATATCGCGTTCAATCCAGTCAAACGCGTTGTCCTGACCAATCGCCAGAATCACGTCGTCGCACTCGATAAAGCGCTCGCCGACAATAGTGCCGCGATCGATTTTGCCATCGTCGTCGATGTTGTAGGTCATCTCATCGAACAGCATGCCTTTGAGTACACCGTCTTCCACGACAAAAGACTTTGGCGAGTGATTGACGATGATTTCGACGTTCTCTTCTTCGGCGTCTTCAAGCTCCCAATCGGAAGCCTTGAAGAACTCCCGAGGTTTGCGGGCCATTACCTTGACGTCATCGGCACCCAAACGCAGCGCCGAGCGGCAACAGTCCATGGCGGTGTTACCGACGCCGATGATCAGCACTTTCTTACCAATTTCCTTGGTATGTTCGAAGGCAACTGATTCCAACCATTCAATGCCGATATGAATACGGTCACTTTCGTCGCGTCCAGGCAATGACAGTTCTTTGCCTTTCGGCGCACCGGTACCCACGAACACGGCATCGAAGCCTTGCTCTTCAAGCAAGCCCGCTAAGGAATCTACGCGCTCACCGTAGCGAACTTCCACACCCATATCGACGATGTTAGCGATTTCCTCGTCGAGTACCTGCGGGGGCAATCGAAACTGCGGGATGTTGGTCCGCATCAAGCCGCCCGGACGATCCAACGCTTCAAAAATGGTCAGCTCATAACCCATTGGCGCTAGATCGTTCGCGACCGTCAGGGAGGCACACCCTGCGCCAATCAATGCGATTTTCTTACCGTTCGTTTTGGCGGGTGGTTTAGGCAGGCGTTCTGAGATGTCACCACGATGATCGGCCGCGACCCTTTTGAGGCGGCAAATAGCAACGGGTTTGTCCTCGACACGGCCACGTCGGCAAGCAGGCTCACAAGGACGATCACAAACTCGGCCAAGAATGCCAGGGAATACATTGGATTGCCGATTCACCATATAGGCATCGGTATATCGGCCTTGCGCAATCAAGCGAATGTATTGCGGCACGTCGGTATGCGCTGGACAAGCCCATTGGCAATCCACAACGCGATGAAAATAGTCAGGATGACTGGTATCCGTCGGCTTCATAGTAGGTTCGCGCGCTCCGAACTTCGCCGGCTGTCGCATTGCCCCTCAAATTTTTTATGTCCCGAGGCAAGCTTACATCCGCAGCGCTGCCGTTGAAACCTTTTGTGTAACGCTACCGCTTGGCGTTACACGTCAACGGCTTACCATGCCGCTCCGGTAGTACCTGCTCACCATCAAATGCCAGCGCGCCGTTAACGTACGTCGCCATAATTTTTGCATCAAAATGCTGCCCTAAGAACGGCGTCCAGCCGCATTTGGCAATAGACTGCTGATCATCAACATCGGTGCCACCGCTAAGGTCTGCTAGCACCAGATCCGCATAATAGCCCTCGCGCAAATAACCGCGATCACCAATCCCGAACAGATCTGCCGGTGCGTGAGAAACCTTGTCCACTATGAACGGCAAATCAAACTCCGGCTCCGCGGCGAGCTGCATCGCACATAGCAATGCATGTTGCGTCAAGGGTAGGCCGGCTGGCGCGGCGAAGTAGTGGCGTTCTTTCTCAGCCAACAAGTGTGGTGCATGATCTGTCGCGATCACATCCAACCGACCTTCGCGCAGTGCCGCCCTTAGTGCGTCACGATCAGCGCGCCGCTTAATGGCCGGATTACACTTTATGCGCGTACCGAGTGCTTCATAGTCGCTCTCATCAAACCAAAGATGATGAATACAGACCTCCGCCGTGATGCGTTTTTCGCTCCGATGGCGCGTATCGAATAACACCATCTCGTCCGCAGTCGTTAAATGTAAAACATGCAACCTGGCATCGAATTCACGAGCAAGACCGGTGGCCAAAGTTGAAGACTGCAGGCACGCTTCAGCGGAACGAATCCGCGGATGCTCGCCAATCGGTACATCATTGCCATAGCGTTCGCGTGCCGCTTTCTCGTTCGCCCAAATCGTTGGCGAATCTTCGCAATGGGTGACCACTAACAGCGGTGCGTCCGCAAACAATTTACGCAAAGCTTCCGGATCGTCGACCAACAGGCTGCCGGTTGATGCGCCCATGAAGGCTTTGATACCGCAGGCCTCGTTAGGCTTCAGACGTCGAATCTCTTCAATGTTGTCGTTAGTCGCGCCAAAGTAAAACGCGTAATTCGCGTGGCACCGACCTTCCGCCAACGCATACTTTGCGGCCATAGCCTCGCGTGTAATGGTTGCCGGGTTAACGTTAGGCATGTCCATAAAACTCGTGGTCCCGCCGGCAACGGAAGCCCTTGACTCGCTGGTCAAATCGCCCTTGTCGGTGAGACCCGGCTCGCGGAAATGTACCTGGTCATCGATCATACCGGGCACGAGATGCAGTCCGGCGGCATCAACGACTTCGGTTTTATCATCTGCCGCAATCGACGTATCAATGCGCTCAATGCGCTCTCCGATAATCAACAAATCACACTCACGGGATTCGCCCTCATTGACTAGCGTTGCGTTACGGATCAGTCGTTTGGTTGTCATGAGGTTCCCCCTGCAAATCGGTCGGTTGCTTCGACCAATGCCGATGCATTGCCCGACTCGAAAGCCGAATGCCCGGCATCCGGAATAATCTGTAAGTCAGCCTCGGGCCATGCTTCATGTAGCTCCCAGGCAGAAATCATGGGGCACACCACATCATATCGACCCTGCACAATCACCGCCGGTATCTGGCGAACGCGGCCAATGTTTGCGATCAGTTGTCCCGGCTCCATAAAACCATCGTTCATGAAGTAGTGGCATTCGATGCGTGCCATCGCCAATGCATGCATCGCCTCGCCAAACTGCAGGGTCGCCGTCTGGTTGGGATGCAGGAAGCTGGTGGCGCCCTCCCACACGGACCAGGCGCGTGCTGCTTCCAACCGAATCGACTCGTCTTCACTGGTGAGACGGCGGTGATACGCCTGCAGCAAATTATCGTGTTCCGCCTCCGGGATAGGTGCCAGGTATTGCTGCCACCGATCCGGAAACAATTCGCTGGCGCCATGCTGATAGAACCAATGAATCTCTTTCGGTCGCAACATAAAGATGCCGCGTAAGACCAATTCGGTGACTCGCTCGGGATGCGTTTCGGCATAAGCCAATGACAATGTGCTGCCCCAAGAACCGCCAAAAACCTGCCATCGCCGAATTTCCAGTGCCTCTCGCAAAATTTCGAGATCAGCGACCAAATCCCAGGTGGTGTTGTTTTCGAGACTGGCATGCGGTGTGCTCTTACCCGCGCCGCGCTGATCGACCAGAATGATCCGGTAAACGGACGGATTAAAAAAACGCCGCATGTCCGCGGAACTGCCGCCTCCCGGGCCGCCGTGCAACGCGATCACCGGCTTACCCTTAGGATTCCCGGACTGCTCATAGTAAAGCTGATGACCGTCGCCAACATCCAGCATCGCGCTCTGATAGGGCTCAATTGCCGGGTAAAGTGCTCGTCTTTCTTCTTTGGAGTTTGTCATGACCTGATTATGCGATTTCGGCGGCTGGTTTGCCATGTCAAAGCGTATGCCGAATCCGGCAAAGAAATTCATAAGTCGGCCGATAACAAGGTTTGACCGGGTTAACGCCCGCTGATAGGAAGCAGACAACTGTACTCATCATCTCTCATATTCAAGCTTGGCATCGCCCTTCTAGCCGCAACGCTGACCTTGGCTGGATGTTCAAAACCACTTCCTGTTGAGGACGTGGTCATGCCGGCACCTACCGAGTTACGCCGCGGCATCCGCTCCGGACCAGCGACGTTTACCGTGTCAGCCACGAGTGACGTTTCAACGGCAATTATACTATCAGACCTATTCGAAGGACTTGTGACCACATCACCTGACGGTAATATTGCGCCTGGTGCCGCTCTGAAATGGTCAGTAAGCGAAGATGGTTTGGTCTATCGATTTACGCTACGGGAAGGCTTGTATTGGTCAAACGGCGACCCCATCATCGCGCAACATTTTGTCGATGGCTTACGCCATGCGGTCAGCCCAGGCTCAAAAGTGCAGCGGTTCGATCTTTTTTCACGAATTGCTAATGCAGAAAACATCTACAACGGTATCGCTGCGGTGGATACGCTGGGTATAAAAGCGATTGACGATCAAGCTCTTGAAATTCGATTGGTTGAACCCACACCCTACTTTCTGGAAATCGCCGCAACGGTGGTTTATGCCCCGGAACACCCCGAAAATCGAAAGATCAACGTCACCAATATTGAGCTGGTGTCCCAACTGATTACCAACGGCGCCTATCAGATCGATACCTATAGCGAAGACAAGAAAATCACATTGAGCCGAAATGCGCGCTACTGGGATGTCGAGAATGTTGGCTATGAAAAAGTCACGTATCAGATAGAAGCGCAAACTGACGGCGAAGTCGATGCGTACCGGCGTAATGAACTGGACTTAACCAGCTCGCTAACCGGCATTGATTACGCCGTTCTCAGAAGAGAATTCCCAGATGAGTTCAAAGTACTTCCGTCTTTCGGCACCTTCGCTTTGTCATTTAATACGAGCCAACCACCCTTCGATGATGTTCGTCTTAGACAGGCGTTATCGATCACGCTGGACCGCGATGCGATCGCGAACGAGTTTTTGAATGGCGCAAACCCGGGCGCTTGGGGCCTCATACCGCCGCACAACAAGAACTACAAACCGCATATCTATGCTTGGCGTAAACTGCCACGAAACGAACAATTAGCGATTGCGCGATCCTTGTACATTGAAGCTGGATATTCATTAGAAAACCCTTTGTCGTTTGCAATTCAGGCAGTCGAAGACGCGAGCTACAATGAAGTAATTGAAGAATACAGACGCCAACTGAAAACACATTTGGGTATCGAGACCACCATTACGCGCCTATCCTGGCATGAATTTTTGGCCGAGAAAGGACGGGGGCAAGCATGGAAGATGTCAAGGCTGTCGGTGGGCGGTCCTTATGTCGACGCAAACAGCCTACTTTCGTCGTTTCTTAGTGAAAATCGATTCAACCCGTCGCTCTGGAAAAGCAAAGAGTTTGACGCGTTGCTAACCTCGGCAAACCTCGAGCTAAATCCGAAACGCCGACAGTTGATGCTCAGTGATGCAGAGTCACTGCTGATGTCCAGCTACCCGATCGTTCCAGTTTTCTTTCATGTTTCGAAAAAACTGGCTAAACCGCATGTCGGCGGAGAATTCGGATCAATTGCCGACATACCGTTGTCACGCTATCTCTATCCCCTCCCGGATACGGAAAATCTGTAAATGTATAGAATGGCTGGTATTAATCAACGACGGTCACTAACCGCAGTTCTCAGTATCAGTCTGTTAATCAGCACAGGACTAGCGTCTTGCAGCGACACTATTCCGACCGATGAAAACACGCTGCAAACATCAACCGTGTTGTCACGAGCAACAACATCAAAACCACTAACGCTTGACCCCCATCAGTCGGTTGACCATACAACCGATGAAGTTCTTCGTGACCTCTTCGAAGGGCTAATCGCCGAAGATCGCACCGGATCACTGACGCCGGGCGTTGCGAGCCAATGGTCCCGGAGCGACGACGGTATGACCTACGAGTTTCAGTTGCGTACAGATGCCCGATGGTCAAACGGCGAGCCGCTTACCGCGGAAGATTTCGTCAATAGCTTTCGACGAGCGGTCGCCCCCGATACGAACAGTCCGATGGCATCGGTGTTTTTTAGCATGGAAAACGCAGAATCTATATCGGACGGAAAAGCGCCCCTCCATGCGCTCGGTGTTATCGCGATTGATCAACACACGCTACGAATTAGACTTTCGCAACCCAGCTCGTATTTTCTAAAAACACTGACGACAACGGTCGCGTTTCCGGTATTCAATGCTGGAAAGGTGGGCGCGTCCAATAACAACAAACCGATTATCGGCAATGGCCCTTACAAATTTCAGCAACAAGCCGAGGCAGACCGGACGAGCCTGATCAAGAACACACACTACTGGAACCACGAATCTGTCTATTTCGATCGCGTCGACTATGTCGTAGTACCTGACGATGAGGCCGCTCTGGCTCAATATGCGAATGGTGACATTGATCTTACAAACCACCTTAGCGCCACTGATTATCCAAGACTTCGTCGCCAATTCGGTGACGAACTCAAGGTAGCGCCAACGTTTGGTATTTACACGCTCGCTTTTGACACGACAGAACCTCCGTTTAATGACGTGCGACTGCGGCAAGCACTATCGATGGCAATCGATCGCGATGTTCTGGCCACCGAGGTAATGGCAGATTCGAGTCCTGGCGCATGGAGTTTCCTGCCGCCAGGCATCAATGAAGGGCACAACTTCACCTACTCATGGCGGAGTCTTGGTCGAAAAGAGCAGCGTGAAATAGCCAGAGCGCTTTATCGGGAAGTCGGCTTTTCTAAGCAGAATCCGCTCAAACTAAAGATAACCTTTGCGAAATCGGGTAACTATGGAGCCATCACGAGCGCCGTCAAACAGATGCTCTCGCGTAACTTGGGTGTCGATGTGACGTTGGAAAGCTCGTCATGGGCCAAACTGATTGCCACGCGTGACAAGTTTGACCAATGGGATCTCATTCGATTTGGTGTCGGCGGCATCTACGAAGACCCCAACACCTTTCTCGAGATCATGCGCAGCGGTGCCAATCGCAATCCGGCAGGATGGCGCGATACTACATTTGATCAGCTACTAGATGACGCAAACCGGGAGTTAGACCCGCTAAGAAGAGCTGAACGCCTTCACACCGCGGAGTCACATCTAATGGAGGCATATCCGATTATCCCGCTGCATTTTTTGGTATCAATCAGGCTGATCAACCCTCGTATCGAAGGTTTCTCGATATCGTTGATGAATCGCACTTACACGAAACATCTGGCGGCAAAAGCGGAGACAGGCTGGCCATCGAACAACTAGCCGATCATGCTTCATGAACTCGAAACTGTCTGGTGATTTAAGCCAAAAACCTGCACAGTTCTTGGACGCATGACATCAGTGTATGCGAACATCCGCGTTAGATGTTTTGTCAGTTGAGAAAAGTATGGGCAACAAAGCTCGATTAGGCCTTCTCGGAGCGGCATTGGCAGCCTGTGTTGTGATTGTCATTGCCTGCTCACCAGACTCGTCCGAAGCGCCTGCGACAGCCACTGTTGAAAAAGTACTCCGACGCGCCAACATCGCAGAGCCAGCGACACTAGACCCTCACAAGGCCGAAGGCGTATCGTCCAACAATGTACTACGAGACCTCTTTGAAGGTCTTGTCACAGAAGCGCCGGACGGAACATTGGTCGCCGGTGCGGCGGCATCATGGTCTATTGAGCAGGCGGGCACGGTCTATCGTTTTACGTTGCGCCCTACCGGGCGCTGGTCAGATGGCACCTCAGTTACGGCGGCTGATTTCGTGGCTGGTTTTCAGCGCACCGTTAGCCCGGAAACCAACAGCACCTACGCTGCGCTTTTGTCGCCTATTCAGAACGCAACCGCGATCATCGCTGGCGAAAAAACAGTTGATCTTCTCGGCGTGAACGCGATTGATGACCTCACACTTGAGATCACCCTCACCCAGCCAACCCCCTATTTTTTGGGTTTGTTGTTAACGCCAGCAACCTATCCATTGCATCGTGAAAGCTTCGAGCGCCTGGGAGCAGATTTCGTACGACCGGAAAACCTGATTTCTAACGGGCCCTACAAAATGATCAGTTGGCGTATTGGAGATCGACTAAGCGTCGGCATAAACCCGAACTACTGGAACGCTGAGGCTGTCGCGATCGACCGTGTCGAGTTTTTACCCCTCGAAGATACATCCGTAGAACTCGATCTTTTTCGTGCCGGCGAAGTGGACATCACGTCCAGCATCCCCAGTTCACAATATGCGTCGATTCGAAAAACCTACACTGACGAACTCAGTATCAAACCGTTGTTAGGCACTTATTTCCTCGTATTCGACACCACCCAACCCCCGTTTGACGATGTGGGTCTTCGCAAAGCGTTGTCTATCGCTGTCGATCGGGAACGCCTGGCAGACGCGGTCCTCGGCGGCGCAAACCCCGGAGCCTGGGGCTATGTCCCGCCAGGCATCAGCGGCTATGACAATTACGTCTATCCCTGGAAGGGAATACCCAGAGAAGCGCAGCTGACCATGGCACGCGAGCTTTATGCGGCAGCCGGTTACTCGCAAGAAAAGCCGCTGCGCATTCGCATGTTCTATAACACCGGCGACAACCATCGCAAGATCATGATCTCTGTGCAGGAAATGCTACGGGAGAACCTGGGTGTGAACGCGGAGATCATCAATCAGGAATGGAAAGTCATGCTGCAAACGCGCAAAGACTTTTCCGAATGGGACATCATGCGTTTTGGCTGGAACGGCGACTACCAGGACGCCAATACCTTTCTCGAAATTTTCACGCGCGATAATGCCTTGAATACAGCAGGCTGGGACAGCCCTCGATTTGATCAGCTACTAGCGGACGCTAATCGCGAACTCGACCTCGCGATACGCGCCGAAATGTTGCGCAAGGCCGAGTCTTATATTTTGGAAGACTATCCGCTGTTGCCGCTCTATTACTATGCCAGTAAGCATTTGGTCAGCAGTCGGATAACCGGCTTTTCTGCGACTGTTATGGATCGCATTTACTCTCAGCACTTAGACATCGAAGTCGCCCAATAGCTACGTCAGTCAATTACTTAGTCGGACCGAAAAGATGCGCCAGCCATTTTGCGCAGCGCAGCATAAGCACCTCTTCGGCGCAACACGTTGACGCGCTTTCCCTGCACAACCGCCGGTTTTAAGAAAGCACGGCCCCCACGCCTGCTTGGACAGTCAAACGCCTAAGCTGCTATTTTGCGTTGCTCGCGAAACTATCGCACCCCTATCAATTGAAATCCCTGGAGTGACTATGCGTCGTCTATCTTCTCTAGTAGCCGGACTATTCATGCTGGTTTGCGGCAGTACGGCTGTCGCGCAAACTGTGGATATACCCTACACACAGTTCGAGCTGGATAATGGTCTGACGGTCATTGTGCACGAAGACCACAAAGCCCCGATCGTAGCCGTCAATATCTGGTATCACGTCGGCTCGAAGAATGAAAAGGAAGGACGAACCGGTTTCGCCCATCTGTTTGAACACCTGATGTTCAATGGTTCGGAAAACTACAACGACGAATACTTCGGACCGTTCGAAAAAATCGGCACAACGGGACAGAACGGTACAACGTCGTTCGATCGTACTAACTATTTCCAAACGGTTCCGAAGACAGGACTGGATCTCGCGCTCTGGATGGAATCCGATCGTATGGGTCACCTGCTCGGCGCCATCACGCAAGAGCGTCTTGATGAGCAACGCGGTGTTGTGCAAAACGAAAAGCGTCAGGGCCAAAACCAACCCTATGGCAAAGTGTTCGACCATCTGGTCAGAGGCGTTTTTCCTAAAGGCCATCCCTACTCGTGGCTGCCAATCGGCTCAATGGAAGACCTGAATGCCGCTACCCTCGATGACGTCAAGGAGTGGTTCCGCACCTACTATGGTCCGAACAATGCTGTCCTCGTGTTGGCTGGCGACATCACACCGGCGTTGGCTCGCGAGAAAGCCGAACTCTATTTCGGTGATATCCCGCCCGGACCACCCATCACAGCGCATGAGGCCTGGGTACCGGAGTTAAGCGGCGAACACCGGGAAGTGGTTCAAGACCGCGTTCCACAGACACGTATTTACAAAGCATGGCCGGGACCCGAGTGGGCTGCCGGCGATACCGATCTGTTGCAGATGGCTACGCAGATTCTGGGTGGTGGTAAAAACTCGCGATTCTATGAGCGCCTGGTGTACAACGACCAGACCGCAACTAACGTGAGTGCTAGCGTCCTCGCCGTCGAGATCGCCAGTATTATTTATGTATCAGCGACAGTCCAACCGGGTGGTGACGTCGCTGCCGTTGAGAAAGCCCTGGATGAAGAAATGGCCCGGTTCCTCGAACGCGGACCGACGAAAAGCGAAGTGCAACGTATTCAAACTCAAATCAAAGCAGGCTTTGTGCGCGGTGCGGAGCGAGTTGGCGGATTCAGCGGCAAGTCAGATATCCTGGCTGAAAACTTCGTTTACGGCGGTAGCGCGGACTTCTATAAAACGGCTCTGGCAAGAATTGATGCTGCGACGCCGCGATCCATTCAGGATGTCGCCAAGCATTGGCTCTCCAAAGGCAACTACGTGCTGACTGTAGAACCGTTCCCGACCAGCCTTAAAGCCGCTGAACAAGGTGCGGATCGTAGCAAGCTACCGTTCCCGGAAGAATATCCAACCGTTGGCTTCCCAGCTTTCGAGCGTGGCGAACTTTCCAATGGCCTGAAGTTGATCGTCGCAAAACGCGGTGATCTACCGCTGGTCAATGTCAGCCTTCAAATTGACTCGGGCTATGCGGCCGATCAGTTTGGTTTACCCGGCACGGCAAGTTTTGCGATGACTATGCTGGACGAAGGCACGAAGAAACGCAGTGCCCTCGAAATCAGTGAAGAGCTCGCGCAACTCGGCGCAAACTTTGGTGCTGGCACCAATCTGGACATTGCATCCATCTCACTCAACACGCTAAAAGACAATCTGGAGGACTCACTGGATGTCTATGCCGACATCGTGCTGAACCCGGCATTCCCGGAGAATGAGATCGATCGTTTAAGAAAAGCACGCCTGGCGGGTATCGCCAGTGAGCGGACGCGTCCGCGCTCCATGGCACTGCGTGTATTGCCGAAGCTGATGTATGGCGAAGGCCATGCCTATGCTCAACCGCTAACAGGCAGCGGCACCGAAGCCAGCGTCAACAAGATTGACCGGGCAGCGCTGCAGGCATTTCATGACACCTGGTTCAGACCCAACAATGCCACGATGATCATTGTTGGTGACACCACACTTGCAGAGATCAAACCGGCCATCGAAGCGCGCTTTGGTGATTGGCAGCCGGCAGCGGTGCCGACGAAAAAGCTCGATTCTGTTGACCATGCCGATGAGGAAACCATCTTCGTCGTCGATCGACCAAACTCCGAACAGTCGATCATATTTGGTGGGCATGTGATGCCACCGAAATCTGACCCGAATGATCTCATTATCGAGGCGGCTAATCAGGTGCTGGGCGGCGAGTTCAGCTCCCGTCTGAACATGAATCTTAGGGAGGACAAAGGCTGGTCGTATGGCAGTTACTCGTTCATCGTTGATGCAGCAGCACAACGACCATTCCTGATTTCAGCGCCGGTGCAAACCGACAAAACGGCAGAGTCCATTGCGGAACTTCGCAAAGAGCTGCGTAACTATCTCGGCGACATGCCCGCTTCAGAGGAAGAACTGAGCCGCGTACGTGATGGCAACACCCTGTCTCTGCCAGGTCGATGGGAGACCATTGGCTCAGTGAGCGGATCGATCGGCGAGATCGTGCGATTCGGTTTGCCGGACGACTACTGGGACCAGTATGCCGACGCGACGCGCGCGATGGATCTTGCGACCGTTAATGCGCAGGCCGGCAAAGTCATCAAGCCGGACAACACCATTTGGGTTGTCATTGGTGACCTGGAGAAAATCGGAGCAGGCCTTGAAGCTTTAGGTATCGGTGATATCCGTTTAATCGACACGGATGGAAACCCTGCCGAATAGAACGCGGTAACTGCGCATAAAAAACGGAGCTTCGGCTCCGTTTTTTTTGCCTGTAACAGTCGCAACGGTAACCGTTGTGTCATTAGCAAAAGCTGTAATAATCAACGCATGACTGAAACAAACAACGATTCGACAAACTGGACGGCACTGATTCATGAAGCCGGTACGAAAGTCTATGATGTCGCCGCACGAACGCCGCTAGAAGAAGCACCAGCGATCAGTGCGGCATTAAACAATCGCGTTTGGTTGAAACGCGAGGACCTGCAGCAAGTTTTTTCTTTCAAGTTGCGGGGCGCCTACAACCGTATCGCTGCACTTAGCCAACAGGAACAACAAACGGGCGTCATCTGCAGCTCAGCCGGCAATCATGCGCAAGGCGTTGCGTTAGCCGCGAGCATGCGCGGTGTGCCGGCCGTCATTGTCATGCCGGCAACAACACCAGCGATCAAGATTGACGCTGTCAAACGCTACCCGGTTGAGGTCGTGCTTCATGGCGATAACTATGATGCCGCCCAAACCAGAGCGTTTGATATCGCCACAGAACGCGGGCTGACATTTATCCATCCCTTTGATGATCCGTTAGTCATCGCCGGGCAAGGCACGATCGGTGTCGAGATTGACGAACAAATGGACGGGGACATCGACTACCTTTTTGTCCCTATCGGCGGTGGCGGCTTGGCCGCAGGCATTGCGGCTTCGATCAAACAATCGCGACCAGGCACAAAAATTATCGGCGTAGAGCCTGAGCAAGCCGCCAGCATGCAAGCCGCGATTCAAGCCGGAGCACCGGTCACGCTGGCGCGTGTGGGTAACTTCGCCGATGGTGTCGCTGTGCGTCGCGTGGGCGACCTAACGTTTGAGCTTTGCCGTGAGTGGCTCGACGATATTGTCACGGTTAACACCGATCAAATTTGTGCCGCAATTCGCGACATTTTTGAGCAAACACGAACTATGGTGGAACCGGCAGGCGCCCTATCACTGGCTGGTATCAAACAATTCGTCGCGCAACACGAAATACACGAACAACAGATCGTTGGCATCAACTGCGGAGCAAATCTGAACTTCGATCGGCTACGTCACATCGCCGAACGTGCGGCCATCGGGGAGCATCGGGAAGCGTTGTTTGCGGTCACTATTGACGAAACGCCCGGCAGCTTCCGGTCATTCTGCCAGTCTTTAGGCCACCGAAATATCACCGAGTTTAACTATCGGTATGCCCGCTCCGGACATGCGCAGCTGTTTGTCGGCGTTGAGCTGAACGGCGGGCTCGCAGAACAACAACAGATCGCAGCAGATATCGAACAAGCTGGCTATGCTGCGGAAGATCTTAGCGAAAACGAAGTCGCCAAACTGCATGTTCGCCACCTGATTGGCGGCCAAGCACCGGAACTCACTAACGAGAAACTGTTTCGTTTTGAATTTCCGGAGAGACCGGGTGCCCTGGCGGACTTCCTGGAAGCCGTCGGGGAACGTTGGAACATCAGCTTGTTCCACTATCGAAACCACGGCTCTGACTTCGGCCGAGTCCTGACAGGCATCCAGGCAGACCCCGCCGAACACGCGTCTCTAGCCGCGCATCTGGATACGTTGGGCTTCACCTACTGGGACGAAAGCTCAAACCCGGCCTTCAAACTGTTCCTGACACCCAATCTCTAGTTACGGTAAGAATCGTCACGACGATCTAGCTTTCGCAACAGTCCGGGCCACACCAATTGACCACCCATCCCACGTTGCACCTCGGTTGCCTGTGCTTTGATGCCCGCCAGGATGACAGGATCAATCGCTCTTAGTTCGCCGCCACCGGCTTGCGCATTGATTTGAATCTGGCAACTCGCCTCAAAGAAATAGAGCGCTTGAAAAGCATCGGCAATAGTCGGCGCTGCTGTCAGCAAACCATGGTTGCGTAACATCAAAAAGTTGTTGCTACCGAGATCCGCAACCAGACGCGGTTTCTCTTCTTCGTTCAGCGCAACACCTTCATAGTCGTGATAACCCAACGAGCTCAGGACAAACAAACTGTGCTGAGAGATTGGCAGCAAACCATGCTCTTGGGCAGAGACTGCAATCCCGGCTCGGGTGTGCGTGTGCATGACACAACTCACGTCGTGACGAACCTCATGGATCGCACCATGAATCGTGAAGCCTGCCGGATTGATCTCGTAGGGGGACGGCAGCACTTTTTCACCAGCAAGATTAATTTTGACGAGACTGCTTGCCGTGATCTCCTCGAAGAACATGCCATAAGGATTGATCAGAAAGTGACCGGGCTCATCCGGCACAGTCGCCGAAATGTGGGTATAAACGAGATCGTCCCAACCATGCATGGCAACCAGACGATAGGCCGCTGCGAGGTCCACTCTGGTGTCCCACTCGGCCGCGCTCACACGCCCCTTAACCGCATCCTGATCCATTGCTGCACTCATGATTGTCTCCCCTATCTCACGATACGTTCGATCAGTCGTTGGCTACCTGATCGAAATAGTCGGCGACCAGATTGGTTAACACATTGACTCCCACTTTCAGCGTTGACTCGTCGACGTAGAACAACGGCGAATGATTACTAGGTGCCGTCAATGGATCTTGGTCACGTGGCGTTCCGCCGAGATACAAGAACAACCCCGGTGTCTCCAGCGCGTAGTAGGAAAAGTCCTCAGCGCCGGTAACCAATGGTGCTTCGACGACAAACTGTTCGCCGGCAACGCGACGAATCGTTGGCAGCATGCGTGCCGTCAAGCCCGGATCGTTGACTGTGACCGGATAGCCAAGATCGATATTAACTTCAGCGGTGGCGCCCGCGCTCAGTGCTACGGTCTCAGCAGTATGCTTCAGTTTCTGGTGGATCTGATCGCGAATCCCCATGTCGAAGTTACGAATGGTGCCGACCAACTCAACTTCGTCCGGGATGATGTTGTTTCTGACACCGCCGTCGATAATACCGAATGAAATCACCGACGGCGCTTTCGTAACATCAACCTGACGACTCGCAATGGTCTGTACCGCCATCACAATCTGTGAGGCCGTCACAATCGGATCAACACCGCCCCAAGGTCTGGAGCCATGTGTTTGACGACCCTTCACGGTAATCGTAAATCGATCAGAGCTCGCCATCGCCGGGCCAGACCGATAAGCGATCACGCCAGCGGGAGCGCTCGAGAACGTATGCAGTCCGAAGATCGCTTCCGGTTTTTGCTCATCGAACAAGCCTTCTGCCAACATCCGTTCAGCACCGCCGGTTTCCCCTTCCGGCGCGCCCTCTTCAGCCGGTTGAAAAATCAACATAACGGAGCCTTGCAGATCGTCTTGCACACCGACGAGCGCTTTGGCCGCCCCTAATAACATGGCGATATGGGTATCGTGTCCGCACGCATGCATGACACCAACGTCATTGCCGCGATACTGTCCGCGTGCTTTCGAAGCAAACGGGACATCAGTTTGCTCTTCAACGGGTAACGCATCGATATCGGCACGTAGCGCGACCAGCGGACCTGGCTTACCCCCTTCAATAATGGCAACGACGCCTGTGGATGCAATGCCTGTCGTCGGGTTCAAACCGAGTGCGCGAAGCTCCTCCGCGATTCGCTTGGCGGTCTCGAACTCCCGATTACTAAGCTCGGGGTTCTCGTGGAAATGTCGCCGCAGCTGAATCACTTCATCTTCAAGCTGATCACCAGCGCTTAACAAACGTGCACTGATCGAATCATCCGACCACGCAGGCCTGGATAGAAATAGCGAAACGATCAGAAAAAGACTGGCGTAGACAACGCGCATAAGGAGCTCCCACAAGATTCACAGCCCCGATAGTAGCGCAAAGCCGCTAGTCTCCAAAGTCAGCTTATTGCCACATGCCCCGCAAGCGACTCGCCACATCGACTGTCTGCGTCGGTCGACTGGTGGCGACGCCGGTGCCATCGTCGTGTCGATAACTCGCCGACGCCATGGTCTCTAACAGCGACGGCGTCATAAATCGGCTACGCGATCCATAGACATGCTTATCGCCCAAACGGTGTTGTTGGGTGACGAAGAACTTGAGCGGCGAAATCAGGTGTAGATCATTGCGAGCGCGCGTCATTGCGACATAAAGCAAGCGGCGCTCTTCATCAATCGCTTTGCTGTCGCCCGCGGCAAACTCTGAGGGAAAGTTACCATCCGTGACATTCATGACAAAGACGCTATCCCACTCCTGGCCTTTCGAGGAGTGCACTGTCGATAAGATCAGATAATCCTCATCCAGCAATGGATCGCCGGATAAGTCACCCGTCGACTGTGGCGGATCGAGCGTTAGCTCCGTCAAGAAACGCTCACGCGAGGCATAGCGTCCGGAGACTTGCTCCAGCTGCTCGATATCGGCCAGCCGTTGTTCAGCACCATCGTACAAATGTTCCAAATGGGGCTGATACCAATGCCGCGCCAAACTGACGTCCCGCTGCCAACCAACACTGTCGTCGCCGCTGTCGCTTTCGGTCATGCTGCGATCCAATGACTGCATCAAGGCGCAAAAAGGGGCCCAATCATCGACCGCGGCTGCCGGCGGCGTAAACTTTTCCAACGCACGCAATGAGAAATGATCGCCCGCTACATATTCAAAACAACGCGCGGCATGCGATGGACCGATACCTGTTAACAACTGAAGCACGCGAAATGCGGCGACCCGGTTCTTCGGATTATCCGCCCATTTGAGAATCGCCATCAGGTCTTTGACATGTGCTGATTCCAAAAACTTCAGCCCGCCATACTTGACGAAGGGAATGTTACGACGCGTCAGCTCGACTTCGAGCCGGTCACTATGGTGCGCGTTGCGAAACAAGACGGCTTGCTCGCGCAGTGCCGTGCCAGACTCGCGATTCGTTAGCACCCGATCAATGATGTAATCGACCTCGCCATTGGCGTCCTCAACGGTCACATAGTGGGGCTTTTGCGAAGACTGGCGACGGGAAAACAGGTCTTTTCGATACTGCCGTTCACTTTCCGCAATCAGCGTATTGGCGGAATCGAGAATTGGCTGCACCGAACGATAATTTTGCGACAAAGAGATCACCGTTGCAGCCGGCACGAATTGATCCGGGAAATCGAGAATATTGTCGACCTCGGCAGCCCTAAACGAATAGATAGATTGGGCGTCATCGCCGACGACGCTGAGTCGATCGCCATCAGGCCTCAACGCCAGCAATATGCCCGACTGCAAACGATTGGTGTCCTGATACTCATCAACAAGAATGTGCGAAAAGCGCTGGCTGATTTCCAACGCCAATGCAGGTTCGGACACCAAATGAAACCAATACAGTAGTAGGTCGTCGTAATCCAACACCGCCTGTTGCTGTTTCAGCGTCACATATTCCCGAAACAATCCGGCCAGCTCGGTTTGCCAGTCTGCGCACCACGGAAACACGCGCTGCAGACAATCGGCCAGCGGTTGTTGTGTATTGACGCAGCGTGAGTAAATGGCGAGACAAGTGTCTTTTTTCGGGAACCGCTTGTCTTTGGCAGCAAGCCCTTGCTGCTGGCGGACAATATCCATCAAGTCGGCCGCATCTCCGCGATCCAGCACCGTGAACGCCGGGTCAAGACCTACGTTCTGGGCGTAGTGCCGCAGCAAACGGTTGGCGATTGCATGAAAGGTACCCGACCAGGTAAATCTGACGGTTCGGCCACCATCGTTGGTTTCGCGTAGCGCCTGTCTTACGATTCGCTCCGCGCGTCGTGTCATCTCCGCGGCGGCAC
Source organism: Woeseiaceae bacterium (assembly GCA_045110335.1). Classification (GTDB taxonomy): domain Bacteria; phylum Pseudomonadota; class Gammaproteobacteria; order Steroidobacterales; family Woeseiaceae; genus CALBPI01. The sequence continues at coordinate 125,180 of JBGCGB010000013.1, forward strand.
GCCGCGAAAACGTGAGCAACAAGATATCGGCCGGATCGACGCCTTGCAGCACCAAATGCGCGACGCGATGCGCCAATGTCATCGTTTTTCCAGTGCCGGCGCCGGCAATAATCAGCAACGGACCCGCAGGCACACCGCGGGCATCCGGCTGCGCGCCGGCCACTGTATGCGAGGCTGCACGCCTTTGTTCACTATTCAGTGTCGCGAGATATTCTGGCGCTTCGACGTCGGTCACAATGACAGCATTACCTTAAAAATGGGGATTTATACAGTAATGTATGAATTACCAGCTGTCTAGCTGGAAATGCATCGTATGACCATGAATTTGAATCGGGATTACGTCCTCAACCGGAACACCATAAGCTGGCTCGCCGAGCCTCCGGAACGACACCAGCCCCATTCCCGCTTCATTAGCCAACCCATGTAAACTACGGGCGTAACTCAACCTGTAAACAGCTCAAAAGGCCCCGCTATGATTATCGTTCATCACCTCGAAAACTCCCGTTCACAACGAATCTTGTGGCTACTCGAAGAACTGGGGGCCGAATATGAAGTGAAGCGCTATCCCCGAGACCCGGTGACGAGCCTCGCACCAAAGGCGCTGAAAGATATTCATCCACTCGGCAAATCGCCGGTCATCACAGACGGTGACATCGTCGTGGCAGAATCGGGCGCCATCGTTGAGTATCTGATGGAGAAATTCGGTGCGGGAAAATTGCAACCGGAAGACAACGACGCCGCACGGCGCGCACATACCTATTACATGCACTATGCAGAAGGCACCGTTATGCCACTGTTGATCATTGCGCTTTTGCTCAACCGCATCGATACCGCCAAGATGCCGTTTTTCGTGAAACCTATCGCTAAGGGCATCACGGGCAAAGTACGCGAAAGCTATCTGACACCCAACCTCACCAGTAACCTCAAATTCATGGAAAACACACTGGGCGAATCAACCTGGTTTACCGGCAGCACATTAACCGCCGCCGATGTCCATATGAGTTTCATCGTAGAAGGCTTGAATGTCAGTATCGATCTTGCGAAAGATTTCCCCAATCTTGCCGCCTTTATGAAGCGTTGCCACGAACGTCCGGCTTATCAGAAAGCCCTGGAAGTTGGTGGTCCTTTCGAACTGGGGCAACGTCGCTAGCACGCTACAAACGATGGGCGCTGACCACATAACGAAGTGGCCCGCCCGCCTGAATCGCATCAAACGGATAACACGTCACGAGTGTCATTTTGGCCTCATCAGTGTCCAAACTGATACTCGCTTGACGTGAATCCGTGATCTGCAGGTCGTCGACTTCAAAGACGATCCGCTCACCATCGCGCCGGTCGATGACAAACCGGTCGCCGACCACGACGTCCTCCAAGAAGCGGAAATGCGTATCGCGATGACCGGCGATGACCGCGTTGCCAGGTTCGCCCGGCATCGCACTCGCTTGTAAATGCCCGGGACCAAACGCCAGCGTGCGTCCGCTGGCGCCGGACAAGATAAACATCTCGTCATCCAGGCTATCGCCAGTCAGGCGCGCAATCGGGAAGGTATCCGCCCATGGCCATGGCCGCATGCGGGGGTCATCGACACCATCCAAAGTTTCGCCACGCTGCCACGCGCGTTGTAACAAGTGTTGCGCCAGCGCGGCTTTGGCAGGAATGTACAATCCGTCGGCCAAATTAATCATGCCAACAGCCAAACAAGCAGTCATCAGCCATACTCCTATTCTTTTCTTCATTGGGAACGTTTAAACCAGTACATAACGAAGGCCGCGGATTCGACTCCACGTCAATCCGATGAGTGCCAACAAGATCAACAACAATCCGCTTATGCGTTTCATCGACGCGGGTGTCGCGGTAGAAACCATCGAAGCGAGGCTCTGTTGCGCCGAACCATAAGGCTTGAGATTGGCGACATTCCGTTGCTTCAATGCTTGTTCGGCCGTGCGCGCCGGTGTTTTGTCGACAGCAACAAGGCTGGTCGCCTCGCTGACCAAGTGGTGCGCTAATGCCACCGTCGCAATCGATTCTCTAATAGCATCGGGATCACCGCCCCGACGACGCTGATCGGCGAGCGATTCTATTTTGCGTCGCGCCCAAACTACACCGATGCCGGGCGACGCCTCAGCGATTGTCCAATCCAACGGGATCTCCTGACGCCATGGCGTGGCCAAACCGGCGTCCCAGCTAGTTGCCAAAACCGTCACTTTTTCGGGGCGGTCGCCGTTCGGCAATCGGGCAGCCACCGTCACCGGTTCGCCGGCATAGAGATCCGCGATTGTCTCGGGATAAGCTTCAACTGCCGCACCGGCCCAGTCGAAGCGAATATCCGTCAAAGCCGGCTGAGCCAGTTGACCAAACAACGTTTGCATACGCTGTTCAACTTCATTCACCGCACTAATTGTCGTTTGCGTTCCACGACCAACTTCGGCGGCTTTACGCATGAACCAGCCATTGGGTGCCGAACCAATACCTACGGTGAACAAGCGCGACCGACCCAGATCCCGATTGATTTGCTGGAACAGCGCTTCTTCATTACCGACCGCCCCATCGGTCACGAACAATACTTGTCGCACTAGCTCTGACGATTGCGCATCTTGTAGCGCGAGCGCCAATGCCGGCGCCATGTTGGTCCCACCATCGGCCACTAGTCCGCGTAACCAGTCCATCGCTAACGCTCGATTGTTTTGTGTGGCGCGCTGTGAATTCGTGAATAATGCGGACGCTGAGTTATCAAACTCAATGATGTTGAAGAAATCACTGTCATCGAGTTCGGCGATTGCAAACTCAGCGGCCGAGCGTGCCTGCGCCATTGAAACGCCCTGCATACTGCCGGATGTATCGATGACTAGAATCAACTCGCGAGGGGCCGTTCGTGTTCCCTGCTTAATTTCGGGTGGTAACAATCGGGCAAACAGATATGACGCTTCCTCGCTGCGATGCAAAAAATGAGTGGCTGTCGCCGTATCGGCCGGCGCGATTTCCCACTCTAATTCGATGTCATGATCCAGTCGTTCCGATTGGTCATCGAACACAATGTCATAGCGTGTACTAGCCGCCGGCGTCACTTGAATACGATGGTAGCGACTCGTCAATGACAGCAACGTGCGACCCGCATCAAGACTCGCCGAGAATTGTACGAGATGGCCTTGATCCGCGACCGACGCGTCTACGCTTGGAGGCGTGATTCTGGAGGCGTCCGGCACCTCATTCGTGTTCGGCGCCCAACCGCTGCCTCGGCGATCCTGCGATTGTGGAAAGCGATTACCCGGAATAAAACGGGGCGTCAGCGTCAACGGTATGCGAAGACGATAAGTTGATCCTAGTTGCTGGACGGACTGTTGATACTCGATACCAACCTGAATGCGCTCACCGGGTGCGATGTTCGCCACGCTGGTCGTGAAGAGGTTCGGTCGTTCCTGCGACAGCAATGCCGTTTTCTTACCCGCTTTACGCGCATCATCATAGATTTTCTTGGCCGCCTCCCGCCGATGAATCTCACCAACAATTTTTCGTTCACCGATTTGAAGTTCCATATGATCTACTGCCGCATCATCAGGCAGCGGAAAAACATAAATTGCCTCAACCCAGTCTGATGTCGGGTTCTCGAAGGCCTGAACGATCGTTCCGCGTGCGATGTCTCCGACAATGCTCATATCGATGTCGGTGCTGAGGCGCGGTGCCTGACGGTATTCGACACCGCCCTGCACCGGTGTCTTGAACAGCAGCGCGCCACTGCTGACCTGATCAATGTCAACGAGCGGCATTTCTTCCGATGCCTGCGCCGGGCGCGGCAGGATACACAGCATACCAACGACCAACAGTGCGGCCGTTGATTGCGCGGCCTCCACCAGGACCGCAATGTAACGCGCTCTTCGCCGTCGAGGCGCAAAGCACGCCTCGGGTGAATCAACCATCCTCGGTTTTGATTTCCGGTCCGTCTTGCGCTTCGTCATCCAGTACTGCATCGTTGTTACTCCCGTCGTTGTTGGCCTTCATTGAACAACTCGGACGTGGCATCGAAATGACCGGAAAATGCGCATTTACGGTCAAATTGTGGCGAACTATGGCAGGACCCAACATGGCAACAACGCACACTCGAAAACTGGCTATCGTCGAAGACGATCTCGCGCTGGGTGCGAACTATCGTGATGCGTTTGAACGCGAAGGTTATGCCGTCTCGCTGTATGCAAACCGGGAGGATGCGCTCGCCGACTTCGACAACGCGTTACCGGATCTTGTGATTATCGATGTCAATCTGGGTAGCGATATCGAAGGCGGGTTTGAACTTTGCCGAATGCTCCGGGCCCGTTCGGCAACGTTGCCCATTATTTTCCTCACCGCGCGTGACAGCGAGTTTGACGCCATTTCGGGATTACGACTGGGCGCCGATGATTACCTGACCAAAGATATTACGCTGCCGCATTTATTGGCGCGTGTTGCTGCCTTGTTCAGGCGTCTCGCCGTGATGCGGTCCAAAGCGGAATCACCCGCCAAAACGCTGGAGCGTGGCGCCCTCGCCATCGATGAAAACAGTTTTTCGATCACCTGGGCGCAAACCAGAATTGATTTAACGTTAACCGAGTATTGGTTGGTGCATGCGCTTGCGCGACACCCCGGGCACGTCAAGAACCGCCAGCAACTGATGGACGCAGCCAACACCGTCTTGGATGACAATACCGTCACTTCACATATCAAACGGATTCGCAAAAAGTTCCAGGCAACCGACGAGTCGTTCGATCAAATCGAAACTGTTTATGGCATGGGCTATCGCTGGCGACCAGCCTAGCCAACGCACCTCATGTCGTTTTCATTGCGTCGGCAACTATTCCTGATCGGCTTGCTGACACTCAGCTTACCGTTACTCAGTATCAACTTTGTCCGTGAGACGGAGAGCGCTTTGCGTGATGCACAGACAGGTTTCCTGGCCAACATTGGCGAAGGTATCGCAGCAACGATAAATCCCGCATCGCTGACGGCACTGGAGGACCAACGCCCTGCGGTCTTTGCGCATACGCTAACGCGCGCACCACTACTCGATGGTTTCAGCAACGACTGGCTGATCAATGCTGACGGCACGTCGATTAAACGAAAGGCAGCATCGGAGTGGACGCTCGGGATTCACAGCAATGCACTTTGGGCCTATGTAGAATTCGATAGCCCAACGACACCGATTATCGCAGTTCGATGTATCGATAGCGCGGGACAACATGACGTTGAGTTTGCCCCAGAAGCCCCCGGCTTACTGTCAGCAGCCAGCAAAGATGCGAACCTCCGAATCCGTGCGAATTGGCAAGTCACCGCGCAACGATCGCGTCTGGAAATGAGGCTCCCGCGATCGATTTGTTCGCTAGGCATTGGCCTTAATGTAGCGGTTGATGCAAACGATACGGCTGGCGAATGGCCAGCGGTACAGCGTATCGTCAGCCGCAACGATGGACTGCAGGCCACTCTTCAGGCGCAGCAAGTGCCGGATGTGGAGCGTTACGTTATCGACAGCCATGGTTGGCGCGTAACCGACATCGTGGGCGCACGCGATTCGGTTCGCGGCGAGCCCTCTCGAGACGACACGACGGCAGCTATCTATCGGCGACTGTTGGGCTCGAAGCAAACCGACTTGATCAATTTCGGCAACCGCCCCAATGTGGCGCCGCAGGCGGTGCTGTCAGCGCTTGCCGGCGACATTAGTTTGTTTCGGGCAACCGATACCCATGGGGAGATCATGAGTGTCGCTGCCATTCCACTCAAGACAGGCACGGAAACCGTGGGCGCATTGGTGGTCCGACAAGACAGCGCGGCAATTCTTACGCTCAATAATCCGTCATTGTTGCGCCTTACGAAACGCACCATTCTGCTCACCGCCAGTGTTGTGGGATTACTGCTCGTTTGGGCGACATGGGTGTCATGGCGCATCCGGCGCTTGGCACGCGCAGCGGGCACCGCACTGGATACGCGCGGCAGACTGACCGCACAATTACCCGGACAAAAAGCGCGGGATGAAGTTGGCAGACTCAGTAGGGATTTTAGCGCGCTGTTACAACGCCTTCATGAACAACAGCAGTGGCTGCAATCATTGGCTGACAAGCTATCGCATGAACTGCGCACGCCGATGGCCGTTATCCAGTCTTCTCTGGAAAATCTGGCGCATAGCGATTTGGATACGGCGCAAAAGACATTGGGTGATCGTGCCAGTTCCGGCGTCACGCGCCTGCACCAAATCCTTAACGCTATGAGCCAGGCGAACCGTGCCGAGCAAGCAACTCGCGATGCCATTTTCGAGTGCACACCCTTGTCCGAAGTCGTCCAACAACTAGCCGGCGCCTATGCGAGCACATTTCCGAATCATCGATGGTCGAGCGACATCGAGCCAAATCTACAGGTCATCGGGAATGCCGATTTACTAGTGCAGATGCTCGATAAGCTGGTCGATAATGCCGCCAGTTTTTCGCCAGTCGGCAAACGTATTCAAATTACGTTGGAAAGCCGCACAGACATCGCACTGATTCACATCACCAATGAAGGTTCTCAGTTGCCCGCCGGCGATGCCGGTCAGTTATTCCAAACCTTTATGTCGAAACGTGACAATGCAGCGGATGCCTCACAACCACATTTAGGCTTTGGGCTTTACATTGCCCGACTGATTGCCGAAGCGCATGACGGCATGATCGAAGCCGACAATTACACATCCGGAGATCTGCAGGGTGTTCGCTTTTCAGTCACGCTGTCGTTGGGCCCATAAAAAAAGGCCGGTCTTTCGACCGGCCTCTCTCCCCAAGCATCCTTGGTGCGCTTACTGGATCACGTAAGTCGCGCCCACGAAGAAGAAACGGCCACGCGGACTTGCCGGATAGGCAAAGTCTGTGATGAACGGCACTTCATCGGTGAAGTTCTTGATACCACCGTACAGGTTGAGCTTGTCCGAGTACTGGAATGCGACACTCAAATCGTGCTGCCAAAACTCGTCCTGGAACACACTGTCGCCGTACAAAGAACGCGCAGTGTCAATTTCGAGGAAGCTTAACAACTGCTCATCCTGGAACTGCGATTGCACATTGACTGTCCAGTCGTTGTACATCCACGTCACGAAGATGTTGCCAGCCCATTCCGGCCGGTTGACTTCACCAAGTTCTACATCGACAAAGTCGAGGTCTTGCGGATCCGAGAAGCGATTCAACTCATGTACCTTGGTGCCGGCCGCTTTGATGTTGAAGCCATGCTCGCCCAAGTCGAAGCTGTAGTCAGCGCTAAAGTCGAAACCGGACGTATCCTGTTTCGCGAAGTTCACCAAGCTACGTTGAATGAAGTTAAAACCACCTGCTTGCAACGAAGTGGGATCACCGTTCCGGGTAAAGAGATCACAGAAGACAGGATTCAAAGACGCGCCGTTGTAGCAGGCGTTCACGATATCCTGATCAGAAACCGATGCGATGGCCTCTTCGATTTCGATGTTCCAGTAATCGAGGCTAAACGTTAACCCTTCGACCCAACGCGGTTGCAAAACGAAACCTACGGTAATCGTTTCTGCCGTCTCTTCACTAAGATCCGGATTACCTGATTGAACGCCACCAAATGCAGCCGATAGCGGATCCGCGAATGTATAAGTCCCGGCACCGTCGGTAGGATCGATACCAATCGCCGTCAGATCAGCAACACAGTTCGCTTGAATCTGTGCAGCCAGCGTTGGGTTGTCAGCACCGATCGCTGTAATTTGTGCGGCATCACAAGGATCATTCGGACGTGAAGTAATCCCCGTCGTCGGCGCAAACAGCTCCGTGATATTCGGTGCCCGTACCGCTTCAGAGAAGGTGGCACGGAAGCGAATATCCTGAACGGGTGTATAGGAAATACTGGTCTTCCAAGTGGTCGCGTTGCCGATCGTAGAGTAGTCAGCGAAACGAACAGCCGCATCAACGACCAACTCTTCAGCGTACTTCCGTCCTACTAGCAACGGTGCAGACACTTCGAAGAACAAATCCGTGGCATCATATTTTCCGCTTTCATTGGCGTTCGCCAACGCCGGCCGGAACAACAAGTTAGCGTTGCCGGAAACATCCGACAATTGCGTACCAGCGCCGAATGGTGAACCGGCGGGCAAAACACCACGAGCAAACGAATCAAACGTCTGCTCGGAAGTCTCTTCTCGATATTCCAGGCCTGCGACAAAATCCAAAGCGCCGTCCGGCAGCGAGAACCACTCGGAAGAATCTCCGGCGATGTAGCCGCTGACAACCGTTTGATCAATCGTCACGTCGGTATTGGTTGCCCGCGTGACCCAATCCACCGCCTGCTGCGAAATACCCGGCGCACCTGCCCAGATATTCAAAGGCACACAACTACCGTCACCCGGAGTAAACGAGAAGTACCCCGGATCGTAGGCAGGAATGTTGAATGGTGTCGTTGTCGCCGGCGCTGTCGGATCTACCGATGAGCGGCAAGCCGCTTGGCCTGTTGCGGGATCCGTTACCGCATCAATGGCCGCCAGGAAGCGGTCATTGATGATTTGGTTTGAGTTGAATGTCGTTTGATCGAAACGGCCATAGTTCACCGAAGCCTCATAACGCCAACCGTTACTGAACTCACCTTCTAGTCCGGCGACGAGGCGAAGCGTGTCGCGCTCCGTCTCTACGCGACCTTCGCCGATACCGATGGGATCGATCGTAATCGCCACACCACCGGTTGCATCAGCAATAGGTTGGATGAAACTTGGCAGGTAAGGGTTATCGGCCGCACCAAACAACAAATCCCAGAACGATGTCGGTTGCGCCTGGTTTTCGGTCTCTTGCGTCGAATACTTGAACTCACCGAAAACGCTCATCGTGTCGCTGATATCAAAACGACCCACGACGTTCGCCGTGATTTTTTCGTCAGGCAGAATCACCCAGCCGTTTCTTGGCTGAATCGTGTTGAACGAGTCACCACCGAAGCCTTGGAAACCGGATGCGATCAGACCATCCTGAACCGGACGATAGGTACCGTTTTCGGTAACATTCCAACAACCACCCAGCGCACCAAACGCAGCAACACCGAATGAAGAGTTATAGCCGGTGAACGAATCCGTACAATCGGGTCGACCGTTACCATCCAGATCGATCGGCGTTGCCGGATCAAAACCAGTGAAGGTGTTCGGGTTACCCGGAATGATGTAGCCATAACCCGAAGTAAACGGGAATGTCCTGCCGGGTAAAACCGCGCGTGCAGGCGCTGCTGCCGCTGCCGCAATCATCTGCAGCTCAGCGTCGGTCAAAGTCGGATTTGCACCAAACTCACCATTAAAGAGTGCCGTAAAATCGGCAGCAGTTTCGGGAATCGGCAAACCGAAGTTGATCAGGCCGGTATTGTCAAAATTATAGTACTGCGCAAAGTTGGGCATCGATGTCGGATCGATATCGCCTTGCTGGAAACGCTTAGCCGGATTCACCCAGTCACGTCCGGAACCAATCAAATTCGCGCCGTCACGTTGATCGGCACGCAAGCCTTCATCACGACGATAGTCGAGTGCGACCGAGATATTGCCTCGCCCATCGGCGAAGTTCTTGCCCCACAACGCAGAAATTGTGCTCTGGTCGCCGTCCCATTCACTACTGACACCACGCATGGCATCGATCTCGAAGCCTTCGTAGTCGTCTTTTAGAATGAAGTTTACAACGCCGGTCACGGCATCCGCACCGTAAACCGCAGAAGCGCCACCGGTGAGCACTTCTACGCGCTCAATCAGGCGAAGCGGAATGGAACCGACATCAACCGCAGCAGTACCGGAGTTGCCCGCAACGTGTCGGCGACCGTCTACGAGCACCAGCGTTCTTTGAGCGCCGAGACCCCGAAGGTTCAGAATGTTCGCCCCGTCGGCAAAATCCGAATCGATCGAGCTCTCCGAGGTTGTCGACGAAAACAACGCCGGTACATCATTGATGACGTCCGTGATCGAAAATTCACCGGAAAGCTGGATTTCCTGCGCAGTCAACGACTGAACGGGTTGTGCCGCAATAGAATTCGGATCACGCTGAATACGTGAACCGGTCACAACAATTTCTTCAAGCTCTTCTTCTTGAGCCGCGATATCTGTCGACAATACGGCCAATGCCGCAGTTGTTAACAAGACGCTCGCCATACCCTGATAACAGCGCATAATCTTCACCCTTCCTTAAAAATCTGCCCACACAAGTGGCTTCTGCTGGTGGCGCGTAACGTTATGTCACTGCCATGCGATACGGTTGTAGCAAGGTTTTTGGTCAATGGCAAACGCGTTGTGTGACCGCGACAAACAAGTTGCAGAGCAAACGATTTCTCTTGCGCATGAATATGCGCATACTGGCCCATCCTCTGCAGATCAGTTACTTAGCACGCCCCAAAACCGCGCATAGGCGCATAATCACGCACCATCCACTAACATATGAAACTGTTGTTTTTGTGCAAGTCATACGATTATTGGTGAACTTGGCAAAGGCTTTTCCCTTGATCTGCGCCGGTGAAGTCAGCATCCTGCGGCAAGTCTTGGAGTATTGCTGCTATCGACACCGCTTCTGCAAACCCGCCGTCTCCCAGCCAGCCGGCAGCCCCGCAAATTACGCACGTCAACATTGCACGCGGGTTTCGTGGCGGAGAGCGCCAAACCGAACTATTGATTCGTGAGCTCGACGCGCTTGGCTATCGACAGCGTCTAGTGGCGCGCAAAGCAGAACCGCTCATCGTTCGTCTCGCGGATCTGGCCCATCTTGACCGCCGGCCCGTGGCGGGCATTCCGAGTGCCGTACGCGCCGTGCGCGGCAGTGATTTGATTCACATCCACGAAGGACGTGCCATTCAAGCCGCCGCGTTAGCGAATGTGTTCTTTGGCCATCGCTACGTCGTTACGCGTCGCGAAATCAAACCCATTCGCGATCACGCGATCACGCGCTCGATGTATCGGCGCGCCGATGTCCTTGTCGGCCTGTCCAGTGCGATCAGCAATCAGTTAGCGGAGTACGTACCCGGACAAACCGTCGAGACAATTCCGAGTGCTTATACGGGCCATGATATCGACAAGGAACGCGTGCGTGCGCTCAGGCAATCATTTGGCGATCGGCCCGTCGTTGGCCATGTCGGCGCTCTGGTTACGGCGCACAAAGGCCAAATGATGCTGCTTCAAATGGCAAAACAGAGACCCCAATACACGTTTGTACTGGCGGGCTCAGGCCGCGATGAAGCCTTACTGAAAGAAACTGCGCGAGATCTACCCAATGTCATTTTTGCAGGTCAGGTTAGCGACGTTCATCACTATCTGGCAGCCTTCGATATCTTTGCGTTTCCGTCCAGGCACGAAGGGCTTGGCTCAACGTTGCTGGACGCGATGGCCGCCGAACTTCCGATCGCAGCGAGCATCACCGGCGGCATCCCGGATATTATCCACCATGGTGAAAACGGCTTGTTGGTCGAGCCGGACGATGAATCAGGCTGGCTCACCGCGATCGATCAGTTGATCAAAGACGAGCCACAACAATTGAAATTTGCGAACGCCAACCGACAACGTATTAGCGAATTTAGCGCTGAAGCGATGGCCTTGAGATATCACGCCTTATACGCAAGACTATTCTCATGAACCAAAGATCACCGCGACGACTCATTCTCATTGCGCTTGCGTCTGCAACATGGCTATCAGCGTGCACACAACAAACAACGCAAACGCTAGCAACGCTAACGCCTGCGGATACGCTGGATGCCGCAACGATCATGCAACGTGCCTATAAGGCCGCCGGTGGTGATCAATGGCGTCGACCGGAAACACTTTCTATGCGTGGCTATGCCGTTTTCTACCGTGATGGTGTCGCCAGTCGACATGAGCGACATGACATGTGGCGCGTCTACGACTGGAGCAAGCGAGATGCGCATCAAGCGGATGGCAAAGTTCGCATTGAATCTGTTCGGGATGGACGCACGATTATCGACTTGAGCTTTGATGGCAACACAACCTACACCGCTAAAGGTCCGCAACCTAAATCCGCCGCCGATCAACA
>JBGCGB010000014.1:0-4579 GCA_045110335.1 Woeseiaceae bacterium
TGGGTTTATCCATTTGCAAAGCCATCGTCGCCGCACACCATGGCACGATCGAAGCCATCAACGCAGAAACTGGCGGTCTGTTGATCCGAATTCAGATCCCGAACACGAGTGAATCAGGAAATCGTCCATGACCGATACGGCCTTAATACTGGTTGTTGAAGATGAGCCCAAAATCGCGAAGCTCATCACGGATTATTTAGAGCAATCGCACTACGCCACACACTGGATCAGCGATGGTGACGACGTGGATGCATGGTGCAAAGAACACCAGCCGGATATCGTGTTGCTGGACTTAATGTTACCCGGCAAGGATGGGCTTACCATCTGTCGCGAGCTAAGACACCACTCCGAAGTACCCATCATCATGGTCACGGCACGCATTGACGAAATAGACCGACTTTTAGGTTTGGAACTGGGTGCTGATGATTACATCTGCAAGCCGTTTAGCCCGCGTGAAGTGGTCGCACGTGTTAAAGCAACGTTGCGCCGGGCGGGCATGACTGGCAACAGCAATCCAGCGACCTATCGCGGACTTCACATTGACGAAGACAAATTCAGCGCCCGCATCGAAGATCACGCGCTTGATCTGACGCCCATTGAATTCAGATTACTGTCTTTGTTGGCCAGCAAACCGGGCCGCGTATTCTCGCGCGATCAACTGATGAACAGCATCTATGTAGACGGCCGCATTGTCAGTGATAGGACCGTAGACTCTCACGTTAAGAATCTGCGTCAGAAGATTCATACCGCGATCGGTACAGACGATTTCATCCGTTCAATTTATGGCGTGGGCTATAAACTCGACTGAGTGAACACGATTGCGGGCTTTCTCCACAGTTTCTTCATGCTAGCTGCGAACCGATGCAGCAAACTCTCTCCTGATTTAACGAAAAGAGACGGAGACTATCGTGAAGAACAAGGTACTCATTTTGTTGTCAATGACATTGCTTGCCTCCACAGCGACGGCAGATGATCAACAAGACAACAAACGCCACGGCGGGCATCGTGGACCGCCGAAAGCAGCAGTGGAAGCCTGCGCTACATTAACGCAAGGCGACTACTGTACGTTTAGCGGCCGTGAGGACGAACGGGTCGAAGGCAATTGTGAAGCCCCGGAAGACAAACCATTGGCGTGCAAGCCAGTCGGTGATCCGCCGAAACGGGACCGTCTAGTCGATTAAAGAGGCACGGTAGCTACGTTGCCCCCCTTGACGTAGCCACCACAACCCGTGGCCAACGGTGCACCAAGCCTGCGGCCACTTTTTTATCGCCTGTTCAGGCGTTCCCATGCGATGCATCAAGCAGCGCCTGCACAAAGTTGGTAGCCTTCGCGGTCGAAGTTTATGAATAGACCGGAATGCCAAGTTCGCCTCGCAACGCTCCAGACCAGTTTTCAATCCGTCACCCACGCAAACTCAAGGTCAGCATGACCCGATTCTTGTGCGCGTTAGGGTTATTGGCTAGCAGTCACGCTAACGCCCAGTCGGTCATCGATGAGATTCAAGTGACCGCAACGCGGCGTGACAGCAGTGTGACGTCCATACCAACACCGGTCAGCATTATCGATCAGTCGAAAATTGAAACAGCAACGCTCGTTACCGACGCGCTGGCCTTCGCCCCAGGTGTGCTTTTGCAGGAGACTACACCCGGCCAGGGCGCCGCGATTGTAAGAGGATTAAAAGGCTCCGAAGTGCTGCATTTGGTTGATGGCATTCGCCTCAACAACGCCATCTTCAGAAGCGCGCCCACTCAATATGTTGCGCTAGTGCCGGGCGCAAGCGTGCAACGTATCGAAGTGCTCCGCGGGTCGGCAGCGGCGCTTTATGGCAGCGATGCCGTTGGCGGCGTCATCAATATGATCACCCGCAAGCCTGAGTTCTCGGACAGCGGAAGCGTGCTACGAGGTGATGCCCTGTTGAGCGCGAATTCGGCAGACACGTTACGCGCCACAGCGGCGACCATCGAAGCCGCCGGTGAAGATATCGCCGGTTTGTTATCTTTCGACGCGATGCGCACCAGCGACCGAAGAATTGGCGGTGGCGAACGCATCCGGCCGAGCGGCTTCGAAGCATTTGGGTTCCGGGCTGCAGTTCGCCAAAAGCTCTCGGCAAGTACGATCTGGTTTGCCGACGCACAACTGATGCGCCAGCCCAGTACGCCACGTGTCGATGAGTTGAATGCCGGCTTCGGTGAAGACGATGCGGCATCGGATGAGTTTTTCTTCGAACCGAATCAACGTACCTTCCTGCATGTCGGCGCCGATATCGACGACGGTATATTCGGGATGAACTGGCAACTGCGCAGCGCGTGGCAACGCATCGATGATGATCGCAGAACGCGCAACCGAAACGCGGTCGTGCGGACCATTGAGTCCAATCGAAGCGATCTGTTTCATGTCGGTGCAACCGGCAGTCGCGACTTCGAACAAGGCTCGTGGATCATTGGTGCCGAGTGGTATCACGACGCCGTCGCCAGCAGTCGCAATACGGTTGATCTTCTCAGTGGCGCGGAACTCACCGCTGCACCGCGCTTTCCGGACGGTTCCAGCCTTGATCAGGCCGCCATCTTTGCGCAAGTCGCGTGGACCCCGCACACCCATCACACGCTCACGGCAGGTTTGCGTGTGACGGATCTTGAAGCCGACACCAACAGCCCGATCGCACCTGCGCTCAACAATACCGATGTCAGTGGCGAACTTGGCTGGCTGATGACACTCTCCGACGCACTATCGCTGACCGCCAACATCGGGCGCAGCTTTCGTGCCCCTAACATTTTCGATCTTGGCGCCAGTGGCGCACGCCCGGGCAATCGCTTCAATCTTCCGAATAGCGACCTACAACCTGAGACGGCCATCCAGTACGACATCGGTTTTCGCTATCAACAAGAGCGACTGCAACTCAACGCCACCTTGTTCCGGCTCAACTACCGGGATCGCATTGCCTCAGTGCCGACGGGCGAGCAGACAACAGATGGTCGTGATCTGGTTCAGAACGCTAATGTTGCGCGCGCCGAACTCACGGGCATCGAAGTCGATGCACAATACGCATTCAACGAGTCGCTGACGCTTAACGTCGTGATCAATGCCATTCATGGCGTTGAGTTTAATCCCGAGCGGGAAGCAGCCGATCGCATCCCGCCGTTAAACGGGCAAGCAAATCTCGAGTGGTCAACAGCATCCCAAACACGTCTGTCCGCAGGCATTCAGTTCGCCGCACGACAAGACCGGTTAAGCTCACGCGATCTACGCGATGCCCGTATCAACCCGGAGGGAACACCCGGTTGGCTATCCCTCAACGCCGGTGTTCAGCATCCCCTCAATGATCAGTGGCAGCTCAACGCCCGGCTAGAGAACATGCTCGACAAACAGTTCCGCATCCATGGGTCTGGCGTCGATGCCCGGGGTGTGAATTTGTCCGTTCAACTGCGTCGGAGCTGGTAGCAGCTGGCAGCGCTACGTCGTGCCAGCGGTTTTGCGAAGCGCTTCCAATTGTCTAATGAATCGAAGCGACGGTCGATCATTTAGAAATACCGCAATACCCTCGCCCGTCCGGGCCTCACAGTCCAACAGGTCGGCTTGTGCATCAGTCAATCGATCGGCTTTCAACAACACGTTTGCTCTCACCAGTCGAATCAACCAAAGATCGGCTAGTTCAATCGCCGCATTTGCCGCTTCAATGGCAGCTTCCGTGTCGCCCTGCTTGCTGGCTAGGTTGGCGCGCAATGCCTGACCATAAGCGCGACGCGATTTGGAAAAGCCATCGGACAGAGTGGTGATGATTTCTTCTGCTTTTTCGAACTGCGATAACTCGATGAACGCCAGCGCCGCTGGCACCAAAACGGCGGGATCGTTTGCCTCGATTTCCAGCGCAGCAGCCGTGGCCTCGAGCACCTGTTCATTGTCACCCAGCAATAGATAGGCATCAGCCCGCATCGTGTGTTTGAGTGCGACGGTGTTCAGTGCGTTGAGCGCCAATTCAGCATCAATGGCTTTTTCCAACGTTTGAAGTGCTTTAACGGTATCCCCGCGGTACAACGCCAAATCCGCCAAGCCTTCAGCAGCCACCGATCTCGCAAACTGATCATGCGCTTGCATTGTTTCATAAGTGCTTTCAACAGCTGGCCATTCTTCAGCCATCGCTTGCGTCTGGGCAATCACAAAATTGGCGTAGGCATTGACAGGATCCAGCTCGATTACTTTATCCGCGACACTCCGGGCCTCGTCGAAATTACTGGCATACATCGCATACAACGCCAGATTGGCTGCAAAAGCGCTTCGGTCTGCATATCGGTCCGCAACGACACGCCCCACCTCAAACGCCCGATCAAAATCAAGCGCATAAAACGCCGCAACCGCCAGGTTGTTTTGTGCCACGTTATCAACCGGATATCGCTCAACCAGCCGCTCATAGGTTTCGAGCGCCTTGTCGTAGTCTTGCTGATTACTAAAGTAATAATTCCCGAGCGTCCGCAGCTGACCGCGTTCTGTCAGTGTGTTTAATCCGGCCAGCGCCAGTTCCCAGTGCTTGCTCGCAGACTCCGTCCGACCCAGATACAACTCAGTCAGCGCGAGCCCCGCGTA